>VXMT01000119.1 GCA_009840965.1 Chloroflexota bacterium
GATGCGGTCCTCGCCGAAGAACATGTGCTCCGTGCGGCAGAGGCCGATGCCCTCAGCGCCGAAGGCGCGCGCTCCGGCGGCATCCTCGGGCGTGTCGGCGTTGGCGCGCACGCCCAGCCGTCGCCGGCTGTCCGCCCAGCCCATCAGCCGCCGGTACTCGTCGGGCAGCGAGGGCTCGACGAGTGGCACCGCCCCGAGCAGCACCTCGCCGCTCGTCCCGTCGATCGAGATCGTGTCGCCGAGGTTCACGGTGTGCGTGACGCCGCCGGGCGTCTCGACGCTGAAGCGCTCGCGCGCGTAGTCGATTGCCAGCGCGCCGCAGCCCGCGACGCAGCACTTGCCCATGCCGCGCGCCACGACCGCCGCGTGCGAGGTGGCGCCGCCGCGCGCCGTGAGGATGCCCTGCGCCACCTGCATGCCGGCGAGGTCCTCGGGGCTGGTCTCGATCCGTACGAGCACGACCTCCTCGCCGCGATCGGCCCACTCGGCGGCCTGCTCGGCGGAGAAGACGACGCGCCCGACCGCCGCGCCCGGCGAGGCGCCGAGGCCGGTCGCGATCACGAGCCGCTCGGCGGCGGGGTCGAAGGTGGGGTGCAGCAACTCGTCGAGCTTCTCCGCCTCCTGGCGCGCCACCGCCTCGTCTTCGTTGATCAGGCCCTCGTCGACGAGGTCGACGGCGATCTTCACCATCGCCTGGCCGGTGCGCTTGCCGGAGCGTGTTTGCAGCACCCAGAGCCGCCCCTGCTGCACGGTGAACTCGATGTCCTGCATGTCGCGGAAGTGGCGCTCGAGGCGCTCGCACGCCTCGGCCAGCTCGCGCTGCGCCTCCGGCATCAGCTCCTCGAGGGAGTCGCCGGCGGCCCCCGAGGAGGCGAGCAGCGGCTGCGGGGTGCGGATGCCGGCGACGACGTCCTCGCCCTGGGCGTTGATCAGGTACTCGCCGCTGAGCCGCCGCTCGCCGGTAGCCGGGTCGCGCGTGAAGACGACGCCCGTGGCGCAGTCCTCGCCGAGGTTGCCGAAGACCATCGCCTGCACGTTGACTGCCGTCCCCCAGTCCGAGGGGTAGCCGTAGAGCTCGCGGTAGACGACGGCGCGCGGGTTCTCCCAGGAGTTGAAGACGGCCCCGATCGCGCCCCAGAGCTGCTCCCACGGGTCGTCGGGGAAGGCGAGCCCGGTGTGCGAGGCGATCACCGCCTTGAACTCGGTGACCAGCTCGCGCAGCGCCGCGGCGTCCAGCTCCGTGTCCAGCTCGACGCCGCGCGCGTGCTTCTTGCGTTCGAGCAGCGCCTCGAAGGGGTCCTCGTCCGTGTCGGACTCGGCGCGGACGCCGAGCACGACATCGCCGTACATCTGCACGAAGCGTCGGTAGGAGTCGTAGGCGAAGCGCGGGCTGCCCGAGCGCCGCGCGAGGCCCTCCGCGGTCTCGTCGTTGAGCCCGAGGTTGAGGACCGTGTCCATCATCCCGGGCATCGAGACGCGTGCGCCGGAGCGCACGGAGACGAGCAGCGGGTTGTCGGCGTCGCCGAAGCCCGCGCCGACGAGCCGGCCGACCTCGGCGACGGCCTCGCGCACGGTCTCGACGAGGCCGTCCGGGTAGCGGCGGCCGAGCGCATAGAAGGCGTTGCAGACCTCGGTGGTGATGGTGAAGCCGGGCGGGACGGGGATGCCGAGGCTGCTCATCTCGGCGAGGCCGGCGCCCTTGCCGCCGAGCAGGTTGCCCATCGAGGCGTCGCCGTCGGCGTTGCCGGCGCCGAAGCGGAAGACCGGGGGGTGGTTGGTGGCCGCGGTCGTTCCTTCGGGCGCGGTAGTGGTCATCGGTCGCCTCTCGCGGGCGCGTCGGCGTCGCGCACGCTGGGGAAGTACTCACGGAAGTGCGATGGACGCGCGCCACCGGAGGCTCGCGCATTCCCCGCACCCTGTACGCAGTATAGGCCGTCCCCGCGCAATCCTCGCTACGGGGGCAGGTGACGCTACGCCTCGTCCGCCTCCTCCTGCCCGCGGGCGACGACGATCTGGCCCTCGCTGCCGGCGCCGTAGGCGCCCCGGTAGCGCTCCGGCAGCAGCGCGGCGATGCGGCGCATCAGCTGGTCGGTCCCCTCCTCCGCGCGGCTGGCGCTCGGCCCGCCCCCGGCGAGGGCGAACGGCTCGCCGAAGCGGACACGCACCGTGGGCCGTCCGCGCAGCAGCCCGCCAAGGATGGCGCCGGGCCCGCTCAGCGCCTCGGTGCCGCTCACCGCGACGGGCACGACGGGGGCGTCGCCCAGCAGCGCGAGCATCGCCGAGCCGGGCAGGGCGGGTATCAGCGCTCGCTCGGGCGCCCGCGTGCCCTCGGGGAAGACGAGCACGGCGCGGCCTGCCAGCAGGTGGTTGCGGCCGACGCGCAGCGCGCCCATGTCCGCGGAGTGGCGGCGCACGGGGAAGGCGCCGTAGGCCCAGACCGTCCAGCCGACCAGCGGCGTCTCGAACATCTCGCGCTTCGCCATCGTCCGCACCTGCCGCGGCGAGCAGGCGGCGACCAGCACCGGGTCGAAGTTGCTCAGGTGGTTCGCCACGACGAGCACCCGGCCCTCCGCCGGCACATTCGAGGCGTCGACCACCTCGAGGCGGGCGAAGGTGCGGATGAACCAGTACACGACGGTCGTCGCGATCCAGTACGCGAAGATCGAGAAGCGACCCCAGAGCCAGCCCATCACGGGGCGTTCGCCCGCTCGTACGCCTCGATGGCGCTCGCGACCACCTCGTCGATGCTGAGCGCGTCCGTGTCGAGGATCAGCGCGTCCGGGGCGGCCTGCTCGGGGTGGATCGCGCGCTTTCCCGTCTGATCGAGGCCGTCGCGACGCGCGGTCTCCCCGATCACGCGCTCCAGATCCGTCTCGCGACCCGCGGCCAGCTCTTCGGCGAGGCGGCGGCGGGCGCGCACCTCGATCGAGGCGGCGAGGAAGATCTTCGCCCGCGCGTCCGTGAGCACGCGCGTGCCGATGTCGCGCCCGGCCATCACCACCGGGCTGCGCTCGGCGACCGCGCGCTGGCGGCGCACCATCTCGTTGCGCACCTCGGGCAGTCGCGAGATCAGCGAGACGCTGGCCTCGACCTCCGGCTCGCGCAGCCCGTCCGTCACGTCCTCGCCGTCCACCAGCACTCGAGGCGTCGTCGGCTCGTCCGGCCACTCGACGTCGAGGCCCGCCGTCCGCACGCGCTCGATCACCGCCTCTGAGTCCTCGGCGTCGATCCCCGCGGCGAGGACGGCGCGCGTGCAGGCGCGGTACATCATGCCGGTGTCGAGGAAGCCGAAGCCGAGCCGCTCGGCGAGGGCGCGCCCGACGGCGCTCTTCCCAGCGGCGGTCGGCCCGTCGAGCGCGAGGCTGCGCGCGACCGACTCGCTCGGGGCGTCGCCTCCGGGCGGGGACTGCGGCGTCGGGGATTGGGAAGCGATCGGGCGCGCCTCCGTCCCCGTCTTGCGCGGCGCCCTCGAGGCGTCCGCGGCTCGCCTGCGCCGCGATGATATGGAGGGCTACCGAGGCGAGTCCAGCGCGCGGGGCTACTCGGCGAGCCCGACGAGGGCGAGCAGGGCGCGCTCCTCGGCGGCGGCGAGCGGCCGCGAGGCGCCCGGCGCGAGCTCGCCGAGGGCGACGCCGCCGACCTCGGTGCGGATCAGCCGCCGCACCGGGTGCCCGACGGCCTCCAGCATGCGCCGCAACTGGCGCTTTCGGCCCTCGTGCAGCACGACGCGCAGCCAGGCCCCGTCGCGAGCGCTGCGGAGCAGCTCCGCCTCCGCGGGCGCGGTCGGGCCGTCGTCCAGCTCGACGCCCTCGCGCAGCCGGGCGAGCGCCGAGGCGTCCGGGACGCCTTCGACCAGCGCCTCGTAGGTCTTGCCGACGCGGTGGCGGGGGTGCATCAGGCGGTGCGCCAGCTCGCCGTTGGTGGTGAGCAGCAGCAGGCCCTCGCTGTCGCGGTCGAGCCGCCCGACGTGGCGCAGGCTGGCCGGCGGGCCGTCGAGCAGGTCGAAGACCGTCCTGCGCCCGCGCTCGTCCGAGGCGGTCACGAGGACGCCTCGCGGCTTGTGCAGCAGCAGCGTCAGCTCGGGCGGGAGCGGTGGCAGCGGCGCGCCGTCGACGGTGATGCTGCTGGCGTCGGGGTCGGCGCGCTTGCCCAGTTCGGCGACGGCGCCGTCGACGCGCACGCGGCCCGCGCGGATCAGCTGCTCGACTCCGCGCCGGCTGCCGAGGCCGTGGCGCGCGAGGATCTTCTGCAGCCGCTCCTCGGGCACGGGCGGGTGGCTAGCCTTGACGGCGGCGGAAGCGCTCGACGATCAGCCACTCGGTGATCTCGGTGCGCGTGATCGCGGCGCTGGAGCGGAAGGGCGAGAGCAACCGTAGCAGCGAGCCACCGATGGCTGCGCGCAGCGCGAACTCGGCGGCGAAGGCGGCCCCCGCGACGAGCAGCGAGGTCCGCAGCACGGGCAGCGCCCGTGCCGGTACGAGGCTCGCGACGCGCGCCGGCAGCCCCGCTCGCCGCCGCACGACCTGCCCTCGGCGCGTCGCCGGCACCGGCAGATAGCGCCCGGCCATGCTTCCTCCTCGTGGGGATGCCGCCAGCCTAGCGCGCGCACTGGCGCGCGGCCAGCGGGTGGGGAGGCGATCACGGTCCGGCTTGCCGGCGCGCCATCGCGCTCGCGGGTTCACGGACTGCGAAGTCACGGGCCCGAGGTGGTACCGTCTATCGTCGAACGTGAGAGGGGACGGCATGTCGCCGAAGGGAATAGCGCCGGCGGTCATCCTGGCGCTGTCGCTCGTCCTGGCTGCCTGCGGCGGATCGTCGGAGGAGACGCCCGCCGACGAGGCGACCGTGGCGCCCACGCCCACGCAGGCGGCCACTGCCACGCCCTCGGCCGAGTCGACGCCGACCGCAACACCCTCGCCAGCGCAGGCGGCGACCGCCACGCCCTCGGCGGAGCCCACGCCCACTGCCACGCCCGAGGCGTCGCCCACTCCCACCGCGACTGCAGCTGCGGAGGCCGCCTCCGGCGACGCGGTGAACCTCGTGCAACATCTCCGCGAGCGAACCATGGCGATGTGGGACGTCTACAACACGTACGACGCCGACACCCTCGCCACCTTCTACGAGCCGGGCTACTGGGCGGAGGAAGAGGACGAGGTCCGTGCAAACATGCGGCCCTTCCGGACCTTCGGCGCCAAGGTCGATCCCGAGGAGACATCGCCGCCCACGGAGATCGAGCGCGGCAGGTGGGAAACCCGCCACACCGGCAGATTCCCCTTCGGCTCCGTCAAGATGATCTTCATCTGGGAACAGTTCGACGGCGAATGGCTCCTTACCTACGCCGAAGTCGAGTAGGGCGGACCCCGAGCACCACTACCCCAACTGCGCGTCCACCTCCGAGGTGAGGTCCGCGGGCTCGGCGCGGGCGCCGGAGGGCCTTGACGTGCCATCCTGTTGGACTGACACACTCGCACGGCTATTGGTAGCGGTCGCGCAGGTATTGGGCCCCCCGGTGCTCAGCCTCAATCCAGGCCGCGAAGTCGTCGACTGAGGTCATGCTGGCTCGGATGCAGTCAGCACGCTGCTCAATGAGCGGTACGGGAAAGCCAGCCTCAGCAAACATCAAAGCGTATTGGTAAGGCTCAGTTTCGCGGAGCCACCCGTCGAAGGCATCGAAAGCGGACGCGGCGCGGCGTACCCACACGTCGTCGGCGATACTGGGAGTGTAGTGGACCGAGCGTGTCAGGTTCTCGTACGAGAGTGGGACTAGGCCAAGGTCAGGCACTGGCAAGAGGAAGCGCAGTTCTTTGCCGAGGCCGTGGAGGATGGGATCTCTGAATTGCCTCTTCAAGTCCAGCAGTTCGTCGTAGTGCTTCTTGACTGGTGGATCGGTGATGTTGAAGGGTGCCTTGAACTTCTCAGCCCAAGTCATTGCCGCGAACTCCGAAAAGGAACAGGGGCGTTCCTCACTCAGCGCATAGATCACGTCGAATAGAGACTCCAGCCCTGAGTAGTAGAAGCCAACCATAGCGTATCCGTCGATTGCGAGACGCTCGCGAGAGTCAAGCTGTCTCTTGAGCTCGTGCTCGAATTGCGTTGTCCAGTGATCCGCGTCCGAAGCTTCGGGTCGCTGCTCGATCTCAATAGCGGTCTCGTCGACCCTCTCCCTGAATAGCCAGTACACATTCGAGATCTTCCCGTAAGTGCTATGGAGGTAGACGCGCTCGACGTCGACATCCGATCGAAAGTGGTGTTGGAGTACTTTGTCGACTTCGTGCGCTGCGTTTCGAATGCGTCGGACAAGACGTTCGGCCCTTTGGTCACCCCCGTCGTCGTCAGGGGACCACCGAATCGTCCACGAGCTGTTCTTCCAGTCGTGTAAGTGAAAAGGCTGGCCCTCGAAACGCAGCGAGACGGCCCATGCCATCTTCTCGTCGTCGGCGAGGGATAGCCCGGCAAGCCCGAGAATGAGGCGGACCATGTAGGTGGGTGGGTCGGTGAGGCCAGAGCGACGTTCCTCGGCCTCCCTCCTCGTGGCGCTACCGGGTGCTAACGCTTCCACCCCTCGGAGGGTTAGCCGTGGGTGGTAGCTTCCTTCCACCGGTTGATCCTTGGCGACAGAAGTCAGCTGCCTCTCGAGCCGCATCCTGTGCCAAACGTGGCTGAGGTGCCGAAGCCAGTATCGTCGGCTAAGCAAGTTGCGCATTGACGGGGCCAGTCAGGTCCGCCGGCTCGGCGGGGGCGCCGGAGGCGTCGAGGATGAGCGGGCCCTCGACGCGGCGGCGGGCTGCGGCGAACTCGGCGAGGGTGGCGACGACGAGCGGGGCCTCGCGCGCGACTCCGCGGGCGCGGATCGCGGCGAACAGCTCGGAGGCGTCGAGCGCGGCGTCGTCGAGCTCGGCGGGCGGGCCGGGGAGCTGCTCGCGCAGCGCCTCGAGCTCCGGGTCGCGCAGGGGGTAGCGGCAGTAGGCGACCACCGGGCCCTCGTCTACCTCGGCGATAGCGCGATGCAGCATCACGCCGCTCTCCTCGGCGCCCTCGCGGATCAGCTGGCGGATCACGGCCTGCCACATGCCCGCCGGGCCGGTCGGTAGCGCCGGGTGCAGGTTCAGCACCGCGTGGCGGGAGACGAACTCGCGCTCGAGGATCAGCATGTAGCCGGCCAGCATCCCGATGTCGAAGGGGTGCGCCTCCAGGTCATCGTCGACCAGCCGGTCGTACTCCAGCCGCCAGGCCGGCAGCGGCTCGCCGGGCCGCGAGAGCGTCCCGCCGACCTCACGCCGGTAGTAGACCGAAGAGCGCGTGACCAGCGGCGTGCCGCCCTGGGCCGCGAGGTCGAGGAAGGAGTCGGTCGCCTCGGCCTCGCCGCGCTCGCGGTTGCAGAAGACGAACGCCAGCTCGGCATCCATCGCGCCCGCCTCGATGGCGTCGCGCACGGCCTCGAACATCGCCCGCGAGCCGGGGCCGCGAGCGGTCGTGAACCAGCCGATGCGCAGCGTCACTGCGCCCCCGCGCCGTCGTAGGCCTCGCGCAGCTGCTCGATGCGCTGCTCGGCTTCGCTCAGCAGGCGCTGGCAGCGCTGGGCGAGGGTCATGCCCTCCTCGTAGAGCGCGACGGCGCGGTCGAGTGCGACGTCGCCTGCCTCGAGCTGCGCGGTGACCTCCTCGAGGCGTGCGAACAGCGCCTCGAAGGAGTCTTCCGCAGCCTCGGGGGCTTCGGGGTCGGTTGGGTTCGGGAATTCGGCCTGGGCCATGTTGGCCTTTCGGTTCTCTCCTGGTTGGCGGGGATCCCCCTCACCCCAACCCTCTCCCGCCAGGGGAGAGGGGGCCGGAACGGAGGGAC
>VXMT01000034.1 GCA_009840965.1 Chloroflexota bacterium
AGGGGGCCGGATCGGGCTTGTGGGAGTTTCGCAGAGGTTCCGTTACCGGTGAGGCGTTCCCCGCGAGGGCGGCGTGACTACTCGTCGCCGTAGGCGCCGAGCCGCTCGAGGGCGTCGCGCGCTTGGTCGGCGATGTCGAAGACGACCTGGCGGGCGGGCTTCACCTCCTCGATGAAGGTCAGGCCTTGGCCGGCGGTGACGTGCAGCCAGTCGTCGAGTTGGTGGTCCTCGATGGCGGTCTCGATCTTGCCGACGAGCATGCCCTGGAGCGGCATCGGCAGGATCTCAGGGGCGTCGTCGCGCTCCCACATCTCCTGGAACCTGGAGCGCATCGCGCGCACGCGCTTGCCGTCGTAGGCGGTGGAAATCCAGGCGTCCTGCCCGCGCCCCTCGACCAGCCGCTGCTTCTTCTTCATCGAGGTGTCGGACTCGTGCGTGGCCTGCCAGATCGTGCCCGTCCAGACGCCGTCCGCCCCGAGAGCGAGCGCGGCCGCCATGTGGCGCCCGTGCGTGACGCCGCCGGCGGCGAGCACCGGCTTGTCGTAGGCCTGCGCCAACTCGACCACCTCGGGGACGAGCGAGAAGGTGCCCATCCGCCCGGTGTGCCCGGCGGAGTCCTGGCCCTGCGCCACGATCAGGTCGAGGCCCTGCTCCAGTTCGCGCGCCGCCTGGCGGGCGAGGCCGATCAGCCCCCAGACCTTGATGCCGGCGTCGTGCAGCAGCTCCAGCGCGAAGGCCGGGCTGCCCATGCCGGAGGCGAAGATCGGGATCTGCTCCTCGATCAGCACGTCGAACTTGGCGCGTGCCTTGCGCAGCAGGTCGACGCGCTTGACGCCCCAGGGGCCGGGCGTCTTCGGCTCCGGAATGCCGTGCTCGGCCATCACGCCGTCGACGAAGTCCCAGTGGCCCTGCGGGATCTGCGGCATCAGCTCCTCCGGCGTGCCCTCGACGTACGAGGCGGATAGCAGGAAGTCGATGCCGAACGGCTTGTCGCCGACGCGCTCGCGGATCCAGTGGATGTCGTTGCGGATCTCCTCGGGCGTCAGCGCGTTCACGCCGTACATGCCGATGCCGCCGGCGTTCGTCACCGCGGCGACGACGTCGCGGGTGTGGGCGAAGCCGACGAGGGGTATCTCGCAGCCGTACTCATCGCAGAGCCGGGTCTGCATCGGGTCGCGCGTCATGGGCGGTGCTCCTTCGGGTGCGTGCGTCTATCGAGGGTCAGCATCGTTGCGTCTGGTGGCGCTAGATCGCGCCCGCGTGGCGGAGGATTGGGAGCTGCTCCGGCTCGAGGCCGAGCAGGTCGCAGTAGACCTCGCGGTTGTGCTCGCCGAGGAGCGGCGCGGGGCCCGGCCGGCGGGACTCTATGGTCGAGGTGCGGAAGGGGAAGGCGGTGTCGGTGAGCGGGCCGGTCTCGGGGTGTTCGACCTCGCGGAGGAAGCCGCGCACGCGCATCTGCTCGCTCCCCAGCACCTCCTCCATGGTGGCGTGCCCGGTGATCGTGAGGCCGTGCGCCTGCCCGATCTGCTGGATCTCCTCGCGCGTGCGCTCCATACACCACTCGGCGATCGTATCGCGCACCTCGTCGGCGTGGTCGGGCTTGGGGATGCCGAGCTGGGGGAGGTTCCAGATTGCCTCGGTGAACCACGGCTCGGAGGCGAACCAGGGGTCGCCGCCCATCATCTCGACGAGGGCGCCCCAGTTGCGCGCACCCCAGACCGCGCCGATCACGATCCAGCCGTCCTTGCACTGGTAGACGCCGGGGAACCACTCGGTATCCAGCTCGCGCGTGACGATCGTGCCGTCCGAGGCGTAGCGGTGCACCTCCGGCCGCTGCGTGCTCATCATCGCCCACTGCCGCGAGACGTCGACGTGCTGGCCGCGGCCCGTGCTCATGCGCGCCAGCAGCGCCGCGAGGGTGGCCGTGGCCGCGTTCAGCCCGGCGTCGCACTCGGCGATGAAGGAGCCCGGCTTGACCGGGCCCGCGTCCGGGAAGTCACGGAGTGCGATCTGCCCGGCGAGCTGGTGGTAGGTGGTCCCGCTGGAGTGCACGACGTTGAGCGGGTAGGCGTGCTCGTCGCGCCTTGGGCCGGTCGCGCCGTAGGGCGAGATCGCGGTCACGACCAGCCGCTCGTGTTGCGCCGACAGCGTCTCGTAGTCGAGCCCGAGCTCGTCGGCGAGCGCGGGCGGGCGGTCGTGCAGGAAGACGTCGGCGCGTGCGATCAGGTCGCGCAGGATGGCGAGGCCGTCCGCCGTCTCAGGGTCGAGTGTGACGCTGCGCTTGTTGGTGTTGAGCAGCAGGTAGAGGCCGCTGCGCTCGGGGTCGGGTTCGTCGTTGGGGAAGGGGCCGCGGCGGCGCGCCTCGTCGCCCGCGCCGGGCGCCTCGATCTTGATCACGTCGGCGCCGGCCTCGGCGAGCCACTTGCCGCAGAACGGCCCGCTGACGAGCGAGCACCACTCCACCACGAGCACGTCGTCGAGCGGACGGGCGGTCACGTCGCGGATCCTCCCCGAGGGCGTCGCGGAAGCGGGTTGCAGGCCGCGCAAGCCTACACGTTGCGCCGCGCAGCGGCAGCGCCTGCCCGCGGGCGCTGCTAGTATCCGCCGGGCGACGCGCCGGCGGCCAGCGATCGCGGGCCGGGCGGGGCGTCGAGCGGAGGACGCGGCCATGCGCATCGGCTTCATCGGGCTCGGCAACATGGGCGGTCCGATGGCCATGAACCTGATCAAGGCCGGCCACGATCTCACCGTCAACGACCTGCGCCGCGAGCTCGCCGATCCGCACCTCGCCGCCGGCGCGAGCTGGGCCGACAGCGTGCGCGCCGTCGCCGAGGCGAGCGAGCTTGTCTTCACCTCGCTGCCCGGCCCGCCCGAGGTCGAGGCCGTAGCGTTCGGCCCCGGCGGGATCCTCGAAAGCGCCGCCGAGGGCAGCGTCTACATCGACCTCTCCTCCAACCGGCCGACGCTGATCCGCGAGATCCACGCGCGCTTCGCCGAGCGCGGCATCGAGGTGCTGGACGCGCCGGTCAGCGGCGGCATCACCGGCGCGGCCGCGGGCACGCTCGCCGTCATGGTGGGCGGCGACGCCGAGCGCTACGAGGAGCTGAAGCCGGTCCTCGACTCGATCGGGGACAAGGTCAGCTACATCGGCGGCATCGGCAGCGGGATGGTGGCGAAGCTGGTCCACAACATGACCTCGGTCTCCTCGCGCATGGCGATCGCCGAGGGCATGACGCTGGCCGCCCGGGCCGGCGTCGATCCGCACGTGATGCGGCGCGTCTTGCAGGACGGGGCTTTCGGACAGGGGCACTTCCTCGACCACCGCCTCGTCGACACGGTGTTCGCGCAGCGCTGGGATCCGCCCAGCTTCGCGCTGCGCCTCTCGCGCAAGGACCTCGGCCTGGCGACCGAGCTTGCCCGCGAGTTGGGCGTGCCGATGGCGCACGCCGCGCTCTCCGAGCAGGAGATGCTGGCCGCCCTCGCGCGCGGCTGGGGCGACCTCGACTCCAACGTCTTCTTCCGGCTCCAGGAGGAGCGGGCCGGCGTCGAGCTCGGCGGCGGCGAGGACGGCGATGCCGGGGAGTAGGCCCTGATGGCGGACGAGTCCGCGCCCGGCCCGCTGGCGGGGATGCGCGTGCTGGACCTGACGACGGGCGTCGCCGGGCCGGCGGCGACGCAGATGCTCGGCTTCCTCGGCGCCGAGGTGATCCGCGTCACCAGCGCGATGATCCCGCGCATCCGCGCCACCGACGACGACCCCGCGATCAACGTGCTCTACCTCAACAAGGAGTGCGTGCGGCTCAACCTCCGAGACCCGCGCGGCCTCGACCTGGCGCGCCGGCTCGCGGCGCAGTGCGACATCGTCGTCGAGAACCAGCGGCCCGGCTCCGTCGCCCGGCTCGGCCTCGGCTACGAGGCGCTGCGCGAGCTGCGGCCGGACATCATCGCGATCTCGCTCAGCGCCTCGGGCAAGGGCGGCCCCGCCGAGGACGAGGTCGGCTACGCGCCGAACTTCGTCTCGCAAAGCGGCGTCGGACTCACCTCCGGCTACGCCGGGGGGCCGCCGGGCGAGTACGTCAACTGGCCGGACCTGATCAGCTCGCACTGGCTCGTCTTCGCCGTCCTCTACGCCCTGATCCACCGGGGGCGCACCGGCGAGGGCCAGTACCTCGATCTCTCCGCCAACGAGTCGCTGACCTCGCTCGTCGGCGACCTCGTGCTCGATGCGGCCATGAACGGGCGCAGCGCCGAGCCGCAGGGCAACCGCGAGCCGACGATGGCCCCGCACGCCGTTTACCGCTGTGCCGGCGGGTACGAGTGGATCAGCATCGCCATCGGCACGGACGGGGAGTGGCAAGCCCTCTGCGAGGAGATGGGCCGCCCCGAGCTGGCCGAGGACCCGCGCTTCGCCGGCGTGCTGGAGCGGCTGGGGCACGAGGCCGAGCTGGACGCGCTGATCGGCGAGTGGACCAGCGCGCAGCCGCCGGGCGACCTCGCGGCGCGACTGCAGGCGGCGGGCGTCGCGGCCGCGCCGGTGCTCAACGGCAAGCAGTTGCTCGAGGACGAGCACCTGGCGGCACAGGGGCGCTGGGTGGAGGTCGAGCACGCCATCCTCGGGAAGAAGTGGGTGATGACCCCGCCCTGGAGCCTTTCGGACACGCCGGCGACGGTGCGCCACGCCGCGCGGCTGCAGGGCAGCGGCGAGCCCTACGTCTACGGCGAGCTGCTCGGGCTCAGCCGCGAGGAGATCAAGGAACTGGTCCACGACAACGTGATCCACTAGCCGGGCCGGCCCGCTCCCCCCTGACCGCGCGAGCCCGTACCATCGCCCGGGGCAGCGAGGGCGCGACGGCGCCACCAGGGCTCGAAGGGCCCGGAAGCGAGGAACCGACCATGCAGTACGACGTCGTCGTCGTCGGCGCGGGCAACGCCGCCCATGCCGCCGCCGTCTCCGCCCACGAGCACGGCGCCGAGCGGGTGCTGATGCTGGAGAAGGCGCCCGAGGAGCTGCGCGGCGGCAACACCCACTACAGCGGCGGCCTCTTCCGCTTCGCCTTCGAGAGCCCCGAGGACCTGCTGCCCATCGTCCCCAACATCGAGGAACAGGTGCCGGGCTTCACCGAGAACATCAAGCCCTACGGCGCGGCGCAGTTCCGCGCCGACCTCGATCGCGTGACCGAGGGCTCCTCCGACCCGGAGCTGTCCGAGGCGCTGATCAGCCGCTCCTACGAGACGGTCCGCTGGATGGTCGAGCAGGGCATTGTGATGGGCCCCGCCACCGACCTCTCGGCTGTGAAGTACGAGGGCGCGGTGCGCTGGCCGCAGGGCGCGGTGATCCGCGCCGTCGGCATCGGCATCGGGCTCTCTCGGATGTGGTTCGAGGTGGCCCGCGACCGCGGCATCGAGCTGCGTTACGGCACGGGCGCGCGTCAGTTGCTGCTCGACGACAGCGGCGCGATCAAGGGCGTGGCGGTGAACGACGCCGACGGGCTGCACGAGATCGAGGCGGGCGCCGTGATCCTCGGCTGCGGCGGCTTCGAAGCCAACCCGGAGTGGCGCGCGCGCTACCTCGGGCGGCCCTGGGACACCGCCCGCGTGCGCGGGACGCGCTACAACTACGGCGATGGGCTGCGCATGGCCATGGAGGTCGGCGCGCTGCCCTACGGGCAGTGGTCCGGCAGCCACGGCACGCCGATCTCGGCGGACGCGCCGCTCTACGGCGACCGCCGGCTCACCGACCAGACCAACCGCCTCTCCTACCCCTTCGGCGTGATCCTCAACACCGAGGGCGATCGCTTCATCGACGAGGGCGAGGACTTCCACCTGCTCACCTATGCCAAGACCGGCGGCGCGGTGCTGCGCCAGCCGGGTGGCATCGGCTACCAGATCTTCGACTCCAAGGTGTTCGAGGCCCTCGAGCCGCGCTATCGCACGAGCGATCCGATCGTCGCCGATACGCTCGAGGAGCTGATCGCGCAGCTGCCGCTCGACCAGGAGACGGCGAATCGCACGCTCGAGGAGTTCAACACTGCCGTCGTAGGTGGGGGCACGTTCGACCCGGGCGTCCGCGACGGGCTGAAGACGGACGGGCTGGAGCCGGAGAAGACGAACTGGGCGCAGCGGCTCGACTCGCCGCCCTATCGCGCCTACCCGATCACGGGCGGCATCACCTTCACCTTCGGCGGCGTGCGCATCAACACGGAGTCCGAGGTGATCAGCACGGACTGGACGCCGATTCCCGGCCTCTACGCCTGCGGCGAGATGGTCGGCGGACTCTTCCACTACAACTACCCGGCCGGCTCGGGCCTGATGTCCGGCGCCGTCTTCGGGCGCGCCGCCGGCCGCTCGGCGGCCGCGCGGGTGACCGCCGCCTAGCGAGGCGGACGAGGGCGACGCTCACACGCGGGCGAACGGCGTAGACGCTCACACCGGGCGCCGATAGGATGCCGACAAGGTGACGCGCCTGACGCCCGCCCTCGGGCGAGCGGAGGAGGGGAGGCCGCGCGGGTGACCTTCGTCATCACCCAGCCCTGCGTCGACGTGCAGGACCAGTCCTGCGTCGAGGTCTGCCCGGTCGACTGCATCCACTTCGAGGCCGGCGAAGACCGGATGCTCTACATCGAGCCCGAGGTCTGCATCGACTGCGGCGCCTGCGAGCCCGCCTGCCCGGTGAGCGCGATCTTCGCCGAGGCCGACCTGCCCGAGGACCAGGCGCACTTCCTCGAGATCAACACCCTCTGGTTCGAAGACCCCGCCGCCGCGCGCGCGATGGTCGGCGGCGGCGCCGCGCCGGCGCCCGCTGCCGCTCCGGCAGCCGAGGAGCCCGCGTCCGAGGCTGAGCCCGCGGAAGAGCCTGCCGAAGCGCCCGCTGCCGAGGCCGAGGCCGCCCCGGTCCCCGTTGCGGCCGGCACGCAGGTCGAGGCCGTCGAGGAGCATGCGCATCACGACGGCCCTGCCGTCTCGCAGTACGGCCAACCCTCGCCGATCGGCGTGGCCGCGCTCGCCGGGATGCTCGTCATGCTCGTCGGGGTGTGGCTCGCGCCCGGCGACCCGGTCAACGGCGGCACGCCGATCATCGGCGGCATCATCGACATCATTCCACGGCTGGGGATCTTCCGGAATCTGCAGGGGCCGCCGGAGCTCGGCGTGGTGCTGATCCTGCCGGCGCTGCTCTTCCTCCTGGTCTTCATCGTCCAGCAGGCGCGCGAGCTGCGCGGCTTCGACGCGAAGCGCGAGCGCGTGATTGCCGGCTGGCGCGAGGCCGGCGTCCCCTGGCGGCGCAGCGAGGAGTCGCGCAGCCATGAGCTGGAGGCGACCATCAACCAGCTCGCGAACGACCGCTTCCCGTTCCCGGACGAGGCGCACCCGGACTACCGGACGTACGTGAACGTGCCGGAGCCGCAGCTCGCGCTCGAGTTCACCGCCGGTGGGGCCTCGCGCTCGCAGGTCTTCCCCGACATCGTCGTCGTCGAGCATCCGCGCAACCGCCCGATCATGGTCGCGCAGGTGGAGACGAAGGAGACGGTGACGCGGCGGCAGGCCGAGTTGGTCTGGGCGCAGCTCGAGAATGACGACGCACCGCTCTACATCTACGTCCCGTCCGGCTTCGCGGCCCGCGCCCGCGACTACGCGATGGCCGCCGGTATCGAGCACGCCCGCATCCGCACCTGGCGTCGCCAGCCGGGCGGCATGCTCGTCCGAGAGCTGTAGCGCCGCTCTCCGCCTCCCCGATTCGGTCCAAGCGAGCGCATCCCTTCCGGTCCCCTCTCCCCGAGGGAGAGGGTTAGGGTGAGGG
>VXMT01000124.1 GCA_009840965.1 Chloroflexota bacterium
GGCGCGGCCCGCGGACGGCGGCGGCGGCGCGCCCGCGGGCGCGGGCGGCTGCGCGCCGGGCGCGCGCAGCGCCGAGGCGGCCGGGGCCCAGGCCGCGGCCTGCACGAACCTCGCCGTCGCCGTCCTCGGCGATAGCGCCGCGCAGGGCCTGCACTACCTGCCGACCGACGCCAACGTGCTCGGCATCAGCGACATGGGCGTCACACCGGGCGGGGGCGGCCGCTCCTTCCCCGAGATCATCGAGGGCGCGCGCGACGGCGCGGTCCGCGCGCTGCTGATCCACGACGACAACCCGCTGCTCAACGCACCCGGCAGTGACGACGTGCGCGCCGCCCTCGAGGCGGTCGAGGCGCTGGTGGTCATCGACTCCGTGCGCTCGACCACGGCGGCGCACGCGAACGTCGTGCTGGCCGAGCTGCCCTTCTTCGCCAAGGACGGCACGCTCACCACCGGCGACCGCCGCATCACCCGCCAGCGCCCCGCCGCGCAGCCGCGCCGCGACGAGCGCGACGGCGTCGCGATCCTCATCGCGCTCGCTAACGCCCTCGCCGGCGACTTCGCCTACGAGAGCGCGGGCGAGGTCATGGCCGAGGCGGCCGCAAGTCTCGAGGGCTACGAGCCGCACGAGGCGGTCCGCTCCGGCCGAACGCGGGCGCTGTCCGGCGCGCCGGCCTCCGGCGCGAGCACGCAGCCGCTGCCCGCAGGCGCCGACGGCGCGGCGGCGGACGGACTGCGGCTGATCGCCGACCGCTCGCTCTACACCTCGTGGGAGGGCGCCTCGCTGCGCTCCGAGGAGGCCGACAAGCTGCACCGCGAGGAGACGCTGCTGATCAACCCCGCCGACGCCGAGCCGCTCGGGGTGCGCAGCGGCGACGAGCTGGTGCTGGCGAACGGCTCGCACGAGGTGCGCATCGCCGCGCAGCTCGACGACGGCGTCCCGCCGGGCGTCGTCTACGCCTCGCGCTACTTCGACGGCGGCGCGCTGATGGCGCTGTTCCCGCTGCGCGGCGCGGCCGACGCCGCCGCCGCGGTTCAGGTGCGGGCGCTCCAGCCGGCCTGAGCCCGCACGGACTCCCGACCGTGACATCGCCCTCGGAACCGGCGGAGCTGCCGCCCGGCCGGCGCGGGCTCATCCTGCTGACCGTCGAGGAGGACGCCGAGGTCGCGGGCGAGTACCACGAGCTGCTCCTCGCCGAGGGCATCGAGGCCGAACTGCACATCGAGCACGCGGCGAGCTTCGGCTCGCGGTCCTCGGTCTACCCCGCGGGCGCACCGTTCGTCTACGCGCTGTTCGTGCCCGCACCGCGGGCCGAGGCCGCCGCCGCCGCGCTGATCGAGTCGGGCTGGGACGGGCGGCGCAGCGCCTTCTCGCGCGGCCGCAGCCGCCTCGATCCGTCGTTCGTGCTGCGCGGCGCGCTGCTCGCCCTGCTCGCCGGCGCTGCGCTGGCGGCGGCGTTGATCGCGCTGCGGCCGGAGTAGCGAGGGCTCACGCCACCTCCGCGCGACCTCCCCGCGCCACTTCCCCCTTCGAGCAGCCACCCGCCGCCGCGTACACAGCGCGGCGAGGAGGCTCGCATGGCCATCGACCTGACGGACCGCTACTTCGCGCCGGAGTTCATGCGCGGCGGGATGGCGCGCTGGAAGCTGGACCGCGACGCATGGCCGGTGCGTGCGATCGTGTTGCACCACGCGGCGGGCTGGTACGGGCCGCCGCTGGGCCCGGACGCCTCCCACCGCGAGGAGGAGGAGCGCGTGCACTCGCTGGCGCGCGATCACCACGCGCGCTTCGGGATCGGACCCGGCTACCATTATGTCGCGTTCCCCAGCGGGCGGCTCTACGCCGCCGGCAAGGCCGGGACGCACCGCGCGCACACGAAGGGCCGCAACCCGGAGACCGGGCGCTACTGGAACGTCGAGGCGATCGGCGTCTGCGCGCTCGGTGATTACGAGCGGAGCGGCCGGGACGATCCCACGCCCGGCTTGCGCGACGCGATCGAGGAGGCCGTCGAGGAGATCCGCGGCTTCCGCTTCACGCTACCGAACACGCCCGTCTTCGGACACGGCGCGACCCCGACGGTGGACGCCTCGGGAGACTCGGCGCCGCAGGCCACGTCCTGCCCCGGCAGGCGGCTGACGCCGCTGCTCGCGACCGTCAACCGCCCGGCGCCGCCGGACGTGAGCGCGGAGCTCGCCGCCATCCGCGCGGCGGCCGAGGCGATCGAGCGCAAGCTGCGGGCCGCGTAGCAGCCCCTGGAGGTGGCTACTCGCGCTGCATCATCGTCGAGTAGCCGCCGAACGGGACCGTGCTGGCGCGCGCGTGCTCGTCGGCGACGACGTGCACGCAAGAGGGCTTGCCGCTGGCGAAGGCGCGCTCGATAGCCGGGCGGATCTCGTCCGGCTTCGTGACCAGCTCGCCGTGCCCGCCCAGCGCCTCGACGACGTCGTGGTAGCGCTGGCTCTGCCCCAGGCTGCGGCCGGGCGTGGTGTTCGGTCCGCCGGTCCAGCCGCCGTTGTTGTTGATCACAGCGACGATCGGCAGGTCGTGCCGCACCATCGTGTCGAACTCCTGCACGTTCATCAGGAACGAGCCGTCGCCGATAAAGGCGACCACCTGGCGGCCCGGCGCCGCGGCCTTCGCGCCCATCGCGAAGGGGATACCCGTGCCCATGCAGCCGTTCGGTCCGGAGTTGAGCCGGCCGCCCTCGGCGAACGCGGGGATCCACTGCCGGCCGAAGTTCAGCGTCTCCATGCCGTCGATGCAGATGATCGCGTCACGCTCGACGGTGTTGACGATCTCGTTCGCGATGCGCAGCGGGTGGATCGGCGTCGCGTCGGACTCGGCCATCTCCAGCGTCCGCTGACGCCTCGAGTGGTCGCTCTCGCCGAGGCGCGCGATCCAGTCCTGCGAGCCCTGCAGGCCGACCTCCTTCGCCTTGTCGGTCAGCGCGCGCAGGGAGAGCTTCGCGTCGGCGACGATGCCGAGCTCGATCGGCCGGTTGTGGCCGAGCTCCGTCGAGTCCGTGTCGATCTGGATCACCTTCACGTCCTCGGCGAAACGGGGCGGGTGCCCGAACGAAACGATGAAGTTGAAGCGCGTCCCGACGACGAGGATCGCGTCCGCCTCGCGGAAGGCCTGCCCGCGCGAGGCGAGGAACGCCAGCTCGTGGTCCTCCGGGACCACGCCGCGACCGAGCGGCGTCGTGTAGAAGGGGATGCGCGCCGCGTCGATGAACTCGCGCAACTCCGCCGCAGCGTCGGACCAAAAGACGCCGCTCCCGCTCAGCACCAGCGGTCGCTCGGCCTCGGAGAGGATCTCGATCGCGCGCTCGATCGAGCCCTCGTCGGGCGCGGGGCGCGCCGGGCGCTGGCCGCCCGGCGGGAACCACACGCCGGAGTCGTCGACCCGCTCGTAGAGCGCGTCGCCGGGCAGATCGAGGTAGGTCGGGCCCGGCTTCGGACCCTGCGCCTTGCGCATCGCCATGTTGAAGTACTCGGCCATGCGGTCGGCGTGGTGGACGCGCGCGGCCCAGCGTGTGACCGGCTTCGCCATCGTGAGCTGGTCGTACTCCTGGAAGGCGTCGCTGTCGAAGGCGCGCAGCGCGGCAGCGCCGCCGAGCGCGACCATCGGGACGCCGTCGAGGTAGGCGTTGGCGACACCGGTGAGCAGGTTCGTCGTCGCCGGCCCGGAGGCGGCGAGGCAGATGCCGGGCGAGCGCTTCACGCGCGCGTAGCCGTGGGCTGCCATCGCGGCGCCCTGCTCGTGGCGGCAGTCGATCGTGCGGATGCCGAAGTCCCCGGCGAACCCGGCGGTCTCGATGATCGGGCCGCCCATCAGGTAGAAGAGGTCCTCGACCCCCTCCTCGCGCATCTGTCGGGCCAGCAGTTCCGATCCGCTGTTCTCGGCCATTCCGCACCTCCCTCAGGCACGCGCATCATATCGGAGCGCGGGGCGGCGCTGGGTGCGAAGCCTGGAGGCCGCTACCCGCCGGGCGTTGGCCACGAGACGATGCCGACCTCGCGCGGTCCCAGCGGGAGCAGGACGCCGTCCGGCCCTCCCCACGACTCGTCGACGAGCTCGCACATCCGCCGGTCCTTCTCCGAACCGGGGCGGAGCCAGAGCATGCGCCGGACGAACGCCTGGGCCTGCCGCGGGTCGATCGGTCCCGCGGCCGGCCCGGCCCAGACGCGCCGCACCTCGTAGGGGCGTCCGAGCGCCCCGAGGAGGGCGACGAACTCACGCAGCGCCGGGAGTGGCTGGAACGCTTCGCCGTGGATCTCCTCGAACAGCGCGGCGAACTGCACGCCACGGGGGAACGCCGCCAGCGACACCACGCAGAGCCGCCGCGCATGCCGCTCCATCGCCTCGAGGAAGGGGATCGGCTCGCGGTTGTCGTAGAGGCAGTGGGCGGCCAGCGCGACGTCGCCCTGCTCCGTCCAGCCCTCCACAGGCCAGCGCGCAGCGTGGACGCTGAGGTTCGTCACGCCCGCCTCCGCGACACCCTCGCCGAGTACCGCGCGCATCGCCGGCGAGGGCTCGATGGCGATCACCTCGCGCACCCCGCGCGCGAGCGGCAGCGCGAAGCGGCCGCCTCCCGCTCCGATGTCCAGCCAGCGATCGTCCGGCTCCGCGAGGGACACGAGCACCTCGAGCTCGGCGGCCGTCGGCTGCCCCGGCCGAAACGTCCCAGCGACCGGGGCGTAGAAGTCGTCCTCTGGCTCCGGTTCGCGCACGCGCGCGACCTGCTCGGCGTCGGCGTCGACCAGCCGCGTCCAGGCCTCGCGGGCCTGCTCGAGCGATGGTCGCAGCGCGTCTGTGGGATCCATCCCGCCCCCTCGTGGACGCCGCCCGTGTTGCCGGAACTAGGGGATGCGCACCTTCTCGAGGAAGTCGGCGTCGAAGCGCAGGATCGAGCCGAGCTGGGCGTAGTCGGCGAACTCCGCGTCGCGAGCCGCGACCACGTCCGGATCCCACCAGCCCAGCGAGGGCGCGACGAGGCCCTGCGAGCCCGCGGCCTCGCGCGCCTCGGCCTCGCTCAGGCCGACCTCCATCAGCGCCTCGGCGGTGTGCTCGCCGAAGGGGGGGACGGGGTTGCGCGTCGGGAAGCCGCGGCCGTCGAACTTCGGCGGGAAGTAGCGCTGGAGCGGCACCGGGCCGAGGTCGTCGACGTGGACCGGGTCGAAGAACTCGCGCGTTCGGAGGTGCCGGTCGAGCAGGATCTCGTCCGCCTTCAGCACCCCGGCGGCTGGCGCCCCTGCAGCCTGCAGCAGCTCCGTGACCTCCCACTTCGAGCGCTCGCGCGTCCAGTCCGCGATCAGCGCGTCGATCTCGTCATGATGCCGCGTGCGCGCCTCGGCGCTCGCGAAGCGGAAGTCGGAGAGCCAGGCCTCGTGGCCCGTGGCCCGGCAGAACGCCTCCCACTCGGGGTAGCTGCGCAGCGAGATCGAGACCCACTCGTCCTCGCCCGCGCAGGGGTAGGCGCCGCGCACCATGCCCGGGCGGCGATTGCCGTTGCCCCCGTGCAGCCGCCCGTTGAGCAGGTAGTCGGCGAGGTAGGGCGCGAGCGTCGGCACCGTCGACTCCTGCATCGAGACGTCGATGCGCTGGCCGCGGCCCGTCACCTCGCGGCGCATCAGCGCGGCGATGATCGAGCCGACCCCATGCAGGCCGGTGAAGGGGTCGACCCAGGTCTGGCCGGTCTTGAGCGGCGGCTCGCCGGGGTAACCGGTCACGGCGGCGGGGCCGGAGGCGGCCTCCATCGTCATCCCCACCGCCGAGCGCTCGCCGTTGGGGCCGGACTGCCCGAACCCGGCGATCGAGCACATCACGAGGCGCGGGCAGCGGTCCACGATCTCCGGGTAGGTCAGGTGCAGCCCCCGGGTGACGCGCGGCGGGAAGTTCTCCACGAAGACGTCGGCGCGCTCGAGCAGGCGCAGCATCAACTCCCGCCCCTCCGGCGTCCGCAGGTTGAGCGCGCACGAGCGCTTGCTGGCCTGCCGCGCGGTGAAGTAGGCGGGCCCGATCGAGGAGTGCGGCGGGCGCGCGTACTCGACCTTCACCACGTCCGCCCCGAGCTCCGAGAGCAGCCGGCCGGCCAGCGAGCCCGTCCAGCCGCGCGAGAGATCCACCACCCGGATCCCCTCGAAGTAACGCAAACGCCCCGAGGGCGGCTCGCGCCGGGTGGCGGCGCGCGGTGCGGCCGGCTGGCCGTCCTCGCTCGCCTCGGCCAGCAGCGCGTTCGCCTCGCCGAGGGCGGGCGCCTCCGGGCCGATCAGCATTGGGCTCTCCGTGAACCGCCCCGCAGGCCCGGGCAACACGCCACCCGTCGGCTCGCCGTTTGCGTCGACCTCGGCTCGCCAGTAGCCGCGGTCCTCGAGGTGGTCGTCATCGAGCAGGTCGGGGACGCTCGCCACCTGGCCGAACCCCAGGTCGAGCTCGCCGGTGCGCACGAAGATCTCGCGCGAGGTGTGCGACTCGAACCACGGCCTGATCAGCTCGTCGAACTCCTCCCAGCGCACGACGCGCTGAGAGACGTCCGCGAGGAGCGGGTGCGCCGCCAGCTCCGGCTGCTCGATCAGCTTCGAGATGTTGCCGGCGAAGTCGCGCCCGCCCGGCCCGGCGGTCACGAAGGCGATGTGGCCGTCCTTGCAGGCGAAGATGTCCGAGGGATAGCCGGGCAGGATGCGCGAGTAGAAGCGGCGGCGCACCCCGCCAATGCCGAGGTAGACCGAGAGGTTGTGATCGTCGGTCATCGTCAGCGTCTCGTGCATCGAGACGTCGACGAAGCCGGGACGTTCCCCGGCTCTCGCCTCGGCGAGCGCGGCCAGCGAGGAGATCCAGCCGACGACCCCGCCGAAGTAGTCGGCAAGCTCGACGCCCGAGCTGAGCGGCTCGCGATCGGGGTTGCCGCTGACGTAGGAGTTGCCGGCGAGCGCCTCGATGATGTGGCTGTCGGCCTCGTGCGAGGCGTTGGGGCCGTCGATCCCGAACTCGCTGATCGAGACGAAGGTCGTATCCGGGAAGCGCGCGCGCATCTTTTCCGGCTCGCTGAGGGGCAGCGCGCACGGTGTGCGCCAACTGGCGAGCAGCAGCGCACTGCCGCGGAGCAGCGGCTCGAGCGCGACGGCGCCCTCGGCGGTCGTGACGTCGAGCGCGACGCTGCGCTTGCCCGCGTTGAGCAGGCGGTGCAGGCCACCGCCGTCGAGGTCGGTGCGGTCGTCCTTGAAGGGCCCGGCTTGCCGGATCGCGTCGCCGCCAGGCGGCTCGATGCGGATCACCTCGACGCCGCTCTGCGCCAGCAGGCGCGCGCTGTAGGCGGTCGCCAGCCCCGAGGCAATCTCGACGGCGCGGACGCCATCGAGCGGAGGAGGCGCGCCGTCGGGCATCACAAGCTTCGCCATATCGCGCCCCCGTGCTCTCGTCGCTGCCGCCAGACTACAACTCTTGCAGAGGCGCTGCGCGGCCCCCGCGAGGTGAGACCTTTGCGAAACCCTCTCCTCGGGGCAGCGGGCGCATCCCCTTCCGGTCCCCTCTCCCCGAGGGAGACCTGCTTTTCCTGCACTGGGGGTGAGGGCGGGCCCGCGCTCTGGAATTGCGTTGCACCATCGGGGCTCTCGGGGCAGACGGGAGTCCTCCCCCTCACCCCCCCGCCCCGCGCCCCCCACGGGGCGCCGGGGGGGCGGGCGAAGAAAAAA
>VXMT01000176.1 GCA_009840965.1 Chloroflexota bacterium
ACACCAGCCGCCGGGTCGGCGAGGTCATCCCGGAGTTCGAGCGCCCCTGAGCCGCCCCCCCGGCAACCCCCCGCTTCGCCTCTAGGGCCCGGACCGCGGCCGCCGCGCGCGGCGCGTGGACCGTGCGGAATGCGCGTGCGTATACTCGCGCCACACCCTGCGATCGCAGGGCCTCCCCGGTGCGCAGGGGCGCGATGGTCACCGATACACAGCGCGGTCCCGATGGGACCAGTTTCGCCACTGACGATGCCGATCTCGATGCGCTGATCGGGCGCATTCGCCGGCACATCGTGCGCATGGTCTTCGAGGCCAGTTCGGGCCATATCGGCGGCTCCATGTCCGCCGCCGAGATCATGTCCGTGCTCTACACGCGCGTGCTGCGCCACGACCCGCAGCGGCCCGACTGGCCCGGCCGCGACCGCTTCGTGATGAGCAAGGGCCACGCTACGCCGGTGCAGTACGCGCTGCTCGCCGAGCTCGGCTACTTCCCCGTCGCGGAGCTGAGCACCTTCCGCGCGAAGGGCACGCGGCTGCAGGGGCACTCCGTGCTCGGCAAGCCGCCGGGGGTGGAGAACAGCGCCGGGTCGCTGGGCATGGGGCTCTCGTTCGGCCTCGGCATGCGGCTCTCGGCGCGCCTCGCCGGGGCGGACACGCGCGTCTGGGTGCTGATGGGCGACGGCGAGCAGAACGAGGGCCAGGTCTGGGAGGCCGCGATGGCCGCCTCGCACCACGCCGCCGAGGGCCTGATCGCGCTGATCGACAAGAACGGCATCCAGAACGACGACCACACCGCCTCGACGATGGTGAGCGAGCCGCTCGACCTCAAGTACGAGTCCTTCGGCTGGGCCGTGCGCAGCGGCGTCGACGGGCACGACACCGCCGCCGTCGAAGAGGCGCTGCGCTGGGCCAGCGAGGTGCGCGGCCAGCCCGCCTGCGTGATCTTCGACACGGTGAAGGGCCGGGGCGTCTCCTTCATGGAGGACAACCCCGGCTTCCACGGTGCGCCGCCCTCGCCGGAGCAGTACGACCAGGCGCTCGCCGAGCTCGGCGCGACGCCGGAGGCGCAGCCATGACCACCGCACCGGCGCCCGCCGCGACCCGCGAGGCCACCGGCCCGACGCTGATCCGCCTGCACGAGGAGGGCCACGACATCGTCGTGGCCGACGCCGACCTCGGGAAGTCCACCTCGGCACGGCTCTTCGGGGATCGCTTCCCGGAGCGCTTCTTCAGCTTCGGGGTGGCGGAGCAGAACATGATCTCGGCGGCGGCGGGGATGGCGGCGATGGGCCGCATCGCCGTCGCGACGACCTTCGCCGTCTTCGCCGAGCACGCCTACGACCAGCTGCGCATGTCCGTCTCGCAGCCCAACCTCAGCGTCAAGATGATCGCCTCCCACGGCGGCGTCTCGGTCGGCGAGGACGGCGCCTCGGCGCAGTCCGTCGAGGACATCGCGGTGATGTCCTCGCTCGTCAACTTCAACGTCGTCGTCCCGGCCGACGTGGTCGAGGCGGAGGCGGTGATCGAGGCGGCGATCCGCACGCCCGGCCCCTTCTACATCCGCACGGACCGCCCGAAGCACGCGGTGCTCTACACGGACGGCGCGCGCTTCGAGCTGGGCCGAGCCGACGTGCTGCGCGAGGGTGGCGACGTCACGCTCATCTCCTACGGGCTGATGGTCGAGCGCACGCTGGAGGCGGCCGGGCTGCTGGCGGCCGGGGGCCTCGAGGCGCGTGTGCTCAACATGGCGACGATCCGCCCGCTGGACGTCGAGGCGCTGGCCCGCGCCGCGACGGAGACCGGAGCGATCGTGGTCGCCGAGGAGCACCTGACGCACTCCGGCCTCGGCGCGATGTGCGCGCAGGCGCTGGCCACGCGCGCGCCCGTGCCGATGGAGTTCGTGGGCATCGACAACCGCTACGGCGAGTCCGGCGTCTGGCACGAGGTGCTGGAGATCGTCGGGCTGACGCCGCAGGCGATCGCCGCGGCCGCGCAGCGCGCCGTCGGCCGCAAGTCCGGCTAGCCGCCGCCTACCCGCCCTCGAGGCCCAGCAGCGCCGGGATCTCGCGCAGCTCGCGCACCTCGGCGTGGGGTAGCGCGTCCTCGTCGCCCGGATCGGGCGCCCGCCAGTCGCCACGGTTCACCCAGATCGCCGAGAGCCCGAAGGCGCGCGCGCCGGCGATGTCGTCGGTCGGGTTGTCGCCGATGAAGACGCACCCCGCCGGCGAGACCCCCAGCGCCTCGAGAGCCATCGCGAAGATCCTCGGGTCCGGCTTGCGGATGCCGAGCTCGCCCGAGACGAGGACCACCTCGAAGTGGCGCTCGAGCGCGAACTTCTCGATCTTCGGGCGCTGCAACTCGCTCGGTCCGTTCGAGATCAGGCCCAGCGGGTAGCGCGCGCCGAGCCGTTCGAGCAGCGGCTCGGCGTCCGGGAAGATCGCGAGGCGCGCGGGCGCGGCGGCCCGGTAGCTCGCGACGAGGCGCGCGGCGAGCGCGGGGTCCGGTCCGAGGTGCTCCGCGACGAGCCGCTCGAACGACTCGATGGTGAAGCTCGCCTGCCACTCGCCGAAACCGGCGGCGCGGTGCGCCTCCTCGCCGTAGCGGCGGAACCAGTCGTCGTAGATCGCGGTCGGCGAGCCGAGGCGCTGGAGGGCGGGGCTGCGCGCGTGCAACTCCGCGATCGCGTCGGCAAAGCCATCCCGCCAGCTCCCGCGCGCGTCGACGAGCGTGTCGTCGAGGTCGAAGAGGACCGCCTCGATCGCCTCGGGCGCGGGCAGGGGTCGGTCAGGACTCGTCGTCGTCCTCGCCATCCTCGTCGTCGTCGTCGTCGCTGTCGTCGGCGAAGACGCCGACCTCCTCGCCGCGCCATACGGTGACGATCAGGTCCTCGCGGTAGGGGTCGGCCGTGGAGACGATCTCGTCGTCGAGCGCCTCGAGCAGGTCGTGCAGGGTGTCGTCGGAGACGGACTGGTGGATGACGAGCGTGGCGTGCGCTCCGGCCGCCGTGAGGTGGATGTCGGCGCGGGCGATCGCGTGCTCGCCGTCGTCGACGCGGTAGGACTCCGAGTGGGGAGTGCGGGCCTCCCGCGTGAACCGGAACTCAGCCATCAGACCCTCCCCGGAGGATTGCGTGGCGTGCGGCGAAGGCGCCGCTCCGCGCCCTCATTCGACCTTACCGCGATGCTGCCGCAGGCGCTCGCCGCGCGCGCGGCGAGGGCGTCAGGTGCGGATCTGGCCGCGCCCGAGCACGACCCACTTGTAGGAGGTCAGCTCGCGCAGCCCCATCGGGCCGCGCGCGTGCATCTTCCCGGTGGAGATGCCGACCTCGCAGCCAAGCCCGAACTGCGCGCCGTCGTTGAAGTAGGTGGAGGCGTTGACGAAGACCGCTGCGGCGTCCGCCTCGCGCAGGAAGCGCTGCGCGGCGGCGTAGGAGTCGCTCACGATCGCCTCGGAGTGCCCGCTCCCGTGCTCCTCGATGTGTGCGAGCGCGTCGTCGAGCGAGTCGACGACGCGCAGCGAGCAGTCGAGCGAGAGCCACTCGCGGTCGTAGTCCTCGTCCTCGACGGGGACGGCGTTGGGCGCCTCGCCCGCGAGGGCGCCCGCGCGCCCGTCGACGTGCACGGTGACGCCGCGCTTGCCGAGCACCCGGGTGATGTGCGGCACGAACTCGGCCGCCACGTCGCGGTGCACGAGCAGCGTGTCCATCGCGTTGCAGACCGAGGGCCGCTGCGTCTTTGCGTTGACGACGATCGGCTCCGCCATCCCCAGGTCGGCGTCGGCGTCGATGTACGTGTGGCAGACGCCGATCCCGCCGGTGATCACGGGCATCGTCGCCTCGTCGCGGACGCGGCGGATCAGGTCGGCGCCGCCGCGAGGGATCATGAGGTCGATCTGGTCGGCGGCGCGCAGCATCTCGCCCACCTCGGCGCGGTCGGTGGACTGGATGAACTCGACGGCGTGCGCGGGCAGGCCCGCCTCCTCGACGGCGCGCGCGGCGATCGCCGCCAGCACCGCGGAGCTTGCGTGCGCGTCGCTGCCGGACCGCAGCAGCACGCCGTTGCCGGACTTGAGGCAGATCGAGGCGATGTCGATGGTCACGTTGGGGCGCGACTCGTAGATCGCGCCGATCACGCCGAGCGGCACGCGCATGCGGCCCACCTGCAGCCCGTTGGGACGGGTCTGCAGCTCCTCGATCTGCCCCACCGGGTCGGGCAGATCGGCGACGGCGCGCACGTCACCGGCCATCGAGGCGATGCGCTCCGGCGTGAGCTCCATGCGGTCCAGGAAGGAGCCGGTGACCCCGTTCGCCTCGGCCCGCTCGAGCTCCGGCCCGTTGATCGCGAGGATCGCGTCGGTCTGCGCCTCGAGGGCGGCGGCGATCGCCTCGAGGGCCGCGTTCTTGCGGTCCGCGGGGGTAGTGGCGAGGCGGCGGCTCGCCTCGCGCACGCGGCTGGCGCGCTCGACGGCCTCGGATTGTGCTGTCGTCGTCATGGCGATCAGTCTATCCGCCGCCAGCGGCGCCGTCTCCCCGGCTCAGGGCGCCGCCTCGAGCCAGAGCGGGACGACGTCGCGCGGCGGCGGGAAGCCCTGGCCCTCGGACTCGTCCAACTCGAACACCTCGAGGTGCGCGAACTGCGCCTCGGTGCTCTCGTACTCGACGCTGAAGCTGAACTCGCCCGGCCCGTCGAAGCCGCCGCCGCTCGTGAACCCCTCGGCGATGACGGCGCCGCTGCGATCGAGCAGCTGCCAGACGACGTTCGACTCGTGCGTCCGTGAGCAGCCACTCACCTCGAACCCGCTCGCCACTGTGTCGCCGCTCTCCGGCGAGCGCACGATGACCAGCGCGGCCTCCGGCAGCGTGGAGTCACACGCGAACGCGCCGTCGCCGTCGCTGCCGCCAACCTCAGTCAGCTCTCCGTCCTGCAGGCGGAACTGGCGGATGACGGGGACCGAGGGCGGCGCGGCGTACGGCTCGTCCGCCCTCCGGTCGAGCATCGCGACGGTGATGACGCCAGCATGGGCGGAGACGCCTTCGATCCGGATGCGGTCACCGAGGAAGGCAACGCCGGCGTCCCGCAGATCGTCATCCTCACTGATCAGCGCGTGCAGGTAGTGGAACGTGCCGCTCCCGCCCGGATCCTCGACGGTGATCGCCGCTGCATCGAGGGCGCCCTGCCCGTCGATGTCGCCGAGCGACCACTTGCCGAGCCGGATCACGACTTCGGTCGCCGAACCCGGCGCAGCCTGCTCGCGGAACTCACCGCCCTCGAGCGTGGCCGTACCGTCGCGGGTGTTCTCCGTCAGATAGGTGGCCGATTCGAGGGCCGAGCGGGCATCGCCCGAGTCCTCGGATACGCGCACGTCGACGCACGCGGCGAACAGCGCCGACGCCACGAGGGCGGCCGCGGCGAGGATCATGCGCCTCCGGGCGAGAGGGTTCCGAATGGCCGTCATGCTCCAGGTCTCCCGGTAGCGCCGCTAGACCAGGACGAGGTTGTCGCGGTGCACGGCCTCGTCGCCGTAGTCGTAGCCGAGCAGTTCCTCGATGCGGTCCGAGTGCCCGCCGCTGATGCGCCGCAGATCCTCGGCGCCGTAGTTCGCCCGGCCGCTCGCGATGTGCTCGCCCTCGCGGCTCTCGATGCGGACGACGTGCCCGCGCTCGAAGTTGCCCCGGGTGGCGACGATCCCGGCGGGCAGGAGCGAACGGCTGTGCCGCACGAGCGCGCGCACGGCGCCGTCGTCGATCGTGATCGTGCCCTGCACGTGCATCGGCGAGAGCAGGTAGCGGCGCCGGCTCTCCAGCCGGTCGGTGGTCGGCGCGAACCAGGTGCCGACCGACTCGCCGCGCACCGCGTCGCGAACGACGTGCGGGCGGCGGCCGTCGGCGATCACCGCGTGCGCGCCGGACTGCGTCGCCAGCCGGGCGGCCTCCACCTTGGTGCGCATCCCGCCCCGGCCGCGCGTGCCCGGTCCGCGCGCGGCCGCCTCGATCGCCGCGTTGATGTGATCGACACGCTCGATCAGCCGCGCCTCCGCGTCGCGGCTGGGGTCCGCGCTGTAGAGGCCGGCGATGTCGGTCAGCATCAGCAGCAGATCGGCGTCGACGAGGTTGGCGACGTGCGCGGAGAGGCTGTCGTTGTCGCCGATCGTCGCGTCCTGGATCTCCTCCACGGAGACCACGTCGTTCTCGTTGACGATCGGCACGACGCCGATGTCGAGCAGCGCGAGCAGGGTGTTGCGGGCGTTGAGGTAGCCCTGGCGGTCGGCGAGGTCGGCGCCCCCGAGCAGGGCCTGCGCGATGGTGATCGAGTGCGCGGCGAGCAGCTCGTCCCAGAGCGAGAGCAGCGGACCCTGACCGATCGCGGCCAGCACCTGCCGTCGCGTGAGGTGGTGCGGCAGCCGGATCGCCTCGTCCTCGCCGGCGCTCGCGAGCGTCGCGAGGCGGTCCCGCCCCGCGGCGATCGCGCCCGAGGTCACGAGGATGATCTCGCAGCCGGCGCGGTGCGCCTCGGCGGCCTGCGCCGCGATCGAGCGCATGATCGCGCGGTCCAGGCGCTCGCCGCCGCCGGTGAGCAGGTTGGTGCCGACCTTGAGCACGACGCGGCGATGGCGTGGCTCGTTGCTGCGCTCGCTCACCGTGCTCCTCGTTCGCTCCCGCCGTCCGCCCACGGACTCGCGCTCCGATCATAGGATCGCTGCGCGAGCCGCGAGGGTCGAGGCGCGTGTCGCGCCCGGCCGGCAGGAGGAGAGTGCATGTCCGTCGAGACGATCGCCCGGACGCTCGCGCGCTGGCTCGTTCGCCTCCCGGCGTCGGTCGTGCACTGGCTGCTGGTGTTGTGGGGCGCGAGCGTCAATTTCAGCGTGGGTCGCGTCTACCTCATGGCGGCTGCGATCTCCTACTTCGCGCTGCTCTCGATCTTCCCCTTCCTGCTGCTCGCCCTCGCGATCTTCGGCGTGGTGCTGCGCGACGAGGAGCTGCAGGGCCGCGTCCTTGCGGAGATCGTCGCCGCGCTCCCGATCGAGGCGCCGACGATCGCGGAGGCGCTCAACAACCTCGCGGGGCGCGGCGCGAGCATGGGGCTGTTCGCGCTGATCGGCACGGTGATCGCCGCCACCGCGCTGGCTCGCGCGCTGCGCGGCTCGCTCAACGCCATCTTCCGGGCCGAGCAGCAACGCCCGATCGTGGTCGGCTGGCTCCTCGATCTGACCGTGCTGCCGGTGCTCGGCCTGCTCTTCATCACATCCCTGCTGCTCTCCACCGTGTGGCGCTTCGTCGAGGCGCTGGCCGGCAACATCGGGCCGCTCGAGGAGCTGACGTTGTTCTGGGAGCTGGGCGCGTTCGCGATCCCGGCGCTGCTCTCCTTCGTCGGGCTGCTGCTGCTCTACCTGTTCCTGCCGAACCGCCCGCTGCACGTGCGCGACGTCTGGCCGGGCGCGCTGATCGCAATGCTCGGCTTCCAGATCGGCACGTTCGTCTTCGCGATCTACTTCGAGAACTTCGGCGCCTACGACCTCGTCTACGGCTCGCTCGGCGGCGTGATCGCGCTGCTGGGGTGGGTCTTCGTCAGCTCGCTGATCCTGCTCTTCGGCGCGGTGGTCGCGGCGGTGGCCTCCCGCCGCGCCAACGATGGCTAGTTCGACGAGCCCCGCCCGGGCCGCTACCCGCTTGCC
>VXMT01000099.1 GCA_009840965.1 Chloroflexota bacterium
ACCACGACGTGCGCGGCGGCGGCCTCGGCGCGGGCGCGCTGCAGGAAGCAGCTGCCGTCGCGCACGAACGCGCAGCGCCGCGCGAGGCAGTCGTTCGTGTCGGCGGCAAGCGGCCGCCAGTGCCGCCACTCGTCGCCGCGCAGATACAGCTCGGCGCGGTCGCCGCGCTCCGTCTCGTCGAGCCAGACGGCGATGCGGGCGAGGACGCGCGCCTGCTCGGCGCTGCGTGGCTCCCCGGACTCCAGCGCCTGCGACCAGCGCTCGAGGCAGAGGTAGTTCGCACGGCCCTTCAGGACCGCCGTGCGCAGCGCCCCCACGGGCGCGCCGGCGGCCGACTCGGCGAGCGCCGCGGCCGCGGGCATGTCGCGCCCAGCGAGCTGCTCCTGGAGGTTGAGCGTGTGCGTCGAGATCACGACGCGCTCGCCGCTGCGCAGCGCGTGCGAGAGCGCCGGCACCAGGTAGGCGAGCGACTTGCCGGTCCCCGTACCCGCCTCGACGGCGAGCTGGCCGTCGTGGGCGATGTTCGTCGCGACGGCGCGAGCCATCGCGATCTGGCCCTCGCGCAGCTCGAGACCCGGGAAGAGGTCGGCGCGACGCCGCGCCTCGGCGAAGCGCGCCTCCACCTCGTCCTCGTCGAGCGGCGTGAAGTCCTCGAGCGGGCGCAGCGGCGGCGGCAGTGGCAGCGGCTCGCGCGTCAGCTCGCCGGGCGCGAGGGGGCCGTCATCCGTCGCGGCGGCCTCGCTGCGCCGCTCCAGAACCGCGGCGAAGAGCGACTCGAGGCCCCAGTTGGACTGCGTGGCCAGCTGCACGATGTCGCGCAGCGTCGCCGTCGAGAGCCGTTCGAGGCGTTCGAGCAGCCGCAGGAACGCCGCGGCCGTCGTCTCCGCGTCGGCGAGCGCGCGGTGCGACTCGCGGACCTCGACGCCCAGCGACTCCGCGAGCGAGCGCAGGTCGAGCCGCGTCGCGGTCGGCAGCAGCACCGAGGCGAGCTCGTAGCTGTCGAAGGCCGGGGCGCCCGGTTGCAGCCCCGCCTCGGCGAGGAATCCGAGGTCGAACGGCGCGTTATGCGCGACCAGCGGGAGGCCGCGCGCGAAGGCAGCGAACTCGTGCACCGCCAGGGAGGGCGGCGGCGCGCCGACCAGGTCGGCGTCCTCGATGCCCGTGAGCACGCGGATCTCGGGCGGCAGCGGCCGGCCGGGGTTGACGAAGCTCTGGAACGAATCGAGCGGCCCATCCGAGCCGAACCGCACCGCGCCGATCTCGATGATCCGGTCCGTCGCCGGGTTGACGCCGGTCGTCTCGAGGTCGACCGCGACGTATTCGCCGCGGTCCCCGCTTGCCGGGTCGGCAGGACCGAGAGGCATCGCGCCTCGCCGCCCTCTCCGGGGAGCTCGTTCTAGCCGCGCGCGGCCGCGACCGCCTCGACGACGCCGGGCTCGAAGCGCGCGAAGTCGCCGTCGGCGGAGCGCACGATCGCCTCGAAGCGGCCGGCGTGCAGCTCCTCGAGCAGCTCGGCCTCGCTCTGCAGCTCGCGCTCGAAGCCCGTCGCGTAGTAGCCGATGCCGCTCTCGGAGTGCGCGTCGCTGCCACCGGTCGTCGGCAGCCCGAGCTCCTTCGCGACCTCGTAGGCGAAGTAGTTCTCGCGCGGCGTGTTGCAGCCGTTGGCGACCTCGATCGCGTCGGCGAGCTGGAAGACGGGCAGGCGCGCCGCCTCGGCCGGCGTCAGCTCGAAGGGCACGCTGTCCTTACGCATCGCCGTGACGTTGTCGAAGACGTGGCGGAAGGGGTGCGCGACGATGAGGAAGCCGCCGACGGCGTCGAGCTCCTTGCGCAGCTGCTCAGCCCAGCGGATGCCGCTGATGTAGGCGGGCAGGCCGAACGCGAGCATGTGGCCGAGGTCGGTGGAGATCTCCATCCCGAAGTTGACGAAGAAGTCCGTGTGCTGGGCGCGGTACTCGGCGCGCAGGTGGCGGTCCCACATCTTGTCGTGCTCGGAGATGTTGACGCCTGTCAGGCCGGCGTCGCGCGCTAGCTCCGGCAGCTTGTGCGGGTCGAGCGTGCTGTCCGAGGAAGCGACCGCGGAGTGGACGTGCATGTCGAGCACGCTGCGCTGCAGTCCGGGCGTGAGCACCAGCGTCCCGCTCCTTACCTCTGCGGTTCGCGGCCCGCCGCCGGCGGGCGCAGCCCAAGGGTACGAGATGCCCGAACGGGCCGCACCACCCATCGAGGCAGGCGGCGCGCCGCTTAGCCGGCGAGCGCGGGCAGCAGCACGCCGAAGGCGAACGCCGTGACGATCGCCGTCGCCCAGATCACGCCGTTGAGACGCCGCAGCACGAACGCCGCCGCGAGGACCGCGACCAGCACGAGGCCGTGCACGATCATCCCGAAGCGCAGCGGGTCGGCGACCTCGATGTAGGCCGCGCCCAGCAGGAGTCCGAGCAGCGTCCAGCCGAGCACCGCAACATTGACGAGCACCACGCCGACGAGCGGCAGGGGCAGGCGGCCCAGGCTCGCGACGCGCGTGCGCCAGCGCGCGCTGCGGCTCATCGTCCAGAGCACGATCGCGACCGTCGCGAAGGCCACCACCGCGCCGGAGACGAAGCCCGAGAACAGCGCCCGCGCGGCGTCGACCTCGGCGCTCACGCGTCCTCCGTGATCGCGAGCGCCTCGGCGCGCGTGAGCGTACGCGCCGCGAACACCTCGGCGCCCGCCTGCTCGAGGTCGCGGCGCAGCTCCGCCGCCTTCGCGCGCTCGTGGATCAGCAGGAAGACGGCGGGGCCGGTCCCCGTGAGGTGCAGCGGCACGCCGCCGAGCGCGGAGGCGTAGGCGCCGTAGTGCGCGAGCAGCTCCGACTCCGTGCGCTCGATCACCGCCTCGAAGGCGTTCCAGAGATCGCCCGTCGGCGGCGGGACGTTGCGCTGCACGCGGTGCGCGACGCGCGCCGAGCGCGCGCCGTCGCTGAGGTCGTGCGGGTGCAGGGCGCCGAAGCGGCGAGCCGTCTTCGCCGGGGCCTGTGGGACCGGCGGCAAGAGCAGCAAGAGCCGCAGCGGGCGTACGTTGCGCAGCGGCGTCACGAGCTCGCCGCGCCCTCGGCAGCGCGCCGCGCCCCCGTGCAGGAAGAACGGCACATCCGACCCCACCGAGGCGGCGACCTCCTCGAGCCGCTCGATCGGCCAGTCCAGCTCCCAGAGCCGCGCGAGCCCGCGCAGCACGGCCGCGGCGTCCGAGGAGCCGCCGCCCAGCCCGGCCGCCGCCGGGACGCGCTTCTCGACCTCGATCGCCACGTTGGGCTCGCGCCCGGCCGCCGCGGCGAGCGCCCGCGCGGCCATCGCCGACAGCTCGCCCTCGCCGGCGATCTCCTCCGCGCCGCGCCCGCGGAGCCGCACATCGAGCGCCTCCGCCGGGCGCAGGCGCACGCGGTCGGCGAGGTCGATCGTCGTCATCACCGTGTCGAGGTCGTGGTAGCCGTCGTCGCGCCGCCCGGTCACCTCGAGCACGAGGTTCAGCTTCGCCGGCGCAAGCAGCGTGAGGGCCGAGGCGCTACCCGACATCGAGGCTCCTCGGCCAGCGCTCCTCGGTCAGCTCGTGTAGCCGCCGCCACTCGTCGAGGTCGAGGTGCTGGGCCCGCAGCGCGGGGTCGATCGCGGCGTCGCGCAGCAGCGCCTGCGCCTCGTCGCGCGAGAGGCCGAGGGCGGAGCGTAGGCCGTTGTGCAACTGCTTGCGGGGCTCCGCGAAGCCGGCGCGCAGCAGCAGGAAGAAGCGCGCGAGCGCGGGCGGCGGCAGATCCACCGCCGGCCTCGGAAGCCGCTCGATGCGCACCAGCGCCGACTGCACCTTCGGCGCCGGCCAGAACGCGCTCGAGGGCACGTCGAACAGCGCTTCGGGCCGCCCGTAGGTCTTGACCGAGAGCGAGAGCAGCGACTCCTTGCCGGGCCCGCCGACGATGCGACGCGCGACCTCGCGTTGGACGAGCACGACAATCCGCTCGGGCGGCTCGTCGGCCTCGAGGAAGCGGCGGATCAGCGGCTGTGTGATGTAGTAGGGCAGGTTGCCGGCCATCACGTAGGGCGCGCTCGCCCCGCACTCCGCGAGCAGCTCGCCGGGCGTAACGCCGAGGGCGTCCGCGGCCACGACGCAGGCGCGTCCGCGCCCCTCGAGCTGCCGCCGCGCCAGCGACGCCAGCTCCTCGTCGATCTCGACGGCGACCAGCGTGCCAGCGCGTTCGGCCAGCTCGATGCTCAGTCCGCCCGGCCCCGCGCCGATCTCGATCACGGTGTCGTCGGGGCCGAGCAGACAGGCGTCGGCGATGCGCGAGAGCATCAGCTCGTCGACGAGGAAGTGCTGGCCGAGCGCCTTGCGCGGGCTGAGGCCGAGCCGCCGCAGGAACTCGGGCGGAGTCTCGGGATCGTCGCCTGCCCTCGAGAGTCGCGAGCGGCGTGCGCCGCGTGCGGCGCTCATGGTGTGTCGCGCCGCTGCCAATGCGCAGCGGTGCTGGGGTGCGTCAGTGGTCGTGCCCCGCCGTTGATACGCACTCCGGGCTTGCCTCCACCAGCCAACTCAAGCCCGGCGCCCCTACGGCGCCCGATGTGACCGGCGTACCGCTGCTGCCTTCCGGCCCTGACGGGGTTGACCGGGCATCGTCGCGCAGGACCAGGCTCTCAACGCCGCTTGATCTCGGCAGTCCCCGGGGGACGAACCGCGGGCGGGCATTCAGCCCCGCTGAGCGGATTGCGGGTTACAGGGCACCGCTAGCTCCCCGCCTAGCACGACCGCTCCGATCGTAGGCGCGCCCGCCTCGGGGCGTCAAAGACGCGGGTTCGCGCCCGCCTCCCGCCTGCGGCGGATGCGCAGGTACAATCAATCGGAGCTATCGAGGACGACGACACGCCTCCGGCGAAGGAGCCGACACGTGCGCCTGCTCTCCATCGGACGCCCCCTGCCCGACATGGCGATCGACAACCACACGATCTTCAACGCGCCCGCCTGCTTCGACTACGAGGCGATCGCGATCGACCCCGAGGGCGTGTTCAACAGCATCCGCGAGCTGATCGACTCCTCGCAGGAGCACGTCACGCACGGCGACGCGCAGGTGGTCAACGCGCTCACGGGGCCGGGCGTCCCGGCGGGCGAGATCCTGCAGCGCCGTCGCGACGAGTTGGTGCGCGCGCTCGAGCGCGGCGCGCTCGTCGCCGTCTTCACGCACCCGCTGGCGATGATCACCGAGATCGCGGGCTTCCCCGGCCTCGATCGCTACTTCTTCCTGCCTGCCCCCGCCGGGCTCGCCTGGGAGGCCGGGCTGATTCGCTGGGGCGAGGGCGTGCAGGCCGCCGTCGCCGACCATCGCCACCCCTTCGCACGTTTCGTCGATGCGATCGGCAACGACATGCTCTACCGCGCGCACTTCAACGAGGCCGCGCCCGGCTTCGCGGACAACGCCCGCGTCTTCGCCCGTTCCGGCGGCGGCGCGCCGGTCGGCGTCGAGTTCCGCGTGCTCGGCGGGACCGTCGTATTCCTGCCCGCCCCGCGCAGCCGCGGCGGCGATGCCGGGCGCAAGCAAGCCGCCTCGATCCTCGCCGCCGCGCGGGAGTTGCTCGACCTGCCGGTCGGCGATCCGCCGCCCTGGGTGCGGCAGCAGGCGCTGCCCGGCCTCGAGGAGCTCGAGGAGGCGAGTGCCGAGGCGGAGAGCGCGGTGGAGCGCGCCGAGGCGCAGCGCGAGGCAGCCGAGGGTGAGCTAATGCAGCTCACGCGCGTGCGCGACGTGCTCTGGACCGAGGGCAGCCACGCGCTGCTGCCCGCCGTCGTGCGCTGCCTCGAGCTGCTCGGCTTCCGCAGCTACGAGCGCGACGGCGAGGTGACGATCAGCGACGACGCGGGCCGGCACGAGCTCGAGGTGGAGGGCTCGGTCGATCCGATCGGCATGGCGCCGCACTACCGGCTGCGCGCTCGCCTCGACCGGCGCATCGAGCAGGAGGGGCGACCGACACGCGGCATCGTCGTCGCGAACGGCGAGCGGCTACTGGCGCCCGATCGCCGCAAGGCGCCGATCGCCGACGCGCTGCGCGTCGCGGCCGAGGCCACCTCGTACGCTGTGCTGCCCGCCGGCGAGCTGTTCGCTGCCGCGGCCGCCGCCCTCGAGGGCCTCGACGACGAGGTGCTGTCCGCCATCCGCGCCCGCCTCGTCGAGGAGGACGGCGTCGTCAGCCTCGGCGACCTGCTCGGCACGGCCGAGCCGGAGGACGCAGCCGCCCTGCCGATGAGCCGGCCGTAGGCTCTTCCGCCCTTACTCGAACCCCTCAGACCAGCAGGCGGTGCACCTCCGTCGGTGCGTCGTAGTCGATGCCCCCGAGGCCAAAGCCGAAGAGCTGCTGGAAGTAGCGCTGCCAGCCGGCGTAGTCGCTCAGCTCGCCGAGCGTGTCCGTGTCGATCGCGGCCATGCGCCTCGCGACTTCGGACTGCACCTCGGGCGTCATCTCCAGGTCGTCGAGGCGGATGCGGCCCTCCTCGTCGGTGCTCGGCGTGACGCCGGGACCGAGGTGGTCGCGCATCATGCGGGCGATCTGCTGGATCGGGCCCTCGTGCGTGCCCTGCTCCTTCATCACGGCGAAGAGCACGCTCATGTAGAGCGCGACACCGGGGATGGCCGCCGAGGCCTGCGTCACGATGCCCTTGTTGATGCTGACCCAGACCCCGCCGCCGCCCGGCTCGAACCGCGCGTGCAGCTCGCGGGCGGTCGCCTCGAGGTCTTCCTTGGCGCGCCCGATCGTGCCGGCGCGGTAGATCGCGTGTGTCGCCTCGGGGCCGACGTAGCTGTAGGCGACGCTGCGGCAGTTGTCGGCGAGCAGGCCTTCGGCGCCGAGCCAGCGCAGCCACTCGGCCCAGTCCTCGCCGCCCATCACCTTCACGGTCGCCGCGATCTCCTCGTCGTCCGCCGCCTCGATCGTCGCCTCCGTCACGCGGTTGCGGCGCAGGTCGATGCTCTTGCCGGTCCAGTCCCGGCCGATCGGCTTGAGCGTGCTGCGCCAGACCTCGTCCGTTTCGGCGTCGCGGCGCAGCGGCGCGGCGAGGCTGTAGACGAGCAGTTCGACCTGCCCGCGCATGGCGCGCAGCTCCGCGGCGACCTGCTCCTTCGCCTCGCTGGAGAAGGCGTCGGCGTTGACGGTGCGCAGCGTGCGGCCCTCGGCGGCGGCGAGTCGATGCGCCTCGGCGAGGTTGTACCAGCCGGCGCTGCCGGGCTTGTCCTCCTCCGAGGGCCGTTCGAGGCACACGCCGACGGAGGGCGCACCGTAGCCGAAGCAGGCCGAGAGCAGGCTCGCGAGCCCGTAGCCCGTGCTGGAGCCGATGACGAGGGCGGGCCCGAGCGTCGGGGCGCCCTCGGCGGAGGCTTTCGCCACCTCGATCTGCCCGCGCACGTTGGCGGCGCAGCCCTCGGGGTGTGCGGTCAGCGAGATGAAGCCGCGGATGCGCGGCGCGACGACCTGCTCTGACATGGCGGCAACCTCCCGGCGCGCCCGTATCGTACGTGCGCGCTCCGGGGCGGGCGAGGCGGGGGGAGGTGGGGGTTTTACACCTCACCGAGCCC
>VXMT01000207.1 GCA_009840965.1 Chloroflexota bacterium
CCCCCGCCCTCTCCCCGAGGGAGAGGGCGCCGGATCGGGCTTGTGGGAGTTTCGCAAAGGTCTCCTACGGGAGCGCCGCTTCGATCTGGGCGATGTGGTCGTCGCGGTGAGGCCAGCGGCGGAAGGTGTACTCCTTCCCCGCCTCGCGGAGTGCGGAGCGCTGCCTGTCCGCGAGCCCACTTGAGGTCGCGTCGATCCGCTCGGCCGCCTCGACGGCCGCGGCGCCGGCGGCTGCCGGGTCGAACATCCCCGCGATCGCCTCGAGCGAGGCGTTGACCGTCTCGTCCTCGGACGGAATCGGATCACCCTGCGCGTAGCCGCGCAGCGCGACATCCTGGCGTGCGTCCCAGAAGGCGAGGTGCACGAGGGCGAACGCCACCGTCCAGCCGCCGCCGAGCGAGCGCTGCAAGTCCGCCTCGTCGAGCCCGGCGACCAGTTCGCCGAGCCGGCGGGTGGCCTCGCTGTTGCGTTGCAGGTCGGGATCCACGTTGCTCATCGTGCCTCCTCGGCGGTCATTGTCGGGGTGAAGATTCCTGACCGCCATCGGGCGCGGCTCGATACTGCGGACGGGTATGCGTAGCATGGCGGCGAGCAACCCGCCGCCGAGTCGATGACGGAGCCCCTATGCCGCGCAAAGACCTGCATGACGTCGTGATCGTCGGCGCCTACAACACGGTGCAGTCGCGCTACCTCCAGGAGCACACGTCCTTCTCGATCACCCTCGACGCGGTGAAGGGCGCGATCGCCGACGCCGGCCTCGAGGTGTCCGACATCGACGGGGTCAACGTCACCACCGGCACCGGCGGTGGCGGCGGGCAGCGTCAGTGGGTCCATCAACTCGGAGGTCGCCCGACGTGGGTGGGCGTCGGCAACATGGGCATCCCGGCGGTGTTACAGGCGGCGGCCGCCATCGCCGCCGGCTACGCGAATACCGTCGTCATCGCGAACGGCCAGGCCGGTGCCTACACGGAGCGCGCCTCGACCGCGCCGTGGACGCGGCCCTCCAACGAGTTCGTCGAGTGCTTCGGCCTCTACACCGCGGCCGAGTTCGCGCTGATCGCGCAACGGCACATGTACCTCTACGACACGAAGCCGGAGCACCTCGCCGAGGTGGCCTCGGCGATCCGCACGCACGGCGGGATGAACCCCGACGCCGTCTACACGGCCCGCGTGATCACCCCCGACGACGTGCTCAACTCGCCGATGATCGCGGACCCGTTCCACCTGCTGGACTGCGCGATGACCAGCGAGGGCGGCGCCGCGATGGTGCTCACCACCGCCGAGCGCGCGCGTGACCTCGACGTGACGCCGATCCATGTGCTCGGAGGCGGCCTCGACGGGCGGGGGCAGGCCTACGTCGCCGGGCCGCTCTGGCACGTCACGGGCGACGTCGGGTCGTTCTCCTCGAGGCAGGCGTTCGCGACAGCGGGGTTGGGACCGTCCGACATCGACGTGTGCGAGTTCTACGACCCGTTCTCGTTCGAGATCATCCGCCAGTTCGAGGCCTTCGGCTTCTGCGAGCTTGGCGAGGGCGGCCCGTTCGTGATGGACGGCCGCATCCGCGTCGGCGGCGAGTTCCCGGTCTGCACCGATGGCGGCACGATGTCGTTCGCACACCCCGGCACGGCCCAACTGTTGCAGAAGGTCATCTCCGGCACCAAGCAGCTCCGCGGCGAAGCCGGCAACCGCCAGGTCGAGGGCGCCGAGGTCGCAATGTGCACCAACGGCGGCGCCGGCGCGCTCTTCACCGACGTGGTCCTGCTCGGCCGCGAGGCGCCGTAGCCTCTTCCCCCTGCCGGCCGCTCGCATCCCGGCGGCCGGTGCGCGATCATGGATCGCAGCGGATCCATCCCCGCCCACTCCGAGGAGAGGCGATCATGACAACTACCCCCGAATCCCGCGTGCAGCTGGCGCTCAACGTCTCCGACCTCGATGCCGCGGTCGGCTTCTACTCGGAGCTGTTCCGCACGGAGCCGCACAAGCTGCGCCCCGGCTACGCCAACTTCGAGGTCGCCGACCCGCCGCTCAAGCTGGTGCTGATCGAGCAATCGGGGAGCGAGGCTCTCAACCACCTCGGCGTGGAGGTGTTCGGGACCGAGCGCGTGGTGGCCGAGACGCGGCGGCTGGGCGCGGCCGGCATGGAGACGCGCGTCGAGGACGGCGTGATCTGTTGCCACGCGGAGCAGGACAAGGTCTGGGTCAGCGATCCGGACGGCCGCGACTGGGAGTTCTACACCGTCACCGACGACGACCCGGCGATGATCGAGTTCGTCCCGGCCGCGAGCGGTCCCGGAGACTGCGACGACCCGGCCTGCTGCGAGTAGTGCGTACGGGCGCACGTTCGCCCGATGCATGATTCTCCGCCCTCGGACGCCCGCATGGAGCGCAGCCTCCGGCTGCTTCCCTACTGGTGGGTGCTGCGCTGGGCCTGGCTCGGCGAGGCGATCTGGGTCGTCTACCTGGTCGAGACGCGCGGGCTGACGATCGGGCAGATCCTGCTCTTCGACGCCGTCTTCTTCGCCAGCTCGCTGCTCTCCGAGGTGCCCACGGGCGTGGTCGCCGACCGCTACGGGCGGCGGACCAGCATGCTCTGGGGCTCCCTCGTGATCTCGGCCGGGTTCATCGTGTTTGCTCTCGCCGACATCCTCCCCGTGCTGCTTACGGCCTACGTGCTGTTCGGTATCGGCACAGCGTTGATGAGCGGCGCCGACGACGCCTACCTGTTCGACGCCCTGCGCGCGGTGGGTCGGGTGCGCGAGTTCCCGGCGGTGGCGGGGCGGCTGAACGCGATGATGACTCTCGCGGTCGCCGGCTTCACGATCATCGGCGGCCTGATGGCCACCGTCACGCCGCTGTCCTGGCCGATCGTCGCCAGCGGCGTCCTCTCGATCATGGCCGCCAGCCTCGCCTTCCGTCTCGAGGAGCCCCCGCGTGAGCCGGGTAGCGCCGCCGACTCCTTCCTCGCCACGGGCCTCTCGGCCTCGCGCCGCGTGCTGCGCGTGCCCTCGCTGCGCTGGGCCGCGACGCTTGGCGCGCTGCCCTGGGTGGCGGGGTTCGCGGCCTTCACGGTCTGGCAGCCGGTGCTGATCGGTTACGAGGTGCCCGTGGGCGCGTTCGGCTGGGTGGCGGCGGCGATGATGCTGGTGGCTGCGGTCGGTGGCTGGAGCGCGAACTGGTTCTCGCAGCGGCTCGGGGTCGGCGGGGCGCTGCTGGTGCTGCCCGTCATCGGGGCGATCGCGCTGCTCGGCGGCAGCGGCGGCCTGCTCTGGTTCGTGCCGCTCTTCGGCCTCGCGCCGTTCGCACAGAACGCCCTGCACCCGATCAGCACCGTCTACATCTCGCGCCGCGTGCCGGACAGCGAGCGAGCGACGGCACTCTCCTTCCAGCAGTTCGGAGCGCAGTTCACGACGATCTTCGTCATGCTTTCGCTCAGCGCCCTCGTCTCCCGCGTCGCCCTCGGGCACGCGCTCGCCGGGACCAGCGCGCTGCTGCTGGCCGTCGCCATCGTCTGCTGGCTGCTCTGGCGCCGCGCCGGCGATCGCGAGCTCGCGCCGAGCGAGGACGACGCCTGAGGCCGGTCCGGCGCTTCGATGCCGGCCCCCGCGCCTGCTACCCTCGGCGCATGTGCAGGAGCATCAAGACCCTCCGCGAGGGCGCCCAACTCGCCGGCGACGAGGAGATCGAGGCGGCCGCGCTGCAGTTCGTGCGCAAGGTGAGCGGCTTTCGCCGACCCGCCGCGCACAACGCCGAGGCCTTCGACACCGCCGTCGACGAGGTCGCCGCGGCCACCCGTGAGCTGCTTCACTCGCTGCGAATCGGCCGCCCCGCGCGGGCGGGCTGAGCCGCCGGTGACGCCGTGAGCGCGACCTACCGCACGCGCGAGCTGGACCTCGGCGAGGCGGTGCTCGTCTTCGACGAGTGGCCGGGCGAGGGCGCACGGCCCGTCCTGTTCCTGCACGCCACCGGCTTCACGCGCGGGGTCTGGCGGCCCACCGCCGGTGTGCTCACCGATGCCTGCCGCCCGATCGCCCTCGACCTGCGCGGCCACGGCGCCTCGCGCTGCGACCTGCCGGTCAAGGACTGGGGCGCGATGGCCAACGATGTCGAGCGGCTCGCCGCACTCGAGGGCTGGTCCGGTCTCGTCATCGTCGGGCACTCGCTTGGCGGCGGCGTCGGCACGCTGCTCGCGCTGAAGCGCCCGGACCTCGTCGACGCGCTCATGCTGATCGAGGCGCCGTTGAAGCCGCCGAGCGGCGGGAGCGGCGGCAACGCGAGCGAGATGGTCGAGGTGGCGTTGCGCCGCCGCTACGAGTGGCCCAGCCGCGAGGCCGCCGCCGAGCACCTGCGCGCCCGCTCGCCCTACGACGCGTGGCACCCCGAGGTCTTCGCGGGCTTCGTCGACTCCGGCCTGCGGGCGGTCGGCGGCGACGGGACGGTGCAGCTCGCCTGCGCGCGCGAGACCGAGGCCGCGGTGTTCACCGGCGGCGGCATGGGCGAGATGTGGTCCGCGTTGCCGAAGCTCGACTGCCCGGTCTGGATCGGCCGCGGGTCCGGTTCCCGCGGTCTGCACTCGACCACGGCCCCGGAGGCGGCCGCGCAGCCGCGCCGCGCCTACGAGTGGGTGGCCGAGGACAGCGGCCACTTCGCACCGCTGGAGCGCCCGGAGTGGGTGGAGGCGATGGTGCGCGACGCGCTCGCCGTCCTCGCCGGCGCGCCGTCGGCCGTGAGACCTCGCTAGCGCAGCGCCGGGCGCGGCCCATACGCTGGTTGGGCAACGCTCACGCGATCGAGGTGCACACGATGTCGCAGCGTCGCCTGGGTTTGCTCGCCGCGCTCGCCCTCTTCGCTGCCGTGCTCCTCGTCGCGTGCGGCGGTGAGGACGCCGAGGAGACGCCGACGCCGACCGCCTCGCCGCAGGCGCCGGGCGAGACGCCCGCCGCGAGCCCGGAGGCCGCGACCACGACGCCGACCGCCGAGGCCGCGACGGCGGCCCCCTCGCCCACGCCGACGGCGCGCGCCGCCACGGAAGCCACGCCGATCTCCGATCGCGACGCGCTCAACCTGATGAACGCCCTCAGCCACTCGACCGTGGACGACGTGGCCCGCGGGGCGCTGCAGCGCATCCTGGCCGCGGAGGACCAGCGCTTCGTCGCCGTGCTGATCGACATGCTGTTCGCGAGGTTCGTCCGCGCGGTGACCGCCGGCCCCGATGCCCTCGAGTACGGGCTAGCGCTCGACGAGCTCACCGGCGAGAGCCTCGCGACGGACTACTTCGGCTGGCTGAGGTGGTACGGCGCGACGGACCTGGTTCCGCCGCCCGGCTACGTGAGCTGGAAGGGCCGCGTCCTGGCGAACATCGACGAGCGCTTCCAGGACTTCCTGAAGGACGAGCATCCCTCGGCGATCCGCGCCGAGGAGATCGTCTGGGGCGGGGTGCGCGTCGACGGCATCCCGCCACTCGATCTCCCGACGACGATCGCGCCGGAGGACGCTGACTGGCTGGAGCCCGACGAGGCGGTCTTCGGCGTCTTCATCAACGACGAGGCGCGCGCCTACCCGCTGCGCATCATGGACTGGCACGAGATGACGAACGACGTCGTTGGCGGCGTGCCCCTCTCGCTCGCCTACTGCACGCTCTGCGGCGCGGGCATCGCCTACGACGGCCGCGCGCCCAACGGGGAGCTGTACACCTTCGGCACCTCGGGCTTCCTCTACCGCAGCAACAAGCTGATGTACGACCGCGTGACGAAGACGCTCTGGAACCAGTTCACCGGCAGACCCGTGCTCGGCGCGCTCGTCGGCGCGACGGACACCGAGGGCAACCCGCTCCGCCTCAACCTGCTGCCGGTCGTGCTCACCACCTGGGAGGAGTGGCTCGCCCAGCACCCGGAGACGGACGTGATCGATATCAACACCGGCTACGCCCGCACCTACGAGCCCGGCATGCCCTACGGCGACTACTTCTCCGACATCGGCACGATGTTCCCGGTGTGGCTGCGGAGCGACGAGCTGCGCACCAAGAACTTCATCTACGGCCTGCGGATCGGCGGCGACCGCAAGGCGTACGCGTTGGACACGATCGCCGAGGAGCGCGTCGTCAACGACGCCGTCGGCGAGCGGCCGGTCGTCCTCGTTGCCGCGCGCGGCGAGGTGGTAACCCAGGGCAGCCACCAGCTCGTCGGGCCGGTTTCCTACAACTCCGGCGGCGAGGTGCGCGCCTTCGAGCGCGGCGACCGGACCTTCGCACCCGGCGCCGGGCCGGACGCGCTGCTCGACGCGGACGGCGGCGAGTGGCGCGTCACCGAGGAGGCGCTGCTCGGTCCCGGCGGCGAACGCCTCGAGCGCATCAACGGTCACCTCGCCTACTGGTTCGGCTGGTACGCCTTCCACCCCGACACCGAGGTCTACGGCGCGAACTGAGCCGGGCCGCCACCCGCGCGTCCTATCGCCGATCGCCGCGTAGAATCGCGCGCGGAGCGAGGAGGCGGGCCGTGGAGCAACTCGAGGGCAAGGTCGCCGTCGTCACCGGCGGCGGCAGCGGCATCGGCGAGGGCATCGCCCAGGCCTGCGCGGCCGCCGGGATGCGCGTCGTGATCGCGGACATCGAGGCTGACGCCGCGGAGCGCTCCGCGAACTCCCTGCGCGAGAGCGGCGCCGAGGCGATCGCCGTGCCGACGGACGTGACCGACCGGGACGCCCTCGACGCGCTCGCCGACGAGGCCTGGGAGGCGTTCGGCGCGGTCCACCTGCTGTGCAACAACGCGGGGGTGATCACGGTCGGCGAGATCGCCTCGACCACGCCGGGCGACTGGCAGTGGCTGTTCGGGGTCAACGTCTTCGGCGTCGTGCACGGCATCCAGGCGTTCGTGCCGCGGATGCGCGAGCAGATCGCCGCGCAGGGCGGCGAGGCGCACATCGTCAACACCGGCTCCATGTCCAGCATCTCGGCCACGCGCGCCGTCGAGGTCGGCGTCTACTGCGCAACGAAGCACGCCGTCCTCGGGCTCTCCGAGACGCTGCGCAACGAGCTCGAGGACGACGGCATCGGCGTCTCGATCCTCTGCCCCGGCGGGGTGGCGACGCAGCTCTTCGCCGCCGACCGCAACCTCCCCGACGAGTTGCGCGGTCGCGTGACGCCACGCGTCGAGGAGCGCCGCGAGGTCGAGCGGAGCCCGCCGCGCGACGTGGGCGAGATGGTCGTGGAGGCCGTGCGCGAGAACCGCTTCTGGATCATCACGCACCCCGAGCGCCGGGGCACGATCGAGCGGCGCGCGGAACGCCTGCTCGCGGCCTTCGACGAGGCCGAGGCGCGCGCCGGATAGCGAGCACGCCGAGCCGCCGGAGGAGCAATCGGAGATGGAACAGCTTGAAGGCAAGGTCGCGGTCGTCACCGGTGGTGGCAGCGGCATCGGCGAGGGCATCGCCCGCGCCTGCGCGGATGCGGGGATGCGGCTCGTGATCGCCGACATCGAGGTCGACGCGGCGGAGCGCGTCGCCAGCTCGCTGCGCGAGACCGGCGGCGATGCGATTGCGCTGCGCACCGACGTCACGGACCGCGAC
>VXMT01000282.1 GCA_009840965.1 Chloroflexota bacterium
ATGATACGGCCCCAACCTAGATCTACTCGCGTATGATCGTCGGCAGGTTCTGATTTGTATAACAGCCAGGGCGCCACCGACTGCGACAGCCACGCCGACAGCTCGCGAGACGGCGCCACCGACTGCGACGGCCACGCCGACGGCTCGTGAGATGACGCTGTCGCCCACCGCCACCGTGCCTGCGGGGAGCGTGGCCTCGGACCGGGCTGCCCTCGTAGCCTTTTTCGAGGCGACGTGGGGGGTGAACTGGGAGAACAGTTCGAACTGGCTGACCGACAGGCCGCTTGGCGAGTGGCACGGCGTCGACACCGACGGCGACGGCCGTGTCACGTGGCTCCACCTGGACGCGAACGGGCTGAGCGGATCGATCCCGGCCGAGGTGGGCAGTCTCACGAAGCTCGAGTCTCTGAACCTCGGAGCTAACCGGTTGAGCGGTTCGATCCCGGTAGAGCTGGGGCTGCTCACGAACCTGCGATGGGTATGGCTTCACGAGAACCAGTTGAGCGGACCGATCCCGGCGGAACTGGGCCGCCTGACCAGCTTGGAAATGCTGTTCTTCCCCAGCAACAACTTGAGCGGTCCGATCCCGCCCGAGCTTGGTGGTCTCGCCAGCCTTGAATGGCTCGTTCTCCACTCCAACGATCTGAGCGGGCCTATTCCGCCCGAGCTCGGTGGTCTCGCCAGCCTTGAACTGCTGGCTCTCTACTGGAACCGACTCAACGGTCCGATCCCCGCTGAGCTGGGCCGCCTCACGAGCCTGCGCAACCTGTGGGTGTCGAACAACGGGCTGAGCGGCGAGATCCCGGCCGAGCTGGCCGACCTCCCGAACCTCGAGTCCATCGACCTTCGGGACAACCGGCTGACCGGGTGCATCCCCGTGGGCTTGCAGCACTTGCTCGAGGATCAGGCCGCCGACCTCGAGTTGCCGTTCTGTAAGCCAGAGCCCGCCCAGGGCAGCGTGGCCTCGGACCGCGCCGTGCTCGTCGCGTTCTTCGAGGCGACGTGGGGGGTGAACTGGCACGACAGCACGAACTGGCTGAGCGACAGGCCGCTTGGCGAGTGGCACGGCGTGACCACGGACCGGGCCGGGCGGGTTACGGAACTCCGCCTTGAAGCCAACAGCCTGGCGGGAGAGCTCCCGGCGGAACTTGGGAGCCTCGCTAACCTGAGGCGCTTGAACCTCCAGCGGAACCAGTTGAGCGGGCCGATCCCGCCCGAACTTGGCAAGCTGCCGAATCTGCTCTCGCTGCTCCTCCGCGGCAACGCGTTCACCGGGTGCATCCCCGAGAGCCTGCGAGGCGTGGCGCGGAGCGACCTCGATCAGCTCGGCCTGCCCGACTGCAACTGACCCGCAACCCGGCGCGCTATCGCCTGCGCGGGGCGCGGCCTATATTGCGCACGCGGCGATCGAGGGCCGGGGCGACGCCGCACCTCGTGACCTGCTGCCCCGGCGCCCGCGGCGCGAGGGGCGGCCTACGTGAACCACGAATTCAGCGAACTGCAGGAACTGCTCGGGCAGACCGCGCGCGAGCTCTTCTCCCGCGACTTCCCGCTCGACCGCATGCGAGACGGCTACCGCACGGACGAGGGCTACGACACCGAGCTCTGGCCCAGCATCGTCGACCTCGGCTGGAACTCCGCACCCTTCCCCGAGGAGATGGGCGGCACCGGCGGCGGACTCTTCGACACCGTCCTGCTGCTCGAGGAGATGGGCAAGGGCTACTGCGTCAGCCCCTACCCCCACTCCACCATCGCCGCCGGCCTCGCGCTCGTCGAGGCAGCCCCGGACCTCGCCCAGGCGATCGCCGCCGACGAGGCCGTCGTCATCCCTGCGCTGACCGCCGCCGACGGCGTGACGCAGATGGCGTCGCGCGATGGCGACGGCGCAATCACGCTCACCGACCGGCGCCTCGTGGTGCCGTGGGTCGAGCTGGCCACGCACCTGCTCGTCCCGCTGCCGAACGGCGACGAGATGGCCGTGATCGAGGCGGGCGCGGACGGCGTCCGTGCCGAGGAGATGCCATCCTCGGGCGGGGAGCCGCTCTACGACGTGAGCTTCGAGGGCGCATCGGGCCGGGTGGTCTCGGCCGCCGGGCTGCAGGACCACGTCACGCTGCTCGGCGCGATCGCCAACTCCGTGCTAATGCTCGGGCTCTGCCAGCGCTCGCTCGAGTTGGCCTCGGAGTACTCGAAGACGCGCGTGGCCTTCGGCAAGCCGATCGGCACCTTCCAGGCGATCTCGCACAAGTGCGCGAACATGGTGGTAGACATCGAGACCGGGCGTAACCTCTGCTACAAGGCCGCCTGGCTGCACTCCACCGGCCAGGAGTACGAGATGGGCGCGCGCTACGCCAAGGCCTTCATGGGCGACGCGACCGCGCGCATCACCCGCGACGCGATCCAGGTGCACGGCGGCGTCGGCTTCATCGACGACCACTTCGTGCAGTTCCCCTACCGGATCGGCACCGCGGCGGCCTGTACCTACGGCACGGCGCACGAACACCGCCGCGCGGTGGCCAGCGCGATTCTCGACTAGCCGCAGCGTCAACCCGCAGCGAGACGACGGAGGATCGCCATGGACTTCGAATACACCGACAGCGAAACGCAGTTCCGCGCCGAGGTGCGCGAGTTCTTCGAGCGCGTGTGGCCGCCGGAGGCGCAGCGGGCCGGGCGCGCGGGCCGCGAGGAGGGCGAGAGCTTCCGTCGCGCCGCCGCGCAGCGCGGTCTGTTCTCCCTGGGACTCCCCGAGGAGTACGGAGGCCTGCCCGACTTCAGCCAGATGGAGCGCTTCATCGTCAGCGACGAGGCGAGCCGCATCGGCGCGCCGCTTCCCGCCTACCTCGTCAGCATCATGGGGCCGCTGATCATGAAGTACGGCACGCCCTGGATGAAGGAGGAGGTGCTGCCCAAGATCCGCGCCGGCGATGTCGACTTCACGCTTGGCTTCACCGAGCCGGAGACCGGCTCGGACCTCGCCAACCTGACGACGCGCGCCTACCGCGACGGCGATGAGTACGTCATCAACGGCTCGAAGATGTACGGCAATCCCGGCCCCGACGAGATCATGTACCTTGCCGTGCGCACGGACCCGGACGCGCCGCTGCGCCGGGGCATCTCCGTCCTCTTCGTCGAACACGGCCGCGAGGGCTTCACCTCGTTGGAGATGCCGACCCTGGCCGGCAACAACGTCGGCGCCACCTTCTACGACAACGTGCGGGTCCCCGCCGACCACCTGCTGGGCGAGGAGAACAAGGGCTGGGACTACATCCGCGAGGCGCTCGACCTCGACCGCACCAGCGGCATCACCTACGGCCAGATGCCCGAGCGCCTGGGCGAGCTGATCGAGTACGTCAAGGAGTCCTCGCTCGACGGCAAGCCGCTGATCGAGGATCCGTGGGTGCGCGACCGCATCGCGCAGTTCGTGATCGAGATCGAGGCGGGCGAGCTGCTGCAGGGCATCACCGCCTCGAAGATCGCGGCGGGGCTGAAGCTGCGCATGGAGTCCTCGGTCGTGAAGATCTTCCTGACCGAGCTGGAGCGCCGCATCGGTGAGTTCGCGATGGAGGTCTCCGGGCCGCTTGCCTCGCTCACGCCCGACTCGCCCGAGGCGCCCTCGAGCGGCTGGTTCCACTACACGCACCGCAACAACCCCGGCATCACGATCGCCGGAGGCAGCAACGAGATTCAGCGCAACATCATCGCGCTGCAGGGTCTCGGCCTGCCCCGCGACTAGCCGGAGGAGGGGACGCGAAGGGACGCAGGCTGATGGACTTCGCCTGGAGCGACGAGCAGAACGAGTTCCGCGCGCAGATCCGCGAGTTCCTCGACGACGCCTGGCCGGAGGAGGTGCGCTCGGCGGACCGCCTCAGCCGCCGCGCCCCCGAGCACGCGGGCGCGATCAAGCGCTTCAAGGACATGGTCGCCGAGCGCGGCTGGTACTCGATCGGCTGGCCCGAGGAGTACGGCGGCACGGGCGACCTCACGGCCGTCGAGCGCTTCATCCTCTCGGACGAGGCCTCGCGCGTCGGCGCGCCGCTCTCGCTCTACAACGTCAACATCATGGGCCCCCTGATCATCAAGCACGGCTCGCCCTGGATGAAGTCCGAGCTGCTCCCGAAGATCCGCGACGGCGAGATCGACTTCACGCTTGGCTTCACCGAGCCGGAGACCGGCTCGGACCTCGCCAACCTCTCGACCGCCGCCTACCGCGACGGTGACGAGTACGTGATCAACGGCTCGAAGATGTACGGCCGCCCCGGCCCCGGCGACATCATGTACCTCGCCGTGCGGACGGACCCGGACGCGCCGCTGCGCGACGGCATCTCGCTGCTCTTCGTCGAGCACGGCCGCGAGGGCTTCACCGTCGCCTCGATGCCGACGCTCGACGGCGGCGAGGTTGGTGCGACGTTCTACGACGACGTGCGCGTCCCGGCCGACCATCTGCTGGGCGTGGAGAACCGGGGCTGGGACTACGTGCGCGAGGCGCTGGACCTGGACCGCACCTCGGGCATTCCGTACGGGCACATGCCGCTGATGCGCGACAACCTGATCGCCTTCATCAAGGAGACGAAGGTCGACGGCCGCCCGCTTGCCGAGGATCCGTGGGTGCGCGACCGCATCGCGCAGCTGGTGATCGACCAGGAGGCGGGGGACGTGCTGCAGGGCATGACCGCCTCGAAGATCGCCACGGGCATGAAGCTGCGCACCGAGTCGTCGGTGCTGAAGATCTTCATGACCGAGCTGGAGCGCCGCATGGGCGAGTTCGGTACGGAGATCGCGGGCCCGCGCGGCTCGCTGCAGCCGGCCTCCGGGGAGGCTCCGCTCGAGGGCCAGATCTGGGCGACGCACAAGTTCAACGTCGCGATCACGATCGCGGGCGGCAGCAGCGAGATCCAGCGCAACATCATCGCCCTGCAGGGCCTCGGCCTGCCCCGCGACTAGCGCCCGAGCCGCATCGAGGTGCAGTAGCGGCGCGCGGGCGCGCGATGGCAGACTCGCGCCCATGGACGCCAGCGACGGCTCACCCGACTACACCGCCCTCGAGTTCCCCGAGGCGCCCGCCGATCGCCCCTGTGTGATCGTCAACATGGTCGCGTCCGCCGACGGCAAGACCGTGATCGAGGGCAGCGAGCAAGGGCTCGGGTCGCCCACCGACCGCCGGCTGATGCGCGAACTGCGTCTGCACGCGGACGTCGTGCTCACCGGCGCGGCCACGCTGCGCACCAGCGGCCACACCTCCCGGCTCAACGACGAGGCCCTCGAGGCGCTGCGCGTCGCCCGCGGCAAGCCTCGCCTGCCTGTCGCCGCCACGCTCACGCACTCCGGCGACCTGCCGCTCGACAACCGCTTCTTCACAGGGAGCGACTTCGAGGGCGTCGTCTACCTCTCCGACGCCGCCCCGGCCGAGCGCGCCGATGCGCTCGCCGCCACCGGCCGCGGCGTGCAGCGCGTGCCCGAGGGCGCCGAGGTGCCCTCGATGCTTGCGCACATGCGCGATGCGCTCGGCTGCCGGCTGCTGCTGCTTGAGGGCGGCCCGACGCTCAACGGCGAGTTCTTCCGCCGCGGCCTCGTCGACGAGCTGTTCCTCACACTCGGCGCCCTCGTCGTCGGTGGCGACGCGGCCCGTACGGCCGTCGAGACGCCCGGCCACCCCGCCTCGCACGAGGGCGTGCGCCGCCTCGCGCTGCTGTCGGCCTACCGCAACCCCGAGACGAGCGAGTTGTACCTGCGCTATCGCGTCCGCCGGCCCGCCGAGCCGGATTAGCGGAGGGCCGCCTCGCAGGCGTCGACGGCGGCCACGGCGTCATCGACGCGCTCGATCGGCGCGTCCTCGCCGTCGCCGTCGCGCAGCTCCCAGGTGCCGAGGCCGATCACCGGGCGCTCCGAGATGAGCGCGAACGCGATCTCCGAGAGCGTGCCAAACTTGCCGTCGATGGCGATCACCGCCTCGCCGGCCCGCGCCACGAGCACGTTGCGGGCGTAGCCGAGGCCGCTCGGCAGGGGGATGTCGACGTACTCGTTCGCCTCGCCAAGGTCGTCGCCAGGCAGGATGCCGATCGTCAGGCCGCCGGCCTCCTTCGCGCCGCGGCAGGCCTCGCGCATCACGCCGCCGCGTCCGCCGCAGATCAGCACGTGCCCGCGCGTGCCCAGCTCGCGGCCGACCTCGAACGCCAGCCGCGCCGCCTCGCCCTCCGCCTGCTCGCCACCAATGACCGAGATGCGCATCGCCCGCCCCGCCTTCTCGCCCCGATCGTCGTCCTGTGCAGGGTAGCCCGCGGCACGCGGCGGGGCTTGTGAGCGGCCGAACTTGCCGCCGGCCGCTGCGCAATACACTCGAAGGGAAGGAGGTGCGTGATGATCATGCGAATCACGTGGGGCAAGGTGCGACCCGGGATGTGGCCCGAGTACGCCGAGGCCTACCGCCAGACCATGGAGCCGATCAGCAGCGGCATCCAGGGGCTGCGCGGCCGCTGGCTCGTGCACGACCTCGACGAGGAGGACGCCGGGTTCGCCGTCAGCATCTGGGACTCGCAGGAGGACCTCGACGCCTACCGCGACTCGGAGCTGTTCGAGGCGCAAGTCCAGGCCCCGCTCGCCGACTACTTCGTCGACGAGTTCCGCACCTACCACTGCGAGGTCGACGTCGTCGAGGACGTCGGCTAGCTAGCCCATCGAGCCCGCCGCTCGTGCGCCGAACGCGGGCGGCGGGCGCACAGCACCACTTCGAGGTTGAACTGCTACCCGACGGACCGCCGCGGCAGCAGCGAGTTGGCCATCACGGAGAGCGAGCTGAAGGCCATGGCGGCGGCGGCGACGATCGGGTTGAGGAAGCCGTGCTCGCCGAAGACCGGGGTGAGCAGCGCGGGGACCGGGGCGCCCTCGAACAGCAGGTAGCCGAGGCCCGCCGCCACCGGGATCAGCAGCACGTTGTAGGCGAACGCCCAGACCAGGTTCTGGCGCAGCGTGCGCACCGTCGACCGGCTCAGCGCGATCGCCGCGGCGACGCCTCGAGGATCCGCGCGCAGCAGCGCGACGCTCGCCGCGCCGATTGCCGCGTCCGCCCCGCCGCCGATCGCGATGCCGACGTCCGCCTGCGCCAGCGCGGGCGCGTCGTTGATGCCGTCGCCGACCATCGCCACGACGCGACCCTCGGCCTGTTCATATGTTTATAACATACAGGACGACGCGCCCGATGCCGGCCTGCGCCGCGATCGCCTCGCCCGCCTCACGGCGGTCGCCGGTGAGCAGCGCGACATCGAGGCCGAGCGCGTGCAGCCGCGCGACCGCCTCGGTGGCGTCCGCGCGCAGCTGGTCGGCGACGCCGACTACACCCCACCCCCCACCGTGGGGGGGAGTGCGGCGAGGCGGGTAACCCCCGGGCGCGGGCGGCCGGGGGGGCGCCGCGCGGGGCCCCGCGGCCCCCGCGCCCGGCCCC
>VXMT01000127.1 GCA_009840965.1 Chloroflexota bacterium
GCGCTCGAGCACGGCCTGCGGCAGCGCGCGGCCCGCCTGGCCGCGCTCGAGGAACCGCCAGAGCGTGTGGCGCGAGACGCCGAACGCCGCGGCTGTGGCCTTGCGGCCGTGGCGCTCGATGTGCGCGCGCAGGTAGTCGCCGATGGCATCGGCCAGTCTCGGTTCCACTGCTTCGCTCCATGCACCACCAGCGTATGTACGTGCTGCACTCCTGTCACGGTCGTGGGACCGCCGCCGTCGGCCACGCCTCATGCGGTACCGTATCGCTGGGGCCGCTTCCCCGGTGCCTTGCGACTCTCCCTTCGGCCGCACTTCCATCCGCTCGCCGTCGAGCGACCACACCCGCAGCCACGATCGGCGAGCGAGCGCTGCGCGATGATCCACACGAGTGCGCGCAGACCTTAGGTGCGGACCCGCACCTGCTCTCCGCTCAGCTTCTGCTGCGTCTGCACGCTCGTCCACCTCCCGCTGGGCGCGCCGCACCGCCCCACTCGCCGCCCTGCGGCTGCCCGACGGGCACCCTCGTGGACTCCAGCGTGGATGACTGGGAGCGACAAACCATCTCTCGTTAGGGGGCGCATCGGCGATATGCTTGTCTGGTCGCACGGCGAGCAACTGAATCACCAGGCTCGCATCCGGCACGGGAGTGAGGGCCATGCTCCGACTGACCAGTCTTCTGCGCGCCTCAGCCCGGATGGCGGGCCGCCGTGCCGCACTGCACGTGCTGGTACTGATCGCCGTCGCGGTCCTCCTCTTGACGGCAGCAACGGGTAGCGCGCAAGCCGCCGAGTCGGTGCGTGTGGAGGTCCAGGTCTGGCAGCACCCGGCGAACCCCGGCGATATCCGCGTCGGTGCCCTCCCGGCGGACGGCTCGTGGCCCGCGCCCGAGATGATCGCGTTGATGCTCGACGACGGGATCAGTTCAAGCGGCCGCTACCGCTACGGGGACATCTCGATCGAAGTCCAGTGGCGAATCGGGGCAGTGCCGGTCACGGTCGAGGTCCGCGTCTGGCAACACGTCAAGGACGAGCGCGACATCCACATCAGCGCCCGTGGCTCGCTCGGATCGTGGCGCACGCTGGGCACCGTCCCCCTGGCGCTCGACCACGGGCACGGTCCCGAGGGCCGATTCCGCGCGGGCGGCATCACGATCACGGCACCGCTGCCCGACGGCGAGAGCGGAGCGCCGCTCCGCTACCGCTTCGATCCGGCGGGAGAGGCGACCGAGCCGGGAAGCCATGCCTTCCTGACGGCCCCGGTCGCCTCGGCGATCACAACCTACGAGGGGTTCCGTCGCGACGCCGCCACGCTGCGCGTCAGCGCAGTCGCTGCGGATGGGGCTTCTTCGGACGGTCTCTTCGGCGAGGTCGAAGCGGGCCACCTGATCGAGTGGTACTGGCGGTACGACTGCTTCGTGCGCTACCGCGTCACGGCCGTCGCCGAGGCGGGCGCGGGCGCGGCTTACCGCGAGTTCGGCGTGCGCCCGGAGACCTATGTCTTCCAGGGCTGCCAGTCCGGCTCTCTCCCCGCGGACGGGAGCACCGCAGTGTTCAGCACGGCCCCCGAGCTGCCGCTGCAGCACCTCGGGGGCACCGGCCTCGCGTCGTTCGCCGTCGTGCACGGCCCCTGGCAACTCGTGCCCGGCACGCAACCCGCCGTCCTCGCAGCGCCTGAGCCAAGCGACGCGAACCTGGCGACATGCGTCTCCGAGGGAGCGGTCCCGGACCCCGCGGTGCAGCCGGGACTGGTGCGTGACTGCGCCGTCCTGCTCGATGCGCTCGACGCGCTCCTCGGCGATGTCGGTCTCGCGAACTGGAGCGCGGGGCACCCAATCGCCGAGTGGGACGGGGTGGTGGTTGAGGGATCGCCGCCCCGCGTAGTCGAGTTGTGGGCACTATCGGGAGGTCCCGCTGTTGCGGGGCGTCTCCCGCCCGTGCTCGGGCAACTCTCGGCGCTAGAGGTCTTGGACCTGTCTGGAGAAGATCTTACGGGCGAGATTCCCGCCGTGCTGGGTCTACTCGCCGACCTCTACTGGCTGGACCTCGGCGGCAATCAACTCAGCGGTAAGATTCCGCCGGAGCTCGGTCAACTGTCGAACCTCATGCGATTGGCGCTGGCAGAGAGCCAGTTGAGCGGGAAGATTCCTCCAGAACTCGGCCAGCTCTCGAACTTGGTATATCTAGCCCTGCGGGGCAACCCGCTGACAGGCGAGATACCGCCGGAGCTCGGCCAACTCGCGGACCTGCGGGAGCTCCACCTGGGCGACACGAGGCTGTCGGGCGAGATACCACCGGAACTCGGACAACTCTCGGAACTCGAAGCGCTGGACCTGTGGGTCTGGGGTGACGGATTCACGGGGGTCTTCCCGATCGAACTCGGTCGCTTGACGAAGCTGACGTACTTCAGGCTCCGGCCCGGCAACATGACTGGCTGCATCCCGCCGAGCCTGGCGCCGTTCGCGCGCTACTGGGACCTCCCGTTCTGTCGCGAATCGGCAGCCGAGTTGGCCCTGCCGCCACCCGATCCGGTGCTCGTGGAGGCATGCTCAAGCGGCGGGGCCGTAGCCGATCCCAAAGGCCAGCCCGGCTTGGTCGAGGATTGCGCGGTCCTGCTGGAAGCGAAGCCGATCCTCGCCCCCGACGAGTCGCTCCTGAACTGGAGCGCGGACCTCCCCATCGAGCTGTGGATGGGCATCACGGTGGCTGGATCGCCGCGGCGAGTCACGGAGATCGGGCTCTCATCAGAAGACCTCGGCGGGCAGATGCCGGCCGGCCTCGCGCGACTGTCGCACCTGCGGGAGCTCTGGCTGAGCGGTAACGGGCTGACCGGCCCTATCCCACCCGAGCTCGGTCAGCTCTGGAACCTGAAGGACCTGTGGCTGTATGACAATCGCCTGACCGGCGAGATACCGCCCGCGCTGGCCGACCTGAGATTCGTGAACCGCCTGTGGCTGAGCGGAAACGAACTCACGGGACCCATCCCCGCAGCGCTCGGCTCGATGTCGAGCCTGACCAATCTGGAACTCAGCGATAATCGGCTCAGCGGGCCTATTCCGATCGAACTCGCCAACCTCACGAAGCTTGAGTACCTGGAGCTGCGGGGCAACCAGCTGACGGGCGTAATCCCGCCGCAGCTGTTCTCGATCCGGGGTCTGGTCGAACTCGATCTCCGCGACAATCTGCTGACCGGATCGCTTCCGCCGCAGCTTGCTACGTTCCGCGGGGGTTGGGGACTGCGGCTGGGCGGCAACTCCCTCACGGGCTGCCTGCCGCTCGCCGCGCGCGACGTGATCGCCGACTACGATGACCTCGCCCTGCGCTATTGCGAGTGCCCCGCGCTGCTGAGCAGCGGCGCATCGCCGGACCTCGGTGTGGGCGCCGACGGCATCCCGTTCATGCCGCACGAGGCGACCGCGGTCGCAGGAACCTACCGCGTGACATTCGCGCTCGTCCTCGAACTCCCCGACGGAGGCGAGTTCAGCCTCGGCGTGAAGGAGCGCGACGACGCCAGCAGAATCATCGTCACGATCACCGAGGAGTTAAGCCGCTCGAGGCTCGTCATCGATCCGTTCACGGGGGAGGAACTCGCCCGCAGCGTGGTGGAGGGGCCACCGGGCTGCGATGTCTCGGTCAGGGATCTGTTCGACGCGATCGTCGCCTCGGCGCGACCGCAACCACTCGCTCCCCCGGCAACTCCAGACGGCGTCCGGGGCCTGTACTTCCTGCAACCTGCGGAAGGGGGCCGGGCGTACCGACTGGGCGACTTCGTCCTCGATGTCCCCGCAGGCCTCCGCATCACCTTTGACGGGTACGGCGGCGTCTGCTACGACCCCGGCGGCTGCTACACCACGCTGACGCTGCGGGACGAGGACAGCGCGTCGGCGCTGACTCTCGACGCCGCCACAGGCCAGGAGCTCAGCCGCCATGTGAGGGAAGCGGGAGCCGGGCGGGGCGCGGGAGCGCTCTTCGACCGGCTGGTGGGATCCATCCGCAGGGACGAGCCGCCGTCGTGCGAGCGGGCGGCGACCGCACCCGACTGCGCGGTGCTGCTCGACATCAGGGCGACGCTCGCCGGGCGCGGCGATCCGCCGAACTGGAGCGCCGAGACGCCGTTGACGGCCTGGGAGGGTGTCGGGATCAACCGGTTCACGGGCCGCGTCGTCCAGCTCGAGTGGAACGGCGATGGCGTCAGCAGCCGGATCCCGGCCGCACTGGCACGGCTTTCCGCGCTCGAGCTGCTGGACCTCTCCGACATGACGGGGACGATCCCCGAAGAGTTGGGCCAACTCGCGCAGTTGCGCGTGCTGGAACTGGAGTGGAACGACCTGACCGGCGGCATCCCCCCGGATCTGGGACAGCTCTCCAACCTCTGGGTGCTCGACCTATCCAGCGCGGGGCTGAGCGGCGAGATTCCTCCGCAGCTCGGTTCGCTCGCGAACCTGCGCCAACTCGACCTGAGCTGGAATGACCTGTCGGGTTCGGTACCGCCGGAGCTGGGCCGACTCTCGAATCTCCGCCTGCTGGACCTCTCGGCCAGCAAGATCGGCGGCGAGTTCCCGACGGCGCTGCTTGACCTCACGAACCTGCAAGAGCTCCGCCTGGGCGGCCTCACGGGCGAGCTTCCCCCGGAAATCGGTTCGCTCTCGAAGCTGCAGGTGCTGGACCTGTATGGCCACATCGAAAGTGCCATCCCGCCGGAGATCGGCTCGCTCCGGAACCTGCGGACCCTCTACCTGGACAGCCCCTTCGCGGGCGGGATCCCGCCCGAACTGGGATCGCTCCGGAACCTGGAGGAACTGCTCCTCGGGTACACCCTCGGCGGCAGCATCCCGCCCGAGCTGGGTCGCCTCTCCCGGCTGCGACGACTCTCGTTGGACGGCAACCGCCTCACGGGCGAGATTCCGCCCGAACTCGGCGCGCTTTGGAGCCTCGCGACGCTGGGGCTGGGCGACAACCAGCTCACGGGCGAGATTCCGCCCGCACTAGGCACGCTCTGGAACCTCACGGCGTTGGATCTGACCGACAATCAGCTCACAGGAGAGATCCCGCCGGAGCTCGGCGGCCTCGGCGGCCTAGAGTTCATCCTGCTCGCCCGCAACCAGCTCACCGGCGAGATACCCCAGGAGTGGGGTGCGCTCCCCGGCCTCGAGGTCGTCGATCTCTCCGGGAACCGCCTCGACGGGTGTATTCCGCCCGCCCTCGAGAAGTTCGTGCTTCCGGGCCCGGACAGCAACCCCGGCCTCATGGTCTGCCCGCGCGGCCAGTAGGCGCTCACGCGGTTCGTGCGCGAGGCGCTGCTGGAGGCGCACCGGGCCGGGTCCGCCACACACGAAGCGGAGGGGAACCGGGGAGACGGCGGAGGACCTCCCGCGGCGGGTCGAGGCGGCCGAGGCGCAGCTCGCGGATGCGCTCGACGCGCTCGAACAGGAGCGGGCACGGGGCGGACGCGCTGGAGCGCCGGCTGGAACTCGTGGAGGAGCGGCAGGCCGGCGAGGAACGACCGGGCGCCTGCTGAGGCGGCGGCACCGCCCGCCGCAGGGCTCGTGGGCCGCGGTGCTCACCGCGCGGGCGTGGTCACGCTGGAACCGCTCGACGGCGAGGCCAGCGAACTCTTCGCCGAGTGGCGGGGGCTGCGCGGCGAGGAGGGGTGGCGCGGGAGCGCCTTCGAGCGGACGCGCGCCGACGAGCGCCGCTGGGAGCTCGAAGTCGAGCTCATTGCCGAGCACGGGCTCGCGCTGCCGCCCGAGACCGAGCCGCTCCATCCCTCCCGTCGCGACGACCAGCTGCGCTGGCGCCAGGTCACGCTCCGACGCGTGCACCGGCAGCGCGTGCGCGCGGAGCGGCTCAGGTTGCTTCGGCGCATCCTCACCTTCGGCCTTTTGGCGACGGTAGCGGCGCACTCCAGCGAGACGAGCCGCAGAACCGCGAGCCCGACGTTGTGGAGGTGCGGTCTCTTGCGGCGACCGCCCTGGCGGAATCGTGACTCCAAGCGGCTCACGACTCCGGGGCTTCAGCGACACACGTCTGCGCGTCGCCACCGGCAGCCGCCCCGCTCGACGCAAACTGCACCGTGAGCGACGTGGCGAGCATGATGGCGATCGTCGCCGAGTGCGGCGTGAAGACTCCCCTGCATCCGACTGCGTGAACCGTCGCGTGGCGCGAGAAGTGGTCCGGCGGCGCCGCGTCACCGCCTGGCCACCAATCAGTGAGTGCGCGTTTGATCGGCAGAAGGGTGAGGTGCTCAGCGGCTTGCCGCAGGAGCTGGTCGCCGAGGTTCTCCGAGGCGCGCCTCGTGGCCGTTGCACGACCGCGCTTGCCGAAACGAGAGAGGACGATGCTATCCACGATGTTGGCCGCGTGGGACTGCGCTGGCCCGATCAGCCCGAGACGCAGCGCGCGGACAGCCTCGGAACACTGCACGGCCCACTCGTGTGCGATCACGTCGAGTCTGGCCTCGCAGTCTTCGAGCATGTCGTCCCGACGCTCGGCGATGATCGCTAGGCGCGCCTCCGGGCCGTCAGCCTGGATCAGGGCGGCGACGATCTCCGGGCACGGAACCCAGCTGAGCGGGATGCCTTCTTCAAGGGCGACCGTCGCGACGGCGTTGAGGTCAGGTACCTCGTGGAGGTTGTCGGGCCTCCACCGGCGCAGGACGCCCTGCCAGTCCGGGATGTCCCACTTGGGGAGTCTGATCTCGCCGAGAAGTCGAGCAAGGTCCGTCTGCGGTTTGAACAGGGCGGAGAGCCCGAGGGAGTGGGCGTTGAGCGCACCTGCCCACGGCGCCTTCTCGATTCCCAGCAACGGCCCGGACCGTGGGAACAGGGCGCTCAGGTCCGCGACCATTGAGTCGAATGCCCGGAATGACTCGATGGGCACGAGTGGCGTGGCCATCCTCGGGGTGATCGCCGCGAGTGCATCGTTGAGGCCCGCCACCGATTCCCGCAGTCGTTCAGTCGCGCGATCAGCTTCCTTGCGACCCGGTGGCGTGATTCGCCACTCCCCTCCTTCGAGCTCGACGAGCCCCTGCGCCCGTAGCCGATGGAGGGAGCGACTTACCGAGGGGCGGAGCTTCCCCACCCGGCCGGCCAGTTGCGTCACCGACGCGGCTGGCTCGTTCTGAAGCTCGTGGAGGAGCGTCAGCCGCAGCGTGGAGGTTCTGGGCACAGCCCCACTGTAACGTTAGCACTAGTTGTTACGCAAGGCGGCGGGCCAGTCGCCGTGTAATGGCCGGCACGGGTTTTACGTCGCACCCGCCCGACTTACTCGCAGACGACCCCTTCGTTGTCGCGATGGTCCATGTACTGGTACGCCGGCGCCGGATACCCGCGTCTACGACGCTCCGCGCTGCCGCGCGTCGCCCTACAATGGGATCGCACTGACACATCGGCCCGGAG
>VXMT01000288.1 GCA_009840965.1 Chloroflexota bacterium
CTGGCGTCCGCGACTACGACAGCGAGTGGAAGGACGTGGTCAACTGGGTCGTGCACGGCCTGATCGCGGCCGAGGAACTCGGCATCACTCAGGGGAACGTGGCCTCCATGGCCGCGAACCCGCCGAACACCGAGATCGCTCGCCTGCTGGGCGTGCCCTACGAGGGCGGCTCGGTCTCGGCTCTGGGCTTCGACTCGGTCGACGCGCAGTTCATCCAGCGGGCGATCGCCGCCGTCGGTAACTACGGCGAGATCTACGCTCGGACGATCGGCGACAACATCCCGCGCGCCTGCACGCTCAACGCGCTGGCGATCGACAAGTCCGTCGACTGCCCGCCGGGCGAAGGCGGAGTCCTCTACGCGCTGCCGTACCGCTAGGTCGTCAGCGGGCTAGCTAGCAAGAGGAGTAACCTGAGAGGGGTCGTCCCACCATTCGGGGCGGCCCCTCTCTTGTACCAATAGCACCGCCCCTGCCGGGCGGCGCAGGCCGGTGAGCATGGCGTCAGCGCTTCCACCCGGGGCCGCACCTGTACCGCTGATTCACCGGCGCAGCTTCCGCGACTTCGCCACGCAGGGCGTCTACGTCGCGATCACCGCGCTGGTCTTCGCCTACGTCTATGTCTCGTTGGACCTGCGTGAGTTCGGCTTCGCCTTCCTCAACGAGCCGGCCGCCTTCAACGTCGCCAACCAGTGGATCGTCGACGTCGACGGCGTCACGAACTCGCGGATCACGATGTACATGGTCGGCGTCTGGTCTTCGATCCGCGCCGTCATGGTGGCGATCGCGCTGTCGACGATCCTGGGCGTGGTCGTCGGGGTCGCGAGGCTATCCAACAACTGGCTGATCGCGCGGCTCGCGATGCTGTTCGTCGAGATCTTCCGCAACACGCCGCTGCTCGTGCAGGTCGTGCTGGTCTACTCGGTGTTCCTCGTCGGACTGCCGCAGATCCAGAACGTGATCAGAATCGGCGACATCGCATTCGTGTCGCAGCGAGGCGTGGCGCTTCCCTGGCCGGTCCCGGACAGCGGCCTCTGGGGGGCGCCCGAGTGGTTCGCCGGCCTCTGGGTGCTGGCGCTCCTGATCTCGGCCGCGGTCGCAATGCGGATCCGGGCGCAGCTGCAGGAGCGGGAGCGCGAGACGGGCCAGTCGCAGAACGCGAACCGCCGCGCGCTCACCATCTTCGCCATCGGCGCGGTCGTCTCCTACCTGGTGCTCGGCGCGCCGGTGAGCATCGACGCCCCGGTCGTCATTGGTACGCACTACTCCGAAGGGATCGTGGTCAACCCCGAGTTCGCCGCGCTCGTCACAGGACTGACGCTCTACACGGGCGCGTTCATCGCCGAGATCGTGCGCGCCGGCATCCAGGCGCTGCCGCGCGGACAGACCGAGGCAGCCAACGCCGTGGGGCTCAGCGGCTACCAGCGCCTGACGCTGGTCATCCTGCCGCAGGCGCTCCGCCAGATCATCCCGTCGGTCACGAACCAGTACCTCAACATCAACAAGAACTCATCGCTCGCCTACGCCGTGCTCTACGACGACCTGTTCCGCGTGGCGAACATCGTGCAGAACAAGGCGGGGCACGCGCTGGAGATGTTCTTCGTGATCATCGTCACCTACATGGTGATCTCGTTCGTCCTCTCGGCAGTGATGAACTTCTTCAACTCGCGCGTCACGGTGCACGAGGTCTAGGGGGCAGCGATGGCAGCCGGAATGCCCGCTCAGCCCCAGCAGCGCCGCATCGTGCTGCCTCCGCACCGCGTGCGCGCGGGGCGCCCGTGGTCCGTCAAGGCCCGCGAGTGGATCCGCCGCAACCTCTTCCCCTCGCGCAACGGCACCATCCTCACGGCCGTCGCCGTCGGGATCGTCGGCGCGCTGCTCGCCGGTGTGATCTGGTTCGTCTTCATCGACGCCAACTGGCGGGTGATCACGGACAACCGCTGGCTGCTCTTCGCCGGTCAGTTCCCGCGCGAGGACGCGTGGCGGCTCTGGGTCGGCATGGCCTTTGTCTTCGGGCTGATCGGGCTCACCTACGGCACCTGGTCGAGCCTCGGGCGCAAGGATCACCTCTTCGTCGCGCTCGCCGGCGCCTTCGTGGTGTTCCTGATGGCGCACGGCGGCGCCGCGCTCTGGTCGTCGCTGTGGTTCCTCGGCGCCGTCGGCGTGATGTACGGAGCGTATTACGCGACGGTCTGGATGCCGCGCGAGACGAGCCCGCAACGCACGCTGCAGGTGCGCGTCGTGGGAGGGCTGCTGGCAGCTGCGCTGCCGATTGCGCTGATCATCCTGCTCGCCTTCGGTGGTGGCGAGCTCCGCAGGCTCGATGGCTTCGTACTGAACCTCGTCCTCGCCCCCGTGGGCATCGCCGGCGGACTGGTTATCGCGATCCCGCTGGCAATCGGGCGCGCCTCGAGCATGAAGGCCATCTCCTGGACCTGCACGACCTACATCGAGGTCGTGCGCGGCGCGCCGCTGCTGGGCTGGCTCTTCGTCGCGCTGTTCATCCTCGACGACGTGATGCCCGGCCCGCTGATCGTCCGCGCCATGGCCGTGATGGCCGTATTCACCGGGGCCTACATGGCGGAGTCGATCCGCGGCGCGCTGCAGGCGCTGCCCCGAGGGCAGTTCGAGGCCGCGCACTCTGTCGGTCTCACGCGGTTGCAGGCGCTGCGGCTGATCATCCTGCCGCAGGCGCTGCGCATCTCGATCCCGCCGATCGTCGGGCAGGCCATCGCGATCTGGAAGGACACCACGCTGGTCACGGTGATCCTGCCGCTGCGCGAGCTGAAGGGGAACGCCGACTCCGCCATCGCGCAGTTCGAGTTCACCCCGTACCGCCTCGAGGTCTACGTCTTCGTGGCGCTGGTCTTCTGGGCGGTGGCGTTCATGATGTCCCGCATCTCGCAGCGCCTCGAGCGCACGCTCGGCGTCGGCGAACGCTAGGATGATTGGAAGCGGAGAAGGAGCACCGCGATGACAAGCGACGCAGCCGCCGAGGCGCCCCCCGTCCCGGAGCGCCTGGCCGACTCCGAAGACATGATCGTTGCCGAGAACGTCGACAAGTGGTTCGGCGACTTCCAGGCGCTCGACGACGTCACGCTCTCGATCAAGGAGCACGAGATCGTCGTCATCCTCGGCCCTTCGGGCTCGGGCAAGTCCACCTTCATCCGCTGTCTCAACCGCCTCGAGGAGCACGACGCCGGGCGCATCGTGATCGACGGCATCGAGATGAACGACGACGTGCGCAACCTCAACGCGATCCGCTCCGAAGTCGGGATGGTGTTCCAACAGTTCAACCTCTTCCCGCACCTCTCCGTGATCAGCAACATCACGCTGGGGCCGCAGAAGGTGCGGCACATGCCGAAGCTCGAGGCCCAGGAGCTGGCGATGCAGTTGCTGGACCGCGTCGGCATCCCGGAGCAGGCGGACAAGTACCCCGCGCAGCTCTCCGGCGGTCAGCAGCAGCGTGTCGCGATCGCGCGCGCGCTGGCGATGCAGCCCAAGATCATGCTCTTCGACGAGCCCACCTCGGCGCTCGACCCGGAGATGATCAAGGAAGTCCTCGACGTGATGCGGGAGCTGGCCGAGTCCGGCATGACGATGATCGTCGTCACGCACGAGATGGGCTTCGCGCGCGAGGTCGCCGACCGCCTGGTCTTCTTCGACGAGGGCGCCCTCGTCGAGCAGGGCACGCCGCAGCACTTCTTCGAGAACCCGACCGAGGACCGGACGAAGCTCTTCCTCTCCCAGATCCTGTAGGCGTAAATCCTCCAGGCGGGCGAGGCCACACGGCACGGCAGCACGGGTAGCGAGGCATGGCGCCCTCGGGAGGATTCGAACCTCCGGCCCGCGGATTAGAAGTCCGCTGCTCTGTCCCCTGAGCTACGAGGGCGCACGACCATTGTAGCCCGCGGCGCGGCACACTCCGCCCCACCGGGCCGGGCGGCGCCGAGGCCGTTCGGCTAGAATCAGCCGGCTCGCGCACACGACGGCCACAGCGCGCCGGGCGCGCGGTTTGGGGACACATGGCCGGCTCGCCGCTCCAGCAGGTCGCGATCGTCGGGGCCTACAACACAAGGGTCGCGCGTCACCTCGAGGGCGAGACGTCGCTCTCCGTCACGGTCGACGCGATGCGGGGCGCGCTGGCGGACGCGGGCATCGACGGCTCCGAGGTCGACGGCGTCAATGTGATCGCCAGCATGGAGCCCGCCGCCCAGACGCACTTCGTGCATCTGCTGGGCGGACGGCCGAGCTGGACGGGCGGTGCGCTCGTCGGCGTCTCGTCCGTCCTCGAGGCGGCAGCGGCGATCGCGGCGGGCTTCTGCCAGACGGTGGTGATCGCCAACGGACAGGCCGGGGCCTACTCGGTCCGTCCCTCGACCGCTCCCTGGACGCGGCCGAGCAACGAGTTCGTCGAGTGCTTCGGGCTCTACACCGCGGCAGAGTTCGCCCTGATCGCGCAGCGCCACATGTACCTCTACGACACGCGGCCCGAGCACCTCGCCGAGGTCGCATCGGCGATCCGCACGAACGGCGGCCGCAACCCGGACGCCGTCTACAGCGGCCAGGTGATCACGCCGGAGGACGTGCTCAACTCGCGCATGGTCGCCGACCCGTTCCACCTGCTGGACTGCGCCATGACCGCCGAGGGCGGCGCCGGCCTCGTGCTCACCACCATGGATCGCGCGCGCGACCTCGATGTGCCCGCCGTGCAGGTGCTGGGCGGCGGACTCGATCGGCGCGGGCCCGCCTACCACATGGCGCCGATCTGGGACCGGGTCGGCGACGTCGGCGCGTGGGCGGCGAAGAAGGCGTTCGAGATGTCCGGGCTCACGCCCTCGGACGTGGACGTGTGCGAGTTCTACGACCCGTTCTCGTTCGAGATCATCCGCCAGTTCGAGGCCTACGGCTTCTGCGAGCTGGGCGAGGGCGGCCCCTTCGTGATGGACGGCCGGGTCCGGCCGGGCGGCCAGTTCCCGATCGTGACCGACGGCGGCACGATGTCCTTCTGTCACGCGGGCACGGCGCAGCTGTTGCAGCGCGTCGTCTCGGCCGTGCGCCAGCTCCGCGGCACCGCGAGCTACAACCAGATCGAGGGCGCGGAGGTCGCGATGGTAACCAACCACGGCGCGGGCGCGCTCTTCACCGACGTCGGCCTGCTCGGCCGCAACTAAGGCGTGGACGGCGACGATGCCCGATCCGAACGAGATCATTCACACATGGGAGAATCAGAATGACCTCTTCCGATCGCTTCAGCCGGCAATCATCGAGGCGGTGAGCGCACTCGTCGAAAGCGAGAGCACTGGGACCGTCGTTTTTCATCCGTCCCTCGTGGACGCCGACGGTAGGCAGCTCAAGTTCCCGATCCGGCTCGTCTCACGGACCGAGTTTGAGCCGCCGTTCGAGGATGAGGACGGGAATCCGGTCCCGGGTGTCGCCGGTCCTTAGTCCTCACCACAGGCGCGCGGCTCTGTAGCTCCTCGAACGATCGCGAAAATATGTATCCTGTGTGAGCCATGACGAGTACTCCCCAGGCAGCACGGACAGACGCCGAGGCGCGGGCGGCGACGCGCGGCGATCACGCGTATGACCTCGACGACCCGGCGCTCTACCTCAACCGCGAGCTGAGCTGGCTGGACTTCAACGACCGCGTCCTGGCGGAGGCGCAGGATCCGCGCAATCCGCTGCTCGAGCGCGTCAAGTTCGTCGCCATCACCAGCAGCAACCTCGACGAGTTCTACGCGAAGCGGATCGGCTGGCTGCAGCGCCTGCGGCGCACGAACCCGGCGCGCCGTACCGTGGACGGCCTGAGCGTCGCCGCGCAGCTGATGCAGGCGAAGGAGCGCTGCGCCGCGATGCGGCACGCGACCGACGAGCTGTGGATGCGCGAGCTGCGGCCGGCCCTCACCGCCGCCGGAGTGCGCATCGTCAGCTTCGATTCGCTCACCGACGCCGAGCAGATGGAGCTGGGCGAGCACTTCGCGCGCATGATCCTCCCGGTCCTGACGCCGCTCGTCGTGGACCCGGCGCACCCCTTCCCCTTCATCTCCGGCGGCAGCCTCTCGCTGGCGGTCGACCTGGCGGACCCCGTGAACGGCGCCGGTCGCTTCGCCCGCGTCAAGGTGCCGCCCAACCGACCGCGCTTCATCGAGATCGGCGATGGCCGCTTCGTGCCGATCGAGGAGGTGATCGGCGCCTTCCTGCACCTGCTCTTCACGGGCATCGAGGTGCGCGGCTGGAACATCGTGCGCGTGCTGCGCAGCGCCGACATCGGCGAGCCGGGCGAGGCGGCGCAGGACCTGCGCGAGCTGATCGAGAGCCAGCTGGAGCAGCGGCGGCTCGCCTCCGCCGTCGCCCTCGAGGCGCCGGCCGCGCTGCCGCCGGAGCACCGGCGGCTGCTGCTCGAGGAGCTGGACCTCGACGAGTCCGACGTGATCGAGATCGACGACCTAATCGGCAAGGACGACCTGATGCAGATCGGCACGCTGCCGCGCCCCGATCTCTCGATGCCTCCGTTCACCCCGGCCGTCCCCTCCTCGTTCGCCAACATCGAGGACGATGCCGCGCTGTTCGCGCTGCTGCGCGAGCGCGACGTGATGGTCTCCCACCCCTACGAGTCCTTCGACGCGACCGTGGCGCGCTTCGTCGAGGCCGCCGCGCGGGACCCGCAGGTGCTGGCGATCAAGCAGACGCTCTACCGCACCTCGCCGGACTCGCCCGTGCTCGAGTCGCTGATCGACGCGGCGGGCAAGGGCAAGCAGGTCGCCGTCGTCGTCGAGCTGTCGGCGCGCTTCGACGAGGCGAACAACATCGAGTGGACGCGGCGGCTGGAGCAGGCCGGCGTGCACATCGCCTACGGCTCGCCGGCGCTGAAGGTGCACAGCAAGACCTGCCTCGTCGTGCGCGAGGAGGAGTCGGGGCTGCGCCTCTACGCCCACATCGGCACGGGGAACTACAACTCGGCGACCGCGCGGGTCTACAGCGACCTCGGCGTCTTCACGTCCGACCACGGCATCTGCTCGGACCTCGTGACGGTCTTCAACCACCTCACGGGATCCTCGGCGCGGCCGGTCACGGACCACCTCGTCGTCGCGCCGACGACGATGCGGCGCGACTTCGAGCAGCGCGTGCGCCGCGAGATCGAGCACGCCCGCAACGGGCGGCCCGCGCGGGTGGTCTTCAAGATCAACGCGCTCGAGGACGCCCGCTTCACGCGGCTGCTCTATGAGGCCGCGCAGGCCGGCGTGCAGGTGGACCTGATCGTGCGCGGCATCTGCCGCCTGCGCCCCGGC
>VXMT01000095.1 GCA_009840965.1 Chloroflexota bacterium
GCGCCATCAATCCCAGCTCGCAGCCCTTGACGAAGAAGATAGGGACACCTCCCCGTCATTCCGGCGAAAGCCGGAATCCAGGCTCGCCGGCGGTGCTGCCGCCTCGATGAGCTGTCGCGCCCCCGGAACTCCGGCGTGCGCCTCCCTCACCCTCCGCCCTCTCCCTCGGGGAGAGGGGAGAGGGGACCGCTTTCGGGACGTTCGGAGGGTGCTCCCTCCGATCCCCTCTCCCCTGGCGGGAGAGGGTTAGGGTGAGGGGGGCTCCGGCGGAGCCGGAGGGTGCGCCTGACCATGGTTGGTAGGCCCGGGAGGGATCGAACCTCCGACCGATGGATTAAAAGTCCACTGCTCTACCGCTGAGCTACGGGCCCGATCGCATTGAACCCGCCGCCGCGGCGGCCTGTCCACTCGCCCGCGGCCGCTCGGCGCGCCATCCGGGCGTTGGAGGCGCGCGGACGCCTCGCCACGCTGTGCGGCCTCGGGAGTGACGATGCGCGGAAGGACGGTGCGCGATGGCGGTGATGGACGAGGGCGGGCGGGCGCCGCTGGGCAAGCCGGCGGGCAGCGTGCGCGCCTACCTGGCGATGGGAATCGTCGGCTCCTTCGCGATGACGCACGCGGCGGGGGCCGCCTGGCTGCTGCAGATCGGGCGCATCGAGGCGGCGATCGGGCTGCTCGGCGCGCTCGCGATCGAGGCGGGGACCGTGACCGGCTTCTACTTCGGCAGCCGCGGCCGCACGGACGCGGCGAGCGCCTGAGCCGCCGGTCTCAGGCCTCGGACGGCACGCCGTCCGCCGCCAGGCCGTGCGCGCGCAGCAGCGCCGCGTCGCCGAGGATCGCGGCCGTCGGCCCGTCCGCGGCGATGCGCCCGGCGTCGAGCACGACGGCGCGCGTCGTGAGCTCGCGGGCGAGGCCGAGGTCGTGCGTCGCGATCAGCTGCGTCTGCGGGAGCCGGCGCAGCAGCTCGATCAGCCCGAGGCGGGCGGCGGGGGCGAGCGCGATCGCGGGCTCGTCCAGCGCGAGGATCGCGGGCCGCATCGAAAGCACCGTGGCGATCGCGATGCGCTTCTTCTCGCCAAGGCTGAGGCGGTGCGGGGTGCGCGACTCGTAGCCGCTCATCCCCACCTGGGCGAGGGCGGCGCGGGCACGGAGCAGCACCTCGTCGCCGTCGAGGCCCTGGTGCAGCGGCCCGTAGGCGACGTCGTCGAGCACGGTCGGGGAGAAGAGCTGGTCGTCCGGGTTGGAGAAGAGCAGCCCGACCTGCGCGCGGATCGCGGCGAGGCTCGAGTCCCCGAGGCGCCGCCCGCGCACCTCGATCTCGCCTTCGCCGCGCAGCAGTCCGTTGAGCTGCAGCAGCAGCGTCGACTTGCCCGCCCCGTTCGGCCCGAGCAGCGCGACGCGCTCGCCGGCGGCGATCTCGAGGTCGACGCCCTCGAGGCCGGGCGTGCCGTCCGGGTAGACGTAGCGCACGCCGCGCAGCGCGAGGTCGGCCACGTCCGCCGTCACAGCCGTACCGCGATCTGCAGCGCGAAGGCGTAGAGCACCAGCGCCGCGGCGACGGCCACGGCGCCCCCGCGCAGCGGCGCGGCGGCGATCCAGCGCGGCTCGCCGTCGTAGCCGCGCGCGCGCATCGCCGCGTGCACGCGCTCGCTGCGCTCCAGCGAGCGCACGAACAGCGTGCCCACGAGGTGCCCGGCGACGCGCGCCCGCCAGCGCAGCCTCCCGCCGGCACGCCGGCCCTCGAGGGCGCCGCTGCGGCTGGCGCGCGCCTGCAGCATCCGCGACGCCTCCTCGGCGACGACGAAGAGGTAGCGGTAGGCGAACTCGACGGTCGCCACGAGCAGCCTCGGGACGCGCAGCGCCCGCAGGGCGCGCAGCAGCTCGGGCTGCGGCGTCGTCGCCGTCAGCACGACGGCGATCAGCACCGAGAGCCAGGACTTCGCGAGGATCGTGAGCACCGCGACCGCGCCCTCGTCGCTGATCGTCCAGCCGAGCAGCGGTAGCGTCGCGATCGTCTCGCCGGGGCGCGTGAAGAGCAGCGGCAGCGCGACGAGCAGGAACGGCACGGCGATTAGCGAGCGCCGCAGCACCAGCAGCGGCGGCAGCTTCGCCGCGACGAGGGCCGCGCCCAGCGGCAGCGCGAGCAGCGCGAGAGCGATCACGTCGCCCTCGCGGGTCAGGGTGACGGCGAAGATCGAGGCGAGCGCGGCGAGCAGCTTGAGGCGCGCGTCGGCGCGATGCACTGCGCTGTCGCGCGCCTCGTAACGCTCGATCAGCTGGGGGAGGGCCACGTTGGTGGATCCGCGGCCGGCGCGCTAGGGCGGCCCGATCGAGGCCGCGTCCGTCGCCTCCGGGGCCTCGCGGCGGGTTGCGCGCGAGCGCAGGGCCCGGCCGGCCAGCAGCGCGATCGCCGCGACCACCAGCACCCCGATCAGCCCGGAGAGGGCGGTCGAGATCGCCTCGTCCTCGACGCCGGGGATGCTGTAGTCGGGCAGCAGCGAGTAGGGCGCGTCCTGCGCGCGGTCGGCGAAGCCCTCGTCCTCGGCGACGCGCTCGAGGCCGTCCGGCTGGGCCGAGGCGTTGGGCGCGAGGACGAAGACGACAAGCAGCGCGACGGCGATCCCGCCCGCCAGCAGCGTGAGGTTGCGGCGGCCCATCGCTACGCTCCCGCCCGCGCCGGCCAGGCGAGCAGGTCCGGCCTCGCGGCTCGCACGAGGGCGAGCGCGCCGAGGGTGATCAGGCCCTCGCCGATGCCGATCAGCGCGTGCACGCCGATCATCGCGGGCAGCGCCACGGCGAGCGCCGACGTCCCGGAGACGGCGAGCTGGAACGCCGTCGCGACGGCCGCGGCCTCGACGGAGAGCCAGGCCGCGGCGAAGGCGGCGACGGCGGGCACGACGGGGTGCAGGCGCGAGAGCGGCGCGAGCCCTCGGTAGACGGCCCAGGTGAGGAGTACCGTGAGCACGGCCATGTTGAGCGTGTTCACGCCGAGCGCGGCGAGGCCGCCGTCCTGGAAGAGCAGCGCCTGCAGCGCGACCACGGCGGTCATCACGATGATCGCGGCCCACGGCCCGAGCAGGATCGCCGCGAGCGCGCCCCCGAGCAGGTGCCCCGAGGTGCCGCCCGCGACGGGGAAGTTGACCATCTGCGCGGCGAAGATGAAGGCGGCGGCGACGCCCATCAGCGGGATCGCGCGCTCATCGAGGTTGCGCTCGGCGCGGCGCGCGGCGAAGGCGATCAGGCCCGCTGCGGCGACCCAGCCCGCGGCGGCCACGGGCGCGCTGACGAAGCCGTCCGGGATGTGCAGGGCGGGCTCGACCGAGGTCGCGAGGGCCGCGGTTGCGTCGGCGGCTGCCATCGTGCGCTCCTTCGCCTATCCGCCGCCCGGGCCGCAGTCCGCGCAGAGACCGGGGATCGCCAGGTGACGGATGTCGGCCTGGAAGCCGATGCGCTCGCGAATTTCCGCCTCGGCCAGTTGCAGCGAGGAGAGGTCGACCTCCACGGTCGTGCCGCAGTCGCGGCACTCGAGGTGGTGGTGCGTCGTGTCCGGGTCGCTCCACTCGTAAACGGAGATGCCGGAGGCGCCTCGCAGCTCCGAGGTGAGGTGGAGGTCGGTCGAGGTTTCGAGGGTGCGGTAGACGGTGGAGAGCGAGATGTCGGCGTGGGGGTCGCTGTCGCGGACGCGCTCGAGGATCTGCTCGGCGCTCTGGTGGTCGCTGGCGTGGCGCAATGCGCTGAGGATCTTGGCGCGCTGGATGGTCAGCCTGCGGCCTCGGTCCCGTACGGCCTGTGCGATCTCGGGCTCGCAGCTCACGGTCGCCTCCTGCGAAGATTCGCAGCAGCACTATAGCGCAGCAGGCAGCGCTTGCGGTAGCGGCCGGAGTGCGAGATTCGCCATGTGCGCACGCATCCGGCTGCGCGGTCAACGGTGCGATCACGTACCATCGCGCACGCACACGTCGCAGCCGCACGGAAGGCGGGGGTCCGATGGCGAAGATCAACGGCGAGACCATCATCGCGCGCGCACTCAAGACGCAGGGCGTCGAGACCATCTACGGCGTGGTCGGCATCCCCGTCAGCGGCATCGCCGCCGCCGCCCAGCGCGAGGGCATCCGCTACTACGGCATGCGCCACGAGATGCCCGCCACCTACGCCGGGCAGGCCACCGGCTACCTCAACGGCCGCATCGGCGTCAGCCTCGTCGTCTCCGGGCCCGGCGCCCTCAACGCCGTCGGCGCCTTCGCCAACGCCTGGTCCAACCGCTGGCCGCTGCTCATGCTCGGCGGCGCTTCCGACGCGACCCGCGCCGACATGGGCGACTTCCAGGAGGCCGAGCAGGTCGCGGCGATGGCCCCCTACGCCAAGTACGCGCGCCGCGCCGAGAGCACCGCGCGCCTCCCGCTCTACGTCGCCGAGGCCGTGCGCAAGGCGATCAACGGCACGCCCGGCCCCTCCTACCTCGACCTGCCGGGCAACATCATCTTCGACGAGGTCGACGAGGAAGACGTCGAGTGGGCCCCGCGCGTGCCCGACCCGCCGCGCCTGCGCGCCGACGACTCGTCCGTCGAGGAGGCGATCGCCGCCCTCAAGACCGCCGAGCAGCCGCTGATCGTGATCGGCAAGGGCGTCTCCTTCGGCCGCGCCGAGGCGGAGATGCGCCGCTTCGTCGAGGCGACGGGCATCCCCTACCTCGCGATGCCGATGGCGCGCGGGATCCTGCCCGACGACCACCCGCAGTCGATCGCCGCGGCGCGCAGCTTCGTGCTGCAGAACACGGACCTCGTCTTCCTCGCCGCGGCGCGCCTCAACTGGATGCTGCACTTCGGCCAGCCGCCGCGCTGGCGCGACGATGTGCGCGTCGTCCAGCTCGACTCCAACCCCGAGGAGATTGGCGTCAACGTGCCCACCGAGGTCGGCCTCGTCGGGGACGCGAAGGTGACGCTCGGCCAGTTGCTCGACGCCCTCGACGAGGAGCCGTGGCAGTTCCCGCAGGACTCGGAGTGGCTGCAGACCGTGCGCTCCGAGGCGCGCAAGAACCAGGAGCTCGTCGAGGGCATGATCGGCGCGGGCCGCGACGGCGAGCCGTTCGGCTACTACACCACGCTCGACATCGTGCGCCGGCTCGCCCCGCGCGACGCCGTCTACGTCACCGAGGGCGAGGGCACGATGGCGATCGGCCGCACGCTGCTCGACAACTTTGCGCCGCGCCAGCGGCTCGACGCGGGCAGCTTCGGCTCGATGGGCCTCGGTCACGGCTTCGCGGTCGCCGCGCAGGTCGAGCACCCGAACCAGCGCGTGATCTGCGTGCAGGGCGACTCGGCCTTCGGCTTCGCCGGCATGGAGTGCGAGGTGGCCGTGCGCCACGGGCTGCCGATCACCTGGGTGGTGGTCAACAACAACGGCATCGGCGGGACGCCGCTCGAGCACTTCGAGCGCGAGAACCTGCCGCCGGCCGGCCTCAACCCCGGCACGCGCTACGACAAGGTGATGGAGGGCCTCGGCGGCGTCGGCTACCACTGCGAGACGCCGGAGCAGATCGAGGCGGCGCTGGAGGAGGCGCTGACCCTCGACGGCCCCTCGCTGATCCACGTCCCGATCGACCCGCAGGCGAAGCGCAAGCCCCAGGAGTTCCGCTGGCTCGCCCCGCGCTAGCCTCTGTCCCCTCTCCCCGAGGGAGAGAGTGAAGGCCAGGGCACCAGTCGAAAGGACCACCCCGATGACCGGCGACCCGCTGCACACCCGGCTCTGCGAGGAGTACGGCGCCGAGTACCCGATCGTCGCCTTCGCGCACACGCGCGACGTGACCGCCGCCGCCTCCAACGCGGGCGGCATCGGCGTCCTCGGCGCGAGCACGCACACGATCGAGGAGATGCGGGCCGACATCAGGTGGATCAAGGAGCGCGTCGGCGACCGCCCCTACGGCGTCGACATCACGATCCCCTCGTCCTACGTGCGCGGCAACCAGGAGGAACTGGAGGCCCAGATCCCGCAGGGCCACCGCGACTGGGTCGAGCAGCTGATGCGCGACAACGACATCCCGGACCCGAAGGGCCCGCCTCCCGAGGACGTGCGCCTGCGCGGCCTGCGCGATACGCGCACGAAGCTTGAGATCATGATGGAGGAGCGGATCCCGATCTTCGCCTCCGGCCTCGGCAGCCCCGCCTTCATCCTCGATGAGATGCACGAGGCCGGCGTGAAGGTCTGGGGCCTGATCGGCCTCGCCCGCCAGGCCCGGCGCGAGCTGGAGGCCGGGCTCGACCTGCTGATCGCGCAGGGCCAGGACTCGGCCGGCCACACCGGGCGCATCGGCACCTTCTCGATCGTGCCCGAGGTGGTCGAGCTGGCGCGCGAGTTCGACACGCCGATCCTCGCCGCGGGCGGCGTCACCACGGGCCGCCACATCGTCGCCGCGCTCACCCTCGGGGCCGTCGGCGTCTGGACGGGCACGATGTGGCAGGCGACGCACGAGTCGGCGACGGAAATGTGGGCGAAGCAGAAGCTGCTCGACGCGAAGGCGCAGGACGCCTGGGTCTCGACGGCCGGCGACGGCAAGCGCTCTCGAGGCGTGCGCAACCGCTACGTCGAGTCGTGGGAGTCGGCGGACGCGCCGCAGCACCTGCCGATGCCGCTGCAGGGCCTGCTCAACAACAACCTGCGCCAGGCGATCGACGAGCACGAGCTGCGCGACTGGCAGGGCGTCGCCGCCGGCCAGGGCGTCGGCTTCATCCGCGAGATCAAGCCCGTCCGCCAGGTCATCCTCGACCTGATCGAGGAAGCCTACGACGCCATCGAGGCCATGCAGCTCGGCCCCGCCTAGCGCCGCAGTCCTCGGACCCGCCCTCACCCTCCGCCCTCTCCCTCGGGGAGAGGGGACCGGAACTGCCCTCGGGGCTTCCGGCGTGCTCCCTCCGATCCCCTCTCCCCCGGCGGGAGAGGGTTAGGGTGAGGGGGACTCCGGCGCAGCCGGAGCGCGCGCGCCCTCGAGACTCTCGCTGCGCCCTCGCAACCCCGTGCGCCCGCTGGCCGCGCGGGGGCGGGGGGGCCCCCGGCCCCCCCCCGCGCGGCGCGGGGGGGGGGGGGGGGGGGGGGTTTAACAAATGGCGGGGGCGGCGGGGGGGAGCGGGGGGGGGAGGGGGGTGGGGGGG
>VXMT01000271.1 GCA_009840965.1 Chloroflexota bacterium
GGTCCATGATCTCGTAGGTCTCGCGCAGCTTGAGCACGCCGTCCTGGTGGATGCCCGAGGAGTGGCGGAAGGCGTTCTTGCCGACCACCGCCTTGTTGGACTGCACCGCCATCCCGGAGACGCGCTCGACGATGCGGCTCGCCTGGTGCAGCTCCGGCGTGCGCACGTCCGTGTGCAGGCCCGAGTAGTCGGCGCGGGTCTTGATCGCCATGATCACCTCCTCGAGGGAGGTGTTGCCGGCGCGCTCGCCGATGCCATTGATCGCGCCCTCCACCTGACGCGCGCCGTTGAGCACGCCCGCCAGCGAGTTCGCCGTCGCCAGCCCGAGGTCGTTGTGGCAATGCACCGAGATGCGCGCCTTGTCGATGCTCGGCACATGCTCCGCCACCGAGGCGATCAGCGCGCCGAACTCCTGCGGCAGCGCGTAGCCGACGGTGTCCGGGATGTTGACCGTGGTCGCGCCCTCCGCGATCGCCGCCTCGAGCAGCTGGTAGACGAAGTCCGGGTCGGAGCGCGTGGCGTCCATCGGCGAGAACTCGACGTCCGGGCAGTAGCCGGCGGCGCGGGCGACGGCGGCGCGCGCCATCTCCATCACGTCCTCGCGGTTCTTGCGCAGCTGGTGCGCCATGTGGATCTCGCTGGCCGAGATGAAGACGTGGATGCGAGGCGTCTCCGCCTGCGAGACCGCGTTCCAGCACGAGTCGACGTCGTCCGGGTGCGCCCGCGCGAGACCCGCGATCATCGGCCCACGCACCTCGCGCGCGATCAGCGAGACGGCCTCGAAGTCCCCCGGCGAGGAGAACGGGAAGCCCGCCTCGATGATGTCCACGTTGAGGCGGGCGAGCTGCCGCGCCACCTCGAGCTTGTCCTCGATCGTGAAGCCCACGCCGGCGGATTGCTCGCCGTCGCGGAGCGTGGTGTCGAAGATATAGACCTTGTCGCTCATCGTTCCGTCACTGTCCTCACCCGTGCCGCTGCTGCTGGCTGTGGGCGCCCGCGTGCTCGCGCCCTCGCTCTCCGGAGCCCTCCCGACCGCTCAGGCGGCGGAGGGCCGGAGAAGCATGAGGCCGCCCGCTAGCGCGAGCGGAGCCGTGCGCAGACCGGCGGCGGACGCGAGGACGAGGGAGGACATCGCTACTTCTGCTCTCCCAGCCAGGCCATCATCGCCCGCACTTCCTTGCCGACCTCCTCGATCGGGTGTTCCGCGTTGAGGCGGCGCAGCGCGAGGAAGCGCGCGCGCCCGGCCTGGTTCTCGGCGATCCACTCGCTGGCGAACTGGCCGCTGCGAATCTCGTCGAGGATCGCGCGCATGCGGTCCTTCACGCCCGCGTCGATCACGCGCGGACCGCGCGTGTAGTCGCCGTACTCGGCGGTGTCGCTGATCGAGTAACGCATGTACTCCATCCCGCCCTCGTAGAGCAGGTCGACGATCAGCTTCACCTCGTGGAAGGTCTCGAAGTAGGCGGACTCGGGCTGGTAGCCGGCCTCGACGAGCGTCTCGTAGGCGGCCTTGATCAGCGAGGTCAGCCCGCCGCAGAGGATCACCTGCTCGCCGAACAGGTCCGTCTCCGTCTCCTCGAGGAAGGTCGTCTGCAGGATGCCGGCGCGCGAGCTGCCGATGCCCTTGCCGTAGGCGAGCGCCGTCTGCAGCGCCGACTCGCTGGCGTCCTGGTGGATGGCCACCAGCGCCGGCACGCCGAGCCCGTTCTCGTACTCGCGGCGCACGAGGTGGCCCGGCCCCTTGGGCGCGATCATCGAGACGTCCACGTCGGGCGGCGCCGCGATCTGGTTGAAGTGCACGTTGAACCCGTGCGCGAACATCAGCGTCTTGCCCTCGGCCATGTGCGGGGCGATGTGGTCCTCGTAGACCTGGCGCTGCACCTGGTCCGGGACGAGCATCATCAGCACGTCCGAGTCGCGCGCCACGTCGGCCACGCTGCCGACGGCGAGGCCGGCGGCCTGCGCCTTCTCCCACGAGGGCGAGCCGGGGTAGAGGCCCACGGACACGGTGAGGCCGGAGTCCTGCAGGTTGAGCGCGTGCGCGTGCCCCTGCGAGCCGTAGCCGATCACGCCGATGCGGCGGTCCCGCAGCAGCCCGAGGTCTGCGTCCTCGTCGTAGAAGATCCTCGCCACGTCTCGTCCTCTCCGCGCCGCGCTCCCGGCTGGTCCGGGTGGCCGGCGTCGCCCGCCGCGCGGGCCGCTAGTCGCTTACGTACGGCAGCTCGCCCTCCGGTCGCCGGCCGGAGCTGTGGCGGAAGCGCTGCAGCTCCTCGGACTCCGGGTCGTGCACGGCGGTGGTCTGGTCGCCCCGCAGCATCGCGATCCGGCCGGTCCGGGTCATCTCCAGGATCCCATACGGCTCGAGGTTCTCGATCAGCGAGTTGAACTGCCGCTCCTCTGCCACGATCTGGATGATCAGGCTGCCCGGCGCGACGTCCACCGCGCGCGCCCGGAAGATGTCGACCAGGTCCAGCACCTCGCGGCGCTGATCCGTGGTGCAGGCCACCTTGACCAGCGCCAGCTCGCGGATCACCGCGTCCTCGCCGGTCAGGTCCGCCACCTCGATCACGTCGATCAGCTTCGCGAGCTGCTTCTGCACCTGGTCGACGATGCCGTTCTCGCTGGCCACGACGATGGTCATGCGCGAGATGCCCGGCTCCTCGGTCGTCCCGACCGCGAGCGAATCGATGTTGAAGCCGCGCCTGCGGAACAGCGAGGCGACCCGGTTGAGGACGCCGGGGCGGTCCTCGACGAGCGCGACGACGGTGTGCTTGCGCATCTCGCCGCTCATCGGGCCACCTCGCTCGGAGTTTCGGGCCGCGGCGCCTCGACGGTCTCGGAGAGCGCCGAGCCGGCGGGGACCATCGGCCAGACGTTGCCCTCGGCCTCGACCTGGAAGTCGACGAGGACGGGGCCATCGTGGTCGTTCGCCTCCGCGATCGCGCCGTCGATCCTGTCGGCGTCGGTGACGCGCAGGGCCTTGACGCCGTAGGCCTCGCCGAGCTTGACGAAGTCCGGCTGGCTGATCGCCACGGCGACGTAGTTGTCCTCGTAGAACAGCTCCTGCCACTGGCGGACCATGCCGAGATAGCCGTTGTTGATGATCGCCATCTTCACCGGCAGGTTCTCGTCCACCATCGTGGCCAGTTCCTGCAGCGTCATCTGGAAGCCACCGTCGCCGCAGATCGACCAGACCAGCGCGTCCGGCTTCGCCACCTGCGCGCCCATCGCGGCGGGCACCTCGAACCCCATCGTGCCGAGGCCGCCCGAGGTGATCAGCTGGTGCGGGTAGCTGAAGCGCATGTGCTGCGCGGCCCACATCTGGTGCTGGCCGACGCCGGTGACGATCACCGTCTCGTCGTCGCAGCGCTCGGAGATGCGCTTGATCACGCCCTGCGAGGTCATCTGCGGCCCGCTCGGAATCGCCATCGAGTGCGAGTGGTTCTCCCGCACCTCGTCGATCCAGCGGATCCAGTCGAGGTGCGAGCGCTGCCGCGTCGCGTCGCGCAGCTGCGGCAGCACGTCCTTGACGTTCCCGAGGATCGGGACGGCGGTCGGCAGGTTCTTGCCGTGCTCGCCGGGGTCGATGTCGACGTGGATCAGCTTGGCGTGGTGGTTGAAGTCGTTGAAGCGACCGATCGCGCGGTCGTCCATGCGGTTGCCGATCCCGATCACGAGGTCGGCGTTGGAGGCGGCCATGTTCGCCTCGTAGGAGCCGTGCATGCCCATCATCCCGTAGGAGAGGACGTGCGTGCGCGGGATGCTGCCGAGGCCGAGCAGGGTGTTGAGCACCGGGATGCCGGTGTGCTCGGCGAACTGCCGCAGCTCCTCCCAGGCCTCGCCGAGGATCACGCCGTGGCCGGCGATGATCAGCGGCCGCTCGGCCGTGTCGATCAGCTCGGCGGCCCGCTCGATCGAGGCCTCGTCGGCCGCGCCCGGGAGGTTGTAGCCGCGGACGGAGACCTCCTCGGGCCAGACGAACTCGGCCTCGTCGATGAACACGTCCTTGGGGATGTCGATGTGGACGGGGCCGGGCCGGCCGGTGGTGGCGAGGTAGGCGGCCTCGGCGAAGGTGTGCGCGAGGTTCTCGGCGTGCATCACGAGGTAGTTGTGCTTCACGCAGGGCGTCAGGATCCCGGTCGCGTCGGCCTCCTGGAAGCCGTCCCGCCCGATCAGGTTGCGGGCCACGTTGCCGGTGACGAACAGCGTCGGCACCGAGTCCATCATCGCGTTCTGGACCGCCGTGACGAGGTTCGTCGCGCCCGGCCCGGAGGTGGCGAGCGCGCAGCCGAGGCGTCCCGCCGCGCGGGCGTAGCCGTCGGCGGCGTGGCCGCCGCCCTGCTCGTGGCGCACCAGGATGTGGCGCACCTCGGGGTGGGCGGGCCAGCGGTCGTAGAGCGGGAGCACGACCCCGCCGGGGTAGCCGAATACGGTGTCGACGCCCACGCGCTTCAGGCTTTCGAGGACGATATCGGCGCCGCTCATTCTCATCGTGGGTTCCGTCTCTTCCGCTTCGGGCGATTCACGCAGTGTGCTGGGTGTGGTTGTTGTGAACGACCGGCAGCCCGTCACGCGGGCTGATTGGCGGCGCGACCTCTGAGGCGGCGCCGCCTAGCGCAGTACGAGCAGGAGGACAAGCAGGCGCGCCGGCGCAGCGACGGCCGCGCGCCATCCGGGCAGGTGTGGTCTGGGGAGTGTTGCCCTCATAACAGCGAACAGTATCCGCGCGCCCCGCACGCACCGTCAACAGCGCGCGCGGCGGATGAACGTGAGGAGCTGTGGAACCGTATACGGTGCGGTACCGCTTATGGTACCCTACGGACCGTGGACGAGTTGGAGCGGCTCGCACGGCGACGGCGTAGTGTCCGCCCAGCCGAACTGCATCGCATCCTCGTCCGGGCCGGGTTCATTGCCCGCGAGGGGCGCGGCTCACACCGCGTGTATCGGCACCCGGATCTTGTCCGGATCTTGACGATCCCTCAGAGCCGGAATCCCGTTCGCGCGGTCTACGTCGATGAGGCGATCGAGGCAATACGGGAGGTTCAGCGATGAACGCCGAGCCGTGGCTGGAGCGCCCCTACCACATCCGCCTTCAACAGCGCGATGACGGCGACGGCGCCTACTGGTTCGCGACCGTCGAGGAGCTGCCCGGCTGCATGTCCGACGGCGACACCGAGGCCGAGGCGCTCGCCTCCGTGCGCGACGCCATGCACGGCTGGATCAGCGCCGCCCTCGAGGCGGGCCGGCCAATCCCCGAGCCTCGCGACGACGAGCCTGCCCGGTACAGCGGCCAGTTCCGTGTGCGGCTACCGAGTGGGCTGCACAAGGCGTTGGCGGATGAGGCCCGCCGCGAGGGCGTCAGCCTCAACCACTTCGTGAGCAGCGCCCTCAGCGGCGCCGTCGGCTGGCGCCACTGACCCTCACCGCCCCCAACCCCCTACGGCCGGCCGTAACGCCGCCGCGTAATCGCCTTCGCGAGGGCGCCGAGGGGGTGCACGATGTGCTGGAAGGGGCCGCCGGTGCGCACGACGTCGGCGTACGTCTCGTCGCCGCGGATCAGCTTCGCGCAGTGGTTCCAGACACGGCTCGATCGCTGCAACGCCCAGATGAACGGCGGCGGATAGAGGTAGAAGACCTCCATCAACCCCTTCGAGATGGCGATCTCCGGCAGCAGCTCGCGCTCGACCTTCGCCTGGTAGTCCCGCAGCGAGTCGCGCTCGCCTCGCAGGTAGCCGTGCGCCACCGGGGCGACCGCGGCGCCCGAGGAGATCGCGGCGAGGATGCCCTCGCCCGAGAGCGGGTCGATCAGCCCCGCCGCGTCGCCGATCAGCGCCGATCCGTCGGCGGCGATCACGCTGCCGTGGCGCAGCATCGGCAGGTGGTGGCCGCGCAGCGACTCGAGGCGATCGGGGTCGATGCCGTAGCTGCGGCAGAGCGCGTTGAGCTCCGTGCGCAGATCGCCGGCGGTGGCCTTCCAGCAGCCGACGCCGACGTTGACGTGGTCTTCCTTGGGGAAGAGCCAGCCGTAGCCGCCTCGCATCACCCCGAGCTGCAGCACGACGTTGCCGCGCAGCCACTCCGGCACGCCGTCCGGGCACGGGACGTTGCCCTCGAGGCCCACGCCGCTCTCCTCGGCGTGCTCGTAGCCGAGCGAGGAGCCGACGACACCGTTCGCGCCGTCCGCGCCGATCACGACGCGCGCGCGGTGCACCTCCGGCGCGGCACCGTTGCCGACGGCGACCTCGAAGCTGCCGTCGCCCTGGCGCGTCACGTTGCGCACGCGCTGGCCGTCGCGGAACTCGGCGCCGGACTCCTGCGCGCGCTCCACGAGGTAGTGGTCGAGGCGGCTGCGCTGCGTGATGTAGGTGAGCGGCTCGTCGTGGCGCAGGGCGACCTTGCGCCCGCCCCGCATCTGGATCACCGCGCCGTAGGTGACGTCCTCGACGACGGGTTCGAGCGAGAAGGGGAGGAGCGCGTCGCAGCGCACGGTGACGCCGCCGCCGCAGGGCTTGTCGCGCGGGAAGCGCGCGCGATCGAGGAGCAGCGTGTCGACGCCGCGCCGCGCCAGCTCGCGCGCGGCCGTGCTGCCGGCCGGGCCGGCCCCCACGACGATCGCCTCGACATCCACGCGCCGATGCTACCCCCGGTGCTCGTTGCGGTCAGGCCCGGCTCAGCCGATGGCGATGGCGGTCGCGGCGAAGAAGATCGCCTGCACGACGGCGGCCGCCCCGAAGACGAGCCGCCCCGCCACGCGCTCGCGGCCGTGCACGAGCAGACCGATCAGCAGCCCGGCGATCAGGATCGCGGTGGCCGTGCTCCCGATCTCCAGCAGCGCGGGACGCGCGACGAACTCGGCTGCCTCGGCGGCCGTCAGGTGCACGGGCGCCGCCGCCGGCACGGCGTCGTGGCGCAGCGCGAGCTGCAGCCAGACGACGGCGCCCCCGAGGAGCGCGAGGCCGGCCCGCGCCCGCCCGATCCGGTCGTAGCCGAGCAGCGGCGGGGGGCCCAGCCGCCGGGCCAGGTGG
>VXMT01000153.1 GCA_009840965.1 Chloroflexota bacterium
GAGCTGGAGTTCATCCGTGGCGTGGCCGACATCTACGAGCTGCCGGCGCGCCGCGAGGAGCTGCTCGCCCTCGACGGCATCGGCGAGAAGACGCTCGACAACCTCTTCGCGCAGATCGAGGCAAGCAAGCAGCGGCCGCTGCGGCGGCTGCTGGTGGCGCTCAGCATCCGCCACGTCGGCGGCGAGACCGCGCGCGACATCGCGGTGCACTTCGGCGAGATGGACCGCCTGCGGGCCGCCCCCGTCGAGGAGATCGAGGCGATCGACGGCGTCGGCCCGATCGTCGCGCAGGCGCTGCACGAGTACCTCGATCGTGCCGACAACGGCGCCGAGATCGACCGCCTCGCGGCCGCCGGCGTACGCATGGACGACGACACATCGGCGCGCGGCGGGCCGCTCGAGGGCGACGTGGTGGTCGTCACCGGCGCCCTCGAGCGCTGGTCGCGCAACGAGGTGGAGGCGCTGATCAAGGAGCTGGGCGGCCGCGTCAGCGGCGCGGTCGGCAAGCAGACCAGCTACCTGCTGGCAGGCGCAGGCGGCGGCGCGAAGCGCGCGCGCGCCGAGGCGCTGGAGACCACGATCCTCGACGAGGACGAGTTCGTCGCGCGCCTTCGCGAGCGCGGCTGGGACGGCGAGGGGTAACCCGCCGAAAGTTATCCACAAGGCGCGGCGCGTGCGGCTATACTGGCGACGCGGGCGCCTGCGGCGGGGCCCCGCTGGCCGCTCCCCTGCCTCGCGCGGGGCGAGCGCTCGTTGGCACATCCCGGGATTGAACGCCGCGAAAGGGGAGTCCCCCGTGGCCTTCAACCCGCTCTCGAGCTTCCTCGGCATCTTCTCGCACGACATCGGGATCGACCTCGGGACCGCCAACACGCTGGTCTTCGTGCGTGGGCGCGGCATCGTCGTCGACGAGCCCTCGGTGGTCGCGATCGACACCGTCTCCAAGCGCGTGCTCGCTATCGGCGACGAGGCGAAGCTGATGGTCGGCCGCACGCCCTCGACGATCGTCGCGGTGCGCCCGCTGCGCGACGGCGTGATCTCCGACTTCTCCGTGACCGAGCGGATGCTGCAGCACTTCATCCGCCAGGTGCACGAGCGCTTCGGGATCGGCATCCCCAAGCCGCGCGTGGTGGTCGGCATCCCGTCCGGAGCGACGGAGGTGGAGAAGCGCGCCGTCCACGACGCCGCCGTCGCCGCCGGCGCTCGCTCCTGCTACCTGATCGAGGAGCCGATGGCCTCCGCGATCGGCTCCAAGCTCCCCGTCATGAACCCCGCCGGACAGATGATCATCGACATCGGCGGCGGCACGACCGAGGTGGCCGTGATCGCCCTCGGCGGCATCGTCGTCTCCCGGTCGGTGCGGGCTGCCGGGGACGCGATGGACCAGGCGCTGATGCAGTACGCGCGGCAGGTGCACAACATGCTGATCGGCGAGCGCAGCGCCGAGTCGATCAAGATCGAGGCCGGCTCCGCCTACCCGCTTGAGGAGGAAGGCCGCGTGGACATTCGCGGCCGCGACCTCGCGACCGGCCTGCCCAAGTCCGTCGAGGTCTCGACGGTCGAGGTGCGGGACGCGCTCTCGCCGATCACGAGCGAGATCGTGCACGCGGTCCAGGCGACGATCGAGACGACGCCGCCCGAACTGGTCGCCGACCTGATGCTGCACGGCATCGCCATGGCGGGCGGGGGCTCGCTGCTACGCGGCCTCGATCGCCGCATCTCCGCCGAGATCCGCTTCCCCACGTACGTGGCGGCGGACCCGTTGCGGTCGGTGGTGCGCGGCTGCGCCGAGACCCTCGAGGAGACCGAAACACTGCGCAAGGTGCAGGCCCAGATCAGCCAGCGCCGGCCGGTGCGCTAGCGCTACCGGCGGGGTCGCAAGGGCGATCTGGTAGACTGCAATACGCCGGGTGAACGGGCGCCGACACCTCGCATCCGCCGGTTCTGACGATCCGATCTCCTCGCGTCCCGCGCCCCCTGTCAGCGATCGGATCGCGCGGAGGGTACGCCCGTGGCCGTACTACGCCACGCGTTCTGGCTGATCGCACTGCTGACCGTCGCGGGCGCGCTGATCGCCGGCTCGCGCGCGCAGGGCGCCGCGGGTTTCGAGGAGCGCGGCGGCCTGATCGTCGGGCCGTTCATCGACAGCGCCGGCGACCTTGCCCGGACCCTCTCCGACGCCGCCCAGCACGGCGGGCGGATCGAGGAGCTGAGCACGGAGAACGCCGCCCTCAGGCAGCAGATCGCCCGCCTCGAGGGCGAGAACGCCCGGCTCCGCGAGACCGTGATCACGAGCGGCCAGCTCGAGGATCTGCGGGTGGCCGCGGGCGCCGAGGACGTCGGCTCCACCCTCGCCGCGGCGGTCGTGCTGCGCGATCCGGCGCCGGGCCGCGACGTGATCGTGATCGATCGCGGCGCGCGCGACGGTGTGCGCAAGGGGCAGGCGGTGCTGGGCAGCGGCGCGACGCTGATCGGGCTCGTCTCCTCCGTGCAGGACCAGCGCGCGCGCGTGCGGCTGCTGAGCGACCCGCAGTCGGCGATTGCCGCGGTCGTCCAGTCCACACGCACGCAGACCGCGCTCACCGGCAGCCGTGACGGTCTGCGGCTGGAGTTCGCGCCGGTCGGGGATCCGATCAGCGAAGGCGACCTCGTGCTCACCTCGGCGCTGATCGGCGGGCTGCCCGGGGGGCTGCTCGCCGGGCTGGTCGCGGAGGTCGACCGCAGCGGGCAGGACCTCTTCGCCACCATCCGCGTCGAGCCGCTGGCCACGTACGACCGGCTGGAGCACGTGCTCGTGATCACGGAGCCGGCGCGCACGGCCTCGGGGACGGGGACGGACAAATGAACGCCCTGTCCGGCGCGCTGCTGCAGCGAGTGCTGTTCTCCGCCGTCGCCACGCTGCTCGGCGTGGCCGCGGCGCTGCTGCAGCTCGGCGCGACGCCGCTCTGGCTCGATCAGCCGCTGGCGGCGCCCGTGCTGCCGCTGATCGTGATCGCCGGCTGGGGCGCCGCGCGCGGCCTCGGCGAGGCGGTGCCCGCGGCGATCCTCGCGGCGAGCGTGCTCGGCGTGGCCTCCGAGGAGCGCGCGGGCTGGTTCCTGCTGGCGATGCTCCCGACCGCCGCCCTGCTGCTCCCGGCGGCGGCGCTGCGCAGCTGGGAGCGGCTCCTGCTCGCGCCGCTGGCGGCGGGCCTCGGCGTGCTCGCCTTCCAGGCGATGATGCGATTCTCGAGCGGGCTGGGCGCGCTCTCCGCCGAGCAGCAGAGCGCGCTGATCGAGGGCGCAACCTGGACCGCCGTCCCCGCCCTCGCCCTCACCGTCATCCTCGCCGCCGGCGGGTGGACGCTGCAGTGGCGGCCGACCGTGGATCCCGATGAGCACAGGAGGCTGTTCGAGTGAACAATCAACGCCTCCTCGCCATCCAGGCCGTCGGCGCGCTGCTGCTGGTCGTGCTCGCCGTGCAGCTGGTGCGCCTGCAGCTGTACGCCGAGGTGCCTGCTCCCTCGGCCGCGCAGGACGCAGCGCGGGGGAACATCAGCGGCGAGTACGTGCGCAGCGTCCCGGTGGAGCCGCTGCGCGGGCAAATCATGGACCGCACCGGCTCGATCCTCGCCAGCAACGTGGCCACGTTCTCGCTCGCGCTTGTCCCCGGCAACCTCCCGGCGGACCCGGCGCAGCGGCTGAGCGCGTTGCGCGCGATCGAGCGGGTCGGACTCGTGCCGCGCTCCGTGATCGAGGAGGCGCTCGCCCAGCCGCTCGCGGGGATCGACCCGCTCGCGCCGCTGACGCTGCGCGAGGGCTTCGGCCGCGAAGAGGCGATCGCCCTGCGCGCCGCCCTCGCCGACGTGCCCGCCGCCCGCGTGCGCACGGCCCCGAGGCGCGTCTACGGAGGCGGCGACGTGCTGGCCCACATGGTCGGCTACGTGGGACCGATCACCGCCGAGCAGGCCGACGCCTACCTCGACGCCGGCTACCGGCTCGACGCGCTCGTGGGACGCGCGGGCGTGGAGATGACCTACGAGACCGAGCTGCGCGGCGAGGATGGCGAGCGCCTCGTGCTCTCCGATCCCGTGGGCCGCGAACTGCGCAGCCTCGGCGCCGAGGCTCCGAGCGGCGGCGTGGACCTGATCCTCAGCATCGAGATGGAGATGCAGCGCGCCGCGATCGAGGCGCTCGTGAAGGGCATCGAGCAGGGCATCGCCTACGCCGTCGAGGTCGAGAAGCGCGACCCGGAGGAGCTCTCGCGGTCCGGCGCCGCGGTGCTGATCGACGTGCGCAGCGGCGAGCTGCTGGCGCTGGCGACCTACCCCTCGTACGACGTAAGCGCCTTCGGCTGGCACAACCGCGACGGAGACATCGGCGCGCTCCTCAACGATCCGACCCGCCCGCTGGTTCACCGGGCCTACATGGACGCGCCGGCGCCCGGCTCGATCTTCAAGCCGTTCGTCGGCGCCGCCGCGCTGCAGGAAGGCGTCGCCACACCCGGGACCGAGATCTTCAGCAGCGGCACCCTGACGGTTCGCTCGATCTACGACCCGGAGGTCGTCTACACCTACAGGGACTGGGCGCCGCACGGCCTGCTGAACTTCTACACCGGGCTCACGCGATCGTCGGACGTCTACTACTACTACCTGGCCGGCGGCTACGACCAGGACGACGAGACGTTCGAGGGCCTGGGCATCGAGCGCCTCTCCGCCTACGCGCGGGCCTTCGGGTTCGGCGCGCCGACCGGCCTGGACCTCCCCGGCGAGTCCGCAGGCCTCGTCCCCGACGCCGACTGGAAGGCGGAGGTGATCGGCGAGCCCTGGGTGCTGGGCGACAGCTACAACATGGGTATCGGGCAGGGCTACGTGGAGGTCACCCCGCTGCAGATGGCGGTCGCCACGGCCGCCCTCGCCAACGGCGGCGATCTGCTCGTACCGCGCATCGGGCACGCGTTGCGCACACCCGACGGCGTGATCCCGCTCGAGCGCCGGGTCGCCGGCACGGTGCCCATCGACGCCGAGCACCTGGAGGTCGTGCGCGAGGCGCTGCGCCGCGCCGCCGACGACGGCGGCACCGCCTGGCGGGGCGAGCCCGTCGGCATCGAGATCGCCGGCAAGACCGGGACCGCCGAGTTCGGGACCAGGAACGAGGACGGGCTGCTCGCATCCCACGGCTGGTACATCGGCTTCGCCCCCTACGACGACCCCGAGGTGGCGATCGTCGTCTACCTCGAGTACGGGGTCGGCGCCACGCACGCCGGTCCGGTCGCGCGCGAGATCCTCGCCGCCTACTTCGGGCTGCACATGAGTCCAGAGGAGGAGTGGTACTGGAGCCCGGCGGCCACGGTCGGGAGGTCGCGGCCATGATTCGCGAGGCGCTGACCGGTCAGCTCCAGCGCAGCGATGTCGCGCTCTGGGCGGCGGTCACGCTGCTCGCGGCGCTCGGCCTCGTCAGCGTCTACTCGGCAACCCTCGGCGATCCGCCGCACCCGCTGCTCACGAACGGCGCGCTGCGCCACGGCTTTATCGCGGTCATGGGCGTGGGCGCGATGCTGTTCGCGGCGCGCTTCGACTACCGCCTGCTGCGGCAGGGCGGCGCAGCCCTGTACCTGATGGTCGCGGCGCTGCTGGTGCTGGCGGCCCTCGTCGGCGAGACCGAGTACGGGGCGCGGCGCTGGCTCACCGTGGGGGGCGCCACCTTCCAGCCCTCGGAGCTTGCGAAGCTGGCGCTGGTGCTCGCGCTCGCCTCGTACGCGAGCGTGCGGGCGCCGAGGCTGCCCGCCCTGCTGTTCACGCTCGCGCTGCTCGGCGGGCTCACGCTGCCGGTGCTGATCCAGCCGGACACCGGCACGGCGCTGGTGCTGATCGTGGGCTGGCTCGCCGTGGCGCTGGTCTGGGGCGCGCCGCTGCGCACGCTCGGTGGGCTCTTCGCCACGTTCGCGGGGCTGATGCCGCTGGTGTATGCGCTCGCGGTACCGGACTACCAGCGCGAGCGCATCGCCGTCTTCCTCAACCCGGAGCGCGACCCGCTGGGGACCGGGTACAGCCTGCGCCAGGCGGAGACCGCGCTCGCCGAGGGTGGCGCGACCGGCAGCGGGCTGTTCGGGGGGAGTGAGTCGCACCTCTACGGCATCCTCGCGCGCTCGAGCGACTTCATCTTCGCGCTGATCGGCGAGGAGCTCGGCCTGATCGGCACGCTCGCCGTGGTCCTGCTCTTCGCGCTGATCGGCTGGCGAGGGTTCGAGGCGGCTCGCCATGCGCCGGATACGTTCGGGCGGCTGCTGGCGTCCGGGCTGACCGCGATGCTGCTGGGGCAGGCGATCCTCAACATGGCGGTGAACCTGAGGCTCTTCCCGGCGACCGGGTTGCCGCTGCCGTTCATCTCGCAGGGCGGCACCGCGCTGCTCGCCACCTTCATCGCCGTCGGCCTGCTGCAGAGCATCTACACGCACCGCGCTCCGCCGCGCGTCCCCCTGGGCGAGCCGACCGATCCGGAGGCGGCGCGATCGAGCGAGCCCTGAGTCGCCGGGCGGGACCTTGATCGAGAAAGCCTACGGGTTCGTGCTGCGCGAGCGTGCGGCGGGCCTTGAGTTGCTCGTCTTCGAGCACGCCGGACAGCCGGAGGCGGCGTTGCAGGTTCCTGGCGGCACGGTCGAGGACGGCGAGGCTCCGCTCGCGGCCGTCGCGCGCGAGGTGGCGGAGGAGAGCGGCCTGCGGATCGAGGGCTGGGAGGCGGTCGCGACGCTCGAGCACGATGACGTACCGGGCTCCGCCACGCCCGGACCGCAGCGCTGGCACTGCTTCACGGCCACGCCCGACGCGACGCTGCCCGACGCCTGGCGCCACGATCCGCTTGGATCGGCGAGCGAGCGCGGCTTGCGCTTCGCCTACCGCTGGATCGCCCTCGTTGACGGTGAGCCGCTCGCCGGGCGGCAGGAGGACGCGCGCCGCGCGGTCGCCTCCGTGGCGGAGCGCCAGTAGCGGCGCGCCCCGGCGCGCCCCCCCCCCCCGCGCGGCCCCCCCCCCCCCCCCCCCCGCCC
>VXMT01000098.1 GCA_009840965.1 Chloroflexota bacterium
AACAGCCGTATGATGGCCGCCAGCGTCATATTGGTATAAGCCACCGCCCCAGGGAGAGGGGGCCGGAGGGGAGAGGGCCGGAGGGGCCGTTCCCTAACCCCGTCATTCCGGCGAGAGCCGGAATCCAGCCGAGCCGCGCAGCGTGCTCGTCCGACGCCCGCGGGGCACGAGCTCCCGCCCGCGCCGCCTACCCCCCGTTGGCGCGCGAGGCGTGCCAGGCGCGGGCGGTGGCGAGGGCGCGCGCGCCGCGATCGTAGCTCTCGAAGCTGGCGATGCCCTGCTCGGCGAGCATGCCCGAGATCTCGCGGATCGCCTCGGCGTGGGCGAGCGGCTTGGGCGAGTGCAGCAGCGCGATGTGCGGCTTCGCCGAGCGCTCGTTCGAGCGCACCAGCGCCTCCACCAGCTCCTCGAGCAGCTCGCGGTCCGGGTCGTCCTGCGGACGCGGGCGGATCTGCATCACGATCGCGTCGATGTGCTCGTCGCGGTCGAGGATGCCGAAGATCTGCTCCAGCTCCGTGCGGTTCGAGCCCATGTCGATCGGGTTGCGGAAGCTCGCGCCGACGAGGCTGAACCACTCCTCGAGCTGCGCGTAGGACTCGTCGGTGAGCGTCGGCACGCGCAGCCCGGCCGTCGAGAAGGCGTCCGCCATCGCCACCGACTGCCCGCCGGAGCCGCCGGCGATGCCGACGCCGTCGCCCGTGAAGGGCGGGATCATCGTCAGCGCCTTGAGGATGTCGACCAGCTCGGTGAGGTTGCGCGCCTGCAGCGCGCCGGCCTGGCGACAGGCGGCGTCCCAGACCTCGGCCGAGCCGGCCAGCGAGGCCGTGTGCGAGGCGGTGGCGCGCCCGCCGTCCTCGGTGCGGCCGCCCTTCCAGAGCACGACCGGCTTGTGGCGCGTGGTCTCGCGCAGCAGGCGGAAGAAGCGCTGCCCGTCCTGCAGGCCCTCCACGTACATCGCGAGCACGTCGGTGTTGGGGTCGCCTGCGAAGTACTCGAGGTAGTCGGCGTTCTCCAGCACGATGCCGTTGCCGAAGCTGACCGCCTTGCCGAGCAGGACGCCCGCGTCGTGGGCGGCCTCGATCAGGTCGCCGGTGTGCGCGCCGCTCTGCGCGGCGAAGCTGACCCGGCCCTCGAAGCCCGAGGGCTGGTTGGGACCGAAGCGCACGCCGACGCCGGGGTTGTAGAGGCCCATGCAGTTCGGCCCGATCAGTGCGAGGCCGGAGTCGCGCGCCAGCTCCGTCAGCGTCGCCTGCAGCTCGAGGCCGTCCTCGGTGTCGGTTTCGGCGAAGCCGGAGGTGAAGAAGGCCGCACCGGCCACGTCCTTCTCGACGCAGTGCCGCAGGATGAAGGGCGCGACGTTGCGCGGCACGGCCACCAGCACGAAGTCGATCTCGTCCGGGATCTCGAGGAGGCTCGCGTAGTTGGGAATGCCCATCTCCTCGATGTTCGGGATCTCGTTGGGGTCGACCTGGACGGAGTACACGGGGCCCTGGAAGGTCTCCATGCTCTTCAGCCAGCGGTAGTTGCGGATCTTGGCGTCGCCGACGACCGCGACGGTGCGCGGGTTGATCGTGCGGTCCAGCCGTTCGCGTTCGACCCTCATGGCTCCCGCCTTTCGCCGGCGACAGGCTACCGCGTCGGCGGCGCTGTTGTCGCGCTGGGCGGCGGAGTCAGGCGGCGGTGACCTCGACGCGGATGCTGCGGCCGACGGCGCGGAGCGCCTTCTCGACCTGGCTGACGTGGGAGCGGTGGTCCGGGTTGGCGAGCTTGCGCACAGCCGCCTCGCTGACGCCGAGCCGTCGCGCCAGCTCTACCTTCGTGATCCCCTGCGCCCGCATGGCCGAATAGAGGGCCAGCTTGGCCGCCGCCACCGTCGGCACGGCGACAAGCTCCCGGCCCTCGGCGGCCGCGCCGGGAGCGGGAATCTCGCGCTTCTCGTGCACGTACCCGGCGAGGGCCGTCACGAGGGCGTCCCCGGCCATCGCCAGCGCCTCGGCGCGGTCCGCGCCGCCGGTGATGGCCTCGGGCACGTCGGGGAAGGTAGCAACGAGGCCCCCGTCGCCGTCGGGGGTGAGATCGCAGTGGTAGGCATACAGCATCGTGGCTGCCCTTGCCGTGCGCCGCGTCGAACCGGAACGATTGCCCCGAGCGGCGGGCATACGCACGCGCTCGCCGGATGAACTCCCGGCTCGTCACGACACTATTATCGCACCTTTAGGTACGATCCTGCATCCCGGCCTCCGCCGCCGCGCGCTTCGCCCGGTCGGCCTCGCCGATCTCCCTCATCCTGCGCAGCACCTCGGTCCCGTCGGCCGGCACGGTGCCGGCAAGGTAGCGGTCGAGGAAGAGCGCGCCGCTGTTCATGCCATGGCGGCCCATCGTTCGCGAGAGGTCGAAGGAGTGCGGCTGCCCGGCGAGGATCAGCAGCTCCACGGGCACGCCCGCCTCGCTCAGCGCCTCGTACATCAGCGTGCTCTGGGCGACCGGGACGGTCGCGTCGTCGGAGCCGTGGATCAGCGCCGTCGGCGGGTACGACCCGCCGACGTACGTGAGGGGGCTGGCGGCGTCGATCTGCTCGGCGGAGGGGTGCTCGCCGAGCAGGATGTCGATCGGGCTAAAGCCGTCCTCTGAGCGCCACAGCGTCGCCGGACCGTAGTAGGACACGACGGTGGCGACACCCGTGCCCGCGCCGGGGTTGCCGCCCTCGCCCTCCCAGGACGGGTCGTTCTGCGTGCCGCCGGCGAAGAGCGCGAGGTGCCCGCCCGCCGAGTGCCCCCAGACGGCGATCCGCTCGCGGTCGATGTCGAGTCCCTCGGCGTTCGCGCGCATCCAGCGCAGCGCCGTCTTGACGTCGTGGATCTGCGCGGGCCAGGCGGCCTCCTGCACGAGCCGGTACTCGCAGGTGACGCAGAGGTAGCCGCGCCGCCCGAGCATCAGCCCGTACCACTTCAGCTGCTCGCGGTCGCCCATCTGGAAGCCGCCGCCGTGGATCAGCAGCACCGCCGGCCGCGTCTCGATGTGCGCGGGCGGCCGGTAGACATCGACGAGCAGCTCGCGATCACCGCCGTGCCCGACCGGCACGGCCTCCTCGATCGTGACCATGCCCTCGCTGGATTCGCTCACGAAGCGGCCTTTCCATCGGACCCCGTGGCGCGGCGCGCGCACCGGCGGTCAGGCTACAGCATGGCGGGCTGGCGGGGCACGGCTGGCATGATGGGGCTGCGAGGTGAGGAGGGCGGCGATGACGCAGCAGGGAAGCGGACCACCGCCGCGCGACGTGCTCTCCTCGTTCTGGTCGCCGCTCTGCGCGATCGGCGCGCGCGGCCTCGAGGCTGGCGCGCCGCCGAACGCACAGATCTGCGTCTCGGTCTTCGGCGCCTCGATCGTGCCTGAGCAGCCGCGCGTGCTCGTCTCGCTCTCGAAGACGAACTACACGCACGAGCTGGCGATCGCCTCGGGCACGCTCTCCGTGACCGCGCTCTCCGCGTCGCAGCTCCCGCTGCTCGAGCCGCTCGGCCTGCGCTCCGGCCGCGACGGCGACAAGCTCGCCGGTCTCGAGGTCGCGCTGACCGGGGCGGGCGACCCGTGGTTCCCCGGCTGCGTCGGCTACCTCGGCTGCGAGGTGATCGAGCGCCACGACCTCGGCGACGCCACCGCCTTCCTCTGCGCCGTACGCGAGCGCGAGACGCTGAGCCCGGAGCCGGCGATGCGCTGGCCGGAGGCGCAGCAGGTCGTGGGGGCGGAGTTCCTGGAGCGCTGGGCGGAGAAAAGCCGCCGCGAGCAGGCCGCCGCGCGCGCCTCGATGCGCTGGGTGTAGGCGTCGCGGGCGCGGAATGCCGACGATCGCTGCGCGGCTGCTCAGCCTCCGAACAAGCGGCCTACGAGTTCGGAGCGGTCGATGTTGGCGACGTGCGTGACGAACTCATCCTGGAGCTTGTACGCGATCACCAGCACCCAGATCACGACCGCGTGCCGAGCGAGGAACGCGGGCGCAGCGTCCCGCTTGAAGAACAGGATCGTGGCGTAGACGAGGAACAGCGGCTCGAGGAAGTTCGGGAACAGGAAGAACACGATCTCGTTGCTCGTGATGAAGAACAGCGCTTGCCCAACCGTGCGCAGCGCGAACAGGGCAATGATGGCTCGACGCAACGGCCACTTCCACGCCGCGACCACCATGCATACATACGTAACGTAGTCCGCTGACTTGTCGACGTTCTGGTACACGGGGTCGGAGAGCCCGAGCGGGATCAGGAGATCGCCGTCCACGGAGTCGAGGACGAAGTTGGCCCACCCGGCGACGAACGGGAACGGGATGAGCAGCAAGGGCAGCAGATACTTGGCCGCGACGACCACGACGATCAGGACGGAGTCGACGCTGGACTCAGCCATGATCGCCTCGACTGCAACACGGGCGCCTGCGCGGTCGATGTACCTGCGGGACCCTAGCATGCCCGCTTGCGGGCTCCAATCCGCCGTTCCTCGGCAGGTCAAGCAGGCAACGCGCGGCCCGCGCGCTGCGAGGCGTCGCGCAACGGCGAGGCGCGGTATCATGCGCGGCAACAGGCAGACGACGCGCCTTCCGGGGCGCGCTATGTGAAGGAGTGCAGCGTGGTCGCCACCGAGCGAAACAAGGTCATCGGCACCCGGCCGGTACGCCCGGACGGCGCGGACAAGGTCACCGGACGGGCCGAGTACGGCGCGGACGTGCGCCTGCCGCGCATGCTCTACGGGCGCGTGCTGCGCAGCCCCCACGCGCACGCCCGCATCCTCAACATCGACGCCTCGAAGGCGCTCGCCCTCGAGGGCGTGCACGCCGTCATCACCAACGCGGACTTCCCGCGCCTCGGCGACGACCTCGTCGACCTCGGCGAGACCTTTGCGCCGTTCAAGTACATCCGCGACAACGTGCTCGCCTCGGACAAGGCGCTCTACGCCGGACACGCTGTCGCCGCCATCTGCGCGAGCGACCCGCACATCGCCGAGGATGCGCTCGCGCTGATCGAGGTGGAGTACGAGCCGCTCGACACGGTGATGAGCGTCCACGAGGCGATGGCGGACGGCGCGCCGCAGGTGCACGAGCACATGCACACCACGGAGATGGCCGCGCGCTTCGTACCCAGCGACAACCGCTCCGAGGACTTCTCGAACATCGCCAGCCACCTGCGCTTCGAGCTGGGCGATGTCGAGCAGGGCTTCGCCGAGGCGGACATCGTCCTCGAGCGCGATTTCGAGACCTCGACGGCGCACCAGGGCTACATCGAGCCGCACAACGGCACGGCGTTCTGGAACAAGGACGGCGAGATCACGGTCTGGGTCAGCACGCAGGGCCCGTTCGCCGTGCGCATGCAGGTCGCCAAGCTGTGCGACGTGCCGGTCTCCAGGGTGAAGGTCGTCCCGATGGAGATCGGCGGCGGCTTCGGAGGCAAGATCAACGCGTACATGGAGCCGATGGCCGCGATCCTCTCGAAGAAGACCGGTCGCCCCGTGAAGATGATCATGACGCGCGAGGAGGTGCTGGTCGGCACCGGGCCGACCTCGGCCACCTACGTGCGCTGCAAGATCGGCGCGAAGCGCGACGGCACGATCGTCGCCGGCGAGGCCTACCTCGCCTACGAGGCAGGCGCGTTCCCCGGCTCCCCGGTCGGCGCGGGCGCGGGCTGCATGTTCTCTTCCTACGACATCCCCAACCTGATCACCGACGCCTACGACGTGATCGTTAACAAGCCGAAGGTCTCGGCCTACCGCGCGCCGGGCTCGCCGCAGGGCACCTACGCCGTGGAGTCGCTCATCGACGAGCTGGCGGAGCGCCTCGAGATGGAGCCGATGGAGCTGCGGCTCAAGAACGCCGCCAGCCAGGGCTCGCGCCGCGTCGACGGCGTCGCGCAGGCCCGGATCGGCGCCGAGGAGGTGATGCGGGCGGCGATGGAGAGCCCGCACTACCGCTCCGAGCTGTCCGGCAGGAACCAGGGCCGCGGCGTCTCGATGGGCTTCTGGCACAACGCCGGGATGGAATCGAGCGCCTACGGCTCGCTCAACGCCGACGGCACGGCCAGCCTGATCCTCGGCTCGGTCGACATCGGCGGGCAGCGCGCGGCGCTGGCGATGCAGTTCGCGGAGACGCTCGGCATCAGCTACGAGCAGGTCAAGCCGCTGGTCGTCGACACGGACTCGGTCGGCTTCAACGGCGTCACCGGCGGCAGCCGCACCACCTTCGCGACCGGCTGGGCCGTCTACGAGGCGGCGATGGACATCCGCCGCCAGCTCGAGGAGCGCGCCGCCCGCATCTGGGAGGTAGACCGCGACGACGTCAGCTACGGCGACGACGCCGTGATCCGCGGCCCCGCCGACGATGACGGCGAGCCGCGCTCGATGACCTTCAGCCAGATCTGCGGCCGGCTCGGCGGGACCGGCGGGATGATCCAGGGCCACGCCGACGTGGCGCCCTCGACCGTCGGGGCCGCCTTCGGCTGTCACATCGTGGACGTCGAGGTGGACCCGGAGACGGGCAAGGTGGACGTGCTGCGCTACACGGCCGTGCAGGACGTGGGCACCGCGATCCACCCCTCCTACGTCGAGGGGCAGATCCAGGGCGGGGCCGCGCAGGGCGCGGGCATGGCGCTGACCGAGGAGTACTTCTACCGCGAGGATGGGAGCATGGCGAACTCCAGCCTGCTGGACTACCGCATGCCGACAGCGCTCGACCTGCCGGAGATCGAGACGATCCTCGTCGAGGTCCCGAACCCCGGGCACCCCTACGGCGTGCGCGGGGTGGGCGAGGTGCCGATCGTGCCGCCGCTGGCCGCGATCGCGAACGCGATCCACGACGCCACCGACCTGCGCATCACCTCGCTCCCGGCCTCCCCGCGCTCGCTGCTCGAACAGCTGCAGCCGGAGGAGTAGCCGCG
>VXMT01000221.1 GCA_009840965.1 Chloroflexota bacterium
GGATGGGGACGCGGTGGCGGTCGGGGCGGGCGAAGGCGCCTCGTTGGGCGTCGCCGTCGGCGTCGGGGATGGAGACGGCGTCGCCGTCGGCGAGGGCGAGGCGGTGGTGGTGGGTGACGGGCTCGGTGTCGCCGCGGGCGAGGCGGTCGGTGTCGCCGCGGGCGAGGCGGTCGGCGTCGCTGCCGGTGGCGGCGTGGAGACGACCGAGGGCGCCTGCAACGTGGGCGAGGTGGCCGCCACGGTCGGCGCGGGGGATGCGGCCGGCGGAGGCGAGGCGCCCGCTGTCGGCGTCGCGGGCGGCGGTGGCGTCGAGACGAGCGTCGGCACGCCGTTGTCCTCGCCGCGGCAGGCGGCGATCAGCGCGGCCAGCGTCAGCGCGAGCAGTGCCCGACGTGCGCGGCGCCTCATCGCGACTCCACTGCGGGGAGCGGTTGCGGCCGGCAGGTGAGGCTAGTCGAAGACGATGACCTGGCGGGCGACCTCGCCCTTGTTCATCGCCTTGAACATGTCGTTGACCTCCTCGAGGTCGCCGCGGCGGGAGACCATCTCGTCGAGCTTGAGGCGGCCCTGCATGTAGAGGTCGATCAGCTTCGGCATGTCGACGCGGAACTTGTTCGAGCCCATCGTGGTCGCGCGGATCGACTTCTCGCCCGCGAGCTCGCGCCCGCCGAGCGCGATCGTCTCGTGGGCCGGGACCACGCCGATGATCGTCGCCAGCCCTCCGAGGCCGAGCGACTGCACGCACTGCAGCGCGACGGTGGCGTTCCCGATCGCCTCGAAGGAGTAGTCGACGCCGCCGCTGCTGAGCCGGCGCACGGCGCTGACGGGGTCCTCGTTGGAGGCGTTGACGGCGTCCGTGGCGCCGAACTCGCGGGCCGTCTCCAGCTTCGAGTCCAGCAGGTCGACGGCGATGATTTGGCTCGCGCCGGAGATGTAGGCGCCCTGCACGGCGGAGAGCCCGACGCCGCCGACACCGAAGACGGCGACGCTCGAGCCGGGCTTCACCTGGGCGGCGTTGAGCACCGCCCCCACGCCCGTGATCACGCCGCAGCCGACCAGCGAGGCGACATCGAGCGGCATGTCCTCGCGCACCTTCACCACGCCGCGCTCGCTGAGCAGCATCCACTCTGCGAAGCTGGCGATGTTGGAGACGGAGTTGTGCACGCGGATGCCGTCGAGCGTGATGCGCGGCGGATCGTCCATCGTGCGGAAGGGCTTGTCGATGCAGCGGTTGGGGTGGCCGGTCAGGCACTCGCGGCACTCGCCGCAGAAGGCGGAGCCGCAGGCGATCACGTGATCGCCGGGCTGCACGTACGTCACCCGCGAGCCGACCGCCTCGACGACCCCGGCGGCCTCGTGCCCGAGGATCGCGGGCGTGCGCATCGGCATCAGGTCCTCGATGTAGTGGAGGTCGGAGTGGCAGACGCCGGAGGCTGAAGTCTTGACGAGGATCTCGTGGTCGCCCGGCTCGTCGATCTCGACCTGCTCGACGGTCAGCGGCTGGTGCACGCGGTGCATGATCGCGGCCTTCATCGGTTGCTCCTCTCGCACCTCGGGGTGGCAGACCCGCCCGCTCGCGGCCTCGCGCGGTGGCGGAGGACGAGGACGGCAGTCGGGCGTGATTGTAGTCGCTTGCGGGGTTCACGATCCCGGTTGCCGAGGCGACCTTGCCGTGCGCCCTGTCGATTGCGTAACGGTCGCGGACCGGCTTGCCGCATGACTTATTCTGGGGATGTGCGGCGATAGCGCGCGCTCCGTGCGATGATAGGCGTTGTGAAAGGCGTAGAGTCCGCGCCATGAACATGCCGTCTGACTACCTCCCGGGCTACGAGCGGGCCCGCGCCGTCGATCCCGACGTCACGTCGCGCTACATCGAGCACACGACGCTTGGCGATCCGGAGGCGGACGAACTGATGGAGGCGCTTGCGGACCTCGGGTCGGAGGGGTCCCGGCAGGTTCTCCAGCTCGCGATGGACGCCGAGAGCCCGGCGGACCTGCGCGAGTTGCCGCCGGTGGTGCGGGACTTCTTCGAGGAGATCGCGGTCCCGCCGGACTGGGTCGACTTCGCCGCCTACACCCCCGGCATTCGCATGTTCCACCGCAACTCGCGGCTGGTGCTCGGCGCGATGGTGGGCGGCACGCTCGTCGAGGGGTTCTCGACGAACATCAGCAAGTCGTTCTTCATCACCGGCCGAGTGCGCGATCAGGGCGTGCGCCGGCTGAAGCAGAACAACCGCCACATGGTCGAGATCTTCCTCCCCGGCGGGATGCAGCGGAGCGGCGACGGCTGGAAGCTCTCGGTCCGCATCCGGCTCGTGCACGCCCAGGTGCGGCGCCTCCTCAACGGCTCCGAGGACTGGGACCACGAGGCATGGGGCACGCCGATCAGCGCCGCGCACGTCGGCTACGCGATCACGGCCTTCTCGGCGAGGCTGCTGAAGCACCTGAGGAGCCTGGGAGCGGTATTCGACGAGGAGGAGCGGGCGAGCTTCCTGCAGGTCTGGCGCTACTCCGGCTACCTGATGGGCATCCCGGAGACCATCCTCTTCAAGGACGAGGACGAGGCCCTGCGCCTCTACGATATCGGCACGTTGTGCGAGCCCGACCCGGAGATGGAGGCCGTCGCGATGGCGAGCGCCCTGGTCAACTCCGCCCCGCTGATCATCGGCATCGACGAGCCGGAGGAGCGGCAGCGCCTAGCGAAGTACGTGTTCACAATCTCGCGCGCCCTGATCGGCAACAAGCTCGCCGACCAGCTGCACTATCCGAAGAGCCCCACGCGCGGAGTGCTGGCCTGGTTCCGCATGCAGGAGCGCTACCACCGGCTCCTCTACCGGCTCTTCCCGAAGCGCGTCCAGGCGAGCAGTTTCAGCAGGTTCACCTCCCTGCTCGACGCCTCGGGATACGACGAGGCGGGCATCACCTACGCGCTGCCGGACCACGTCCACGCCGAGGAGTCCAGCCGCTGGTAACCATCGCCGCTTGCGACGACGCGGGACGCCTCGCAGCTCAGCCCGACCGTCGCCGCAGCGGATTGCCCGTGGCGGCCATGTAGAACGCCCAGACGGCCGCCAGCAGCCCGGCTGCCACCAGGAACCCGCCCTGGAAGCCGATCTGTTGTCCAAGCTCGACACCCCGGACCGGCCCCCGCCCCGCGCCGGGGGCCCGCGGGGGCGGGGCCCGCCCCCGCCCCGCGGCGCGCGCCGCGTCGGGCGCCGTCTCGCCGATGGCCGCGTCCAGCGCCGCGTTCACTCCCACCGCGGCGATGAACAGCAGCGGTATCGCGACGACCGCCGCGACCACGGAGTCAACGGCGGCGATCAGGGCCAGCGAGGCGAGCACCACGGCCATGCCGAGGGCGATGGACAGCCGCCTGCCGATGCGGTCCGAGAGGTGCCCTAGCGGCACGCCGAGGCTCAGGTCGGAGAGCCACCGGAAGCCAACCAACAGGCCCGCGAGTGTCACCACGGCGAGCGAGCCTCCGAGCACTCGCTCGTTCTCGTCGGCGAACTCGGCGAGGTAGGGCGCCGCGGTCGCGATCGCGAGGCCGTTCGCCCCGAACGCCGTGGCGAAGCGCATCAGGCTGATCGAGAGCAGGCGGACCCGCAGCTTGCGGCCGTACCCGGGGATTCGCGATACGGCGAGGCTCCAGGGGTTGAGGTGCTGCCCGAGTCCTCCGGTGGACCGCCGAACGCCCTCGGGCCGGAGGTTGGGCGCCCGGGTGGCGGCGATCATGCCGAGCAGCCCGACCCCGGCGAGGGCTGCGAACGTCACCTCCCTCGAGGTGAGCTGGAACAGCGCCGCGCCGGCCGTGACGGCGATCAGGCTGCCGAGCCGCTGCCCGGAGTTGAAGAAGCCCATCAGCCGGCCTCGCATCGCGGAGCTGCCGACTCCGAACGCCGTCAGCTGCGCGGCGAGTCGCATGTGGGAGTAGGACACCCCCCAGGCGGCGCGGGCCACCAGCAGCAGCGCGAGGCCGCTCCCCAAGCCGTACGCGAGCGTCGTCAGGGAGCCGGCGGCGATCGAGGCGACGAAGGGCCAGCGCACCCCGAACCGCTGGTAGACGGCGGGGGCGAAGGCGTTGCTGATCAGGCGAATGAAGCGGTTGATGCTGAGCGCGAGCCCAATCCAGAAGGCGGCGCTGAGGCCGAGTTGATCGGCGACGCCGAACTCGAGCGCCGCCACGGGCAGCACGACGTACATCAGCGAATCGCCCATGATCACCGCGGCGGTCGGGGCCACCGCGTACACCATCCCCGCCGGAATGATCGATCTCATGCACATCCCCGCATCGCAGAGAGCAGGGGATTCAGTTCCGCGAGTGAGGGGACTTCGATGTCGGGCTCGGGGTCGTCGTCCCTACGACGCAGACGACTCCTGTTGACCCAGACTGCCGTGACGCCAGCAGCTTTCGCGCCCGCCACGTCGGCCGCGAGGCTGTCCCCGACGTGCCAGACCCCGTCCCGCCCGAGACCCAGCGCCTCCAGGGCGACCTCGAAGATCCGCGGGTCGGGCTTGGCAAGCCCAACCTCTCCGGAGATGACGATCGCATCGAACCATTGGCCGATGCCGAGAGCCGACAGCTTGTCCCGCTGCGTATCGGAAGCTCCATTCGTGATCAGCGCGAGTGGAATGCGGGCCTGCCTCGCCGACGCCGCGAGATCGCGGACGTCACCGAACAGGCGATAGGACGCGGAAGCCTGCTGCCTGAAGATCCGGGCCGCCTGTCGCGCCACCGCCTCGTCGGCGCATCCGCAAATCCGCAACGTGCGCCGCCAGGCTTCGAGGGTCACGGCCGCGCCGCTCAGCTCCCCGAGCGTCCACCTGTCTTCGACGCTGGGCCAGTAGGCCTCCCACACCGCGGCGTTGACCGCGGCCAGCCGTGCGCCGTCCAGCTCCGGGTGAAGTGCGGCGATCTCCTCGCACGTCCGGATCACCGCCTCGGGCCCGAGGCCGTCGATCAGCGTGTCGTCGAGGTCGAGGAAGAGTGCCCGCGGTCTCGTCAATCGTGTTGCCCTCGAGGATGTCGATCGCTTAGCGGCCGGCCAGCGCCCGGAGGGCGAACAGCGCGTTCTCCGGCCGCTCCGCGATGCGGCGCATGAGATAGCGGTACCAGCGCGCGCCGTAGGGGATGCTCATGCGCAGCCGCTCGCCGCGAGCGCGCATCGCCGCGCCGAGCTGTGGCCGCACGCCGTAGAGCAGCGCGAACTCCCAGTAGGCGGGTGGCCCCAGCTCCCGCTCCAGCCGCCGCGCCGCCTCGTGCAGCGCCTGATCGTGCGTCGCCACGGTGACCGCCGCACCGCCGCGCCAGAGCTGCTCGAGCAGCTCCACATAGGCCCGCCGGGTCGCAGCGCCGCCGCCGTACGCAACCTGCCCGGACTCGCTGTAGGCGCCCTTCACCAGGCGCACGCGCGCGATGCCCTCGTCGATCAGCGCCTGCGCGTCCCGGGGCGTGCGGCGCAGGTAGGACTGGAGCGCGACCACGGTCTGCTCCGACCGCGACGCTGCCGCGCGATAGAGCGCCAGCGTCGCGTCGACCGTCTCCGACGCCTCCATGTCGATCTCGACCCAGACCCCGTGTTCGGCAGCCGTATCGACGATTTGCAGCAGCCCGCGCTCGGCGGTGGCGTGGGAGATGTCCAGCCCAAGCAGCGTCGGCTTGACGCCCACGCGGAGGTCGAGATCTCCGGCGTCGCTGATTGCCCCGACGAGCGCGCAGTACTCCGCGACGGCGCGCTCGGCATCCGCGAGATCGGTGACGGACTCGCCCAGGAACGAGAACTTGGCGCCCACTGCGGGAAGGCCGTTCCCCGCCTCCGACACGCGCCGCGCCAGCGCCAGCGCGTCAGCCCTCGTATCTCCGGCGACGAAGCGCCGTACGAGGAGGCGCTCCATCCCCGCCGCGCGAGCACTGCGCTCGGCCCAGCCCTGCTGTGACAGCCAGATCAGCGCCGGCCGCAGCATCGTGGCCTCGCCTCCCCTTCCCCCGCGCGGCGGGCGGCCTTCATCGCATTGCCGCGGAAGCTCGGGTTGCCGCTGACGAGGGTGCCGGGCAGCGTAGCACACGCTCGCCCGGCGGCCCGCGCGGATCCTCGGTCCGGGACTGGTCGTGAACCGATGGCTCACGTGACACTATGAGGAGAACAGGAGGCCAGATATGCGCATCACACTCACCAGCGTGTTCGTGAGTGACCAGGACAAAGCTCTGAGGTTCTACACGGAGACCCTCGGCTTTGTGAAGAAGCACGACATCCCCGTGGGGGAATTCAAGTGGCTCACCGTCGTCTCGCCCGATGACCCGGGTGGAACCGAGCTTCTGCTTGAACCAAACGACAACCCGGTAGCACAGGCATTTCAGAAAGGGATATTTGACCAGGGCATCCCGGCGGCGTCCTTTGGCGTCACGGACATCCATGCTGAGCATGAGAAACTGCAGTCACAGGGTGTAGCGTTCACGATGGGGCCAACAGAAATGCCCGACGTCACGATTGCGGTCTTTGACGACACCTGCGGCAACCTGATCCAGATTATGCAGACATAACTACGATCGACCAGACTGCCCTGTTCGAGCGACGAGGACGCTAGATAGTGGGGGAGAGCAGCTCCGCCCGCGCAGACTCGGACGTCGGAGGCGGGCGAACGCACCGGTTCGGGGCGCCGGCCGGTGTGATCGCCGTCGTGGCGGTCGGACTGCTGGCGCTGCCCGGCATTGGCGTTCGCTACCTCCTCCACGGTGACCTCGATGTCTTCCACTGCCTGCTCACCCTGTTCTTCTCGATCAATCTCGTGGTCGCGTACTGGGAGATGTGCCTGTTCTTCCGAAGGGACTACGTCGAGGAGCGTGCGGGATTCTGG
>VXMT01000148.1 GCA_009840965.1 Chloroflexota bacterium
GTCACCCACCCCCTCGCCCACTGCCACGCCATCGCCCGCTGCCTCGCCGGCCCGGACTGCCTCTCCGTCGCCGGCTGCGTCCCCCTCGCCGACGGCGGAGCGCGCGCTGCCGGAGTCCGGCTCCGTACGCCTCGAGGCTGCCTTCGGCGGGCGGGAGTTCCAGCGTCCCATCGAGCTCGGCGCTTACCCGGCGGGACCGGACGCGGCGGGCAGCGTCTTCGTCGCGGAGCAGGGCGGGCGCGTCCATGTCCTCCACGCGGGCGGCGAGACGCTGCTGCTCGACCTCCGCCCGCAGGTCAGCCGCGCCGGCAACGAGGAGGGCTTGCTCAGCGTCGCCGTCGACCCGCGGTTCACCACCAACGGCCACCTCTGGCTCTACTACTCCGTCGACCGTTCCTTCGACCCCGGCCCGCGTCGCACGCGGCTCTCCCGCTTCAGCGTCGACCTCGAGGCCAACCCGTTCGCCGTGGACGCCGGCTCCGAGCTCGTGATCCTCGAGGTGGAGCAGCCGTTCTCGAACCACAACGGGGGCGCGATCCGCTTCGGGCCGGACGGGATGCTCTACCTCGGCTTCGGCGACGGCGGCTCGGCCGGGGACCCCCGCGGGCACGGGCAGAACCTCGGCACGCTGCTGGGCAGCGTGATCCGCATCGACGTGCGCGAGGCTTCCGAGGCCGAGCCGTACCGCGTCCCGTCCGACAACCCGTTCGTGGACACACCGGGCGCGCGGGCCGAGATCTGGGCCTACGGGCTGCGCAACCCCTGGCGCATGGCCTTCGACGCGGGCGGCCGCCTCTGGGCCGGCGACGTCGGCCAGAACGCGCTCGAGGAGATCGACGTCATCGAGCGCGGCGGCAACTACGGCTGGAACCGCCTGGAGGGCACGCGCTGCTACCGGCCCTCGAGCGGCTGCGACGAGGAGGGCGCGACGCCGCCGATCGCCGAGTACGGGCGCAACCTCGGCTGCTCGGTCACGGGCGGCGTGGTCTACGAAGGCGAGGCTATCCCGGTGCTCGCGGGCAGCTACCTCTTCGCCGACTACTGCAGCGGGCGCCTCTGGGCGCTGGACCCGGAGTCTGGAACCATTGTCGAGGTCGCGCGCAGTCCGGATCAGGTCGCCTCGTTCGGGAGGGACGCGCGAGGCGAGGTCTACCTGCTGACGTTCGGCGGTCCAATCCTGCGGGTTGCGCCGGCGGACGGCCGCTAGCGAGGCGCGCCGCTACACTGCCGCCATGGCCGTTCCGATCCTCGCGGCGCTGTTCGCCTGCTACGTGCTCGTCACGCTCTGGCAGTTCCGCCGCGCCGTCGCCGCGGCCGAGCCCGAGGCGCGCCTGCGCGAGTCGCGCCGCGCGCTGATCCTCGTCTCGCTCGGTGTGCCGCTGCTGGCCGCGCTGATCCTCGCGGCGTGGTAACGGGCCGCGCGCGGTTGACGGTGTATCGCGCGCTCGTACGATGAACGGGTGACGAGCACCACCGAGCAGCAGCCGCAGACCGAGCGCTACGAGCCGGGCGCGATCGAGCAGCGCTGGCGACAGCGCTGGGAGGAGAGCGGGCTCTACCGTACCGAGGACCACGTCGACGGGCGCGAGAACTGGTACGCGCTCACGATGCTGCCCTACACCTCCGGCGACCTGCACGTCGGCCACTGGTTCGCGATGGCGCCCTCGGACGCCCTCGCGCGCTACCGCCGCATGCGCGGCTACAACGTGCTCTTCCCGATCGGCTTCGACGCCTTCGGCCTCCCCGCCGAGAACGCCGCCATCGCCGGGGGCGCGCACCCCAAGGACTGGACCGACGGCAACATCGTCCACATGCGCGAGCAGCTCAAGAGCATGGGCACGATGTTCGACTGGACGCGCGAGGTCGATACGAGCGCGCCCGACTACTACCGCTGGACGCAGTGGTGGTTCCTCCAGCTCTACCGCCAGGGCCTCGCCTACCGCGCCGACGCGCCGGTGAACTGGTGCACCTCGTGCAACACCGTGCTCGCCAACGAGCAGGTCCTCGACGCCGCCTGCGAGCGCTGCCACAGCGAGGTCGAGCAGCGCGCGATGGAGCAGTGGTTCTTCCGCATCACCAACTACGCCGAGGAACTGCTGGCCAACGAGGAACTCGAGTGGCCCGACTTCGTCAAGCTGATGCAACGCAACTGGATCGGCCGCTCGGAGGGCGCCGAGGCCGCCTTCGCCCTGGAGACGCCCGCCCCTGACGGCACGGACGAGATCCGCGTCTTCACCACCCGCCCCGACACGCTCTACGGCGTGACGTTCATGGTGCTCGCCCCGGAGCACCCCCTCGTCGGGCAGATCACCACCGCGGAGCACCGCGAGGAGGTCGAGGCCTACGTGCGCGCTGCGGCGCTGGCCTCCGAGGTCGAGCGCCAGGCGACGGACCGCGAGAAGACCGGCGTCTTCACCGGGGCCTGGTGCGTCAACCACCTCAACGGCGACCGTGTGCCGATCTGGATCGCCGACTACGCCCTCGCCACCTACGGCACGGGCGCGGTGATGGCCGTGCCCGCGCACGACCAGCGCGACTTCGAGTTCGCCGGGCAGTTCGGGCTGCCGATCCCGGTCGTGATCGCGCCGCCCGACTGGGACGGCGAGCCCCTCGCCGAGGCCTTCGTCGAGGCGGGCACGATGGTCAACTCCGGGCGCTTCGACGGGCTGCCCTCGGAGGAGGGCAAGGCGGCGGTCACCGCGCACCTCGAGGAGCAGGACTGGGGCGGGCCAAGGATCCAGTACCGCCTGCGCGACTGGCTGATCTCGCGCCAGCGCTACTGGGGCGCGCCGATCCCGATGGTCTACTGCGCCGGGGAGTGCGGCATCGTGCCCGTGCCCGAGGACGAGCTGCCCGTCGAGCTGCCATACGACGTCGAGTTCCTGCCGACCGGTCAGTCGCCGCTCGCGCTCTCCGAGGAGTTCGTGCGCACCACCTGCCCGGAGTGCGAGGGGCCGGCTCGGCGCGAGACGGACACGATGGACACCTTCATGTGCTCCTCGTGGTACTACATGCGCTACGCCGACGCCGTGAACGCCGAGGCCGCGATCGGGGGTGATCCGGCCGCTGCGTGGCTCCCCGTGGACCAGTACACCGGGGGGGCCGAGCACGCGACGATGCACCTGCTCTACGCGCGCTTCTTCTACAAGGCGGCGCGCGACGCGGGCATCGTTCCCGGCGACGAGCCGTTCACCCGCTACTTCGCGCAGGGTCAGATTCTCGGCCCCGATGGTCGCCGCATGTCGAAGTCGCGCGGCAACGTGGTGCCGCCCGACGACCAGGTGGACGAGTGGGGCGCCGACACCTTCCGCGCCTACCTGATGTTCCTCGGACCGTGGGACCAGGGCGGCCCCTACGACGTGGAGGGCATCGTCGGCGTGGCGCGCTGGCTGCGCCGCGTCTGGGGCCTGGTCGCCGAGCCGCCGGAGCGCGGCGGGGAGCCGGGAGGCACCTCCCGCGAGGCGCTGCGCGAGGCGCACCGCACGCTGGAGCGCGTCGGCGAGGACTACGACGGCTTCCACCTCAACACCGCGATCGCGGCGCTCATGGAGCTCACCAACACGCTCGTCCGCACGCGCGAGGCGGGCGCCGTCGACGAGGTGGACTGGAACGAGTCGCTGCGACTGCTGTTGCTGATGCTCGCCCCGGTCTGCCCGCACATCGCCGAGGAGCTGTGGGAGCGCATCGGCCAGCCCTACTCCGTACACCAGCAGGACTGGCCGGACGCCGATCCCAGCCTCGCCGCCCTCGAGACGGTGGAGCTGCCCGTGCAGATCAACGGTCGTTTGCGCGACCGCATCGACGTATCCCCCACGGCGACGGAGGAGGAGGTGCTGGCCGTCGCCGCGGCGCGGCCGCGCGTCGCCGAGCTGCTGGACGGCGCCGAACCGGCCCGAGTCATCTACGTGCCCGGCCGGATGCTCAACCTCGTCGTTCGGTAGGCGGCGTGGCTATCCGCTCCCGGCCGCCCCGAACGCGGCTGCGGCCCCCGGCGCAGCCCTTGCTCCCGCTGCCCGGCCTGCGCTTCGCGAGCGCCCTGCTGCTGGCCTGCGCCGCGCTGCTCGCCGCCTGCCGCCCCCAGACCGAGGAAGACCCGGAGCCGGTGCCCGTGGCCGGCGCCTCGATGGAGGCGATCCGCACCGACGACGGCCTCAGCCTGGACGCCCGGCTGTTCGAGGCGGACGCGGAGCGGATCGTGATCCTGCTGCACATGTTCCCCGCGGACCAGACGGCCTGGTACCCGTTCGCGCGCGACCTCCAGGAGCGCGGAACCAGCGCCCTCACCCTCGACTTCCGCGGCTACGGCGCCTCCGAGGGCGAACAGGACCCCGGAGAGATCGACCATGACGTGCGCGCCGCCATCGCCTTCGCGCACGAGCGCGGCTACGACCGGATCGTACTGATCGGCGCGTCGATGGGCGGCACGGCGGCGATCGTCGTGGCGTCCGAACAGCCCGTCGAGGGGGTCGCCGTGCTCTCGGCGCCGTCGCGCATGCGCGGCCTCGACGCCGACAGGACGATCGCCTTGGTGACCTGCCCGCTTACGCTGATCGCGGCGGAGGGCGATCTGACCGCGATGCACGCCCTCGAGGGCTTCGAGAAGCGCGCCGAGCTGGGCGCGGACGCGAGCCTCGTCCTCCCCGGCGTCGCGCACGGCACGGACCTGCTCGAGTCGGCGCAGGGCGACACGGTCCGCGAGCGGCTGTTCGGCTTCCTCGAGGAGGTGTGGGAGGGCTAGCCCCTCCTCGCGCTCAGAAGCCGAGGCGATCCTGCTCTGCGGCATCGGCCGGCGGCTCTTCGACCGCGTCCGGCGGCGGCCCGGCGGCGCCCGGCTGGTCGTCGAGCGGGGGCATCGCGAAGTCGTCGATCAGCGCCTGCTCGCCCTCGGCGGGCGCGGTGTCGGCCGCCGCCTCGGCGTCCGGCTCCATCAGCGTCCCGAGGGCCGAGCGCGAGCGCTGCGGTCCAGGATCGTGCACCCCGGTGTGGCCGTTGCCATTGCCGTTGCCGCCGCCCGGCGCGACCGGCGCGGCGGGCGGCGACCCGGCGCGCGCCAGCGGGGGCGGAGCCCCTGCCGTCGCGGGCGGCGCCTCGAGCTGATCGAGGCCCGAGCGCACGGACTGCCGGAAGGCGTCGAGTTGCTGGTCGAGCCGCGCGAGCAGCTCAAGCGCGTACTGGTCGGCGGCCACCATCTGCTGCTCGCTGAAGCGGCGCGACTCGCTGATGCGGCCCTCGATCTCGGCGTTCACCTCGGCGAGGCGCTCCTCGGCGCGCAGCTCGGCTTCCTGCGCGATCTCCTCGGCGCGGACCTGTGCGGCGCGGACGATCTCGTGCTGGCCGGTGAGCTTGGTGACGAGCTCCTCCGCCCGCGCCACGAGGAGCTGCGCCTCCTCCTCGGCGTCGCGGAGCAGCGTCTCGCGCTCCTCGATCATCTGTTGCGCCTCATGGACCTCGTTGGGGACGGCGACCCTGATCTGGTCCAAGATGTGGAGCAGCCGCTGGCGGTCGACGATCGCGCGTCCGCCGATCGGCATGCGCTGTGCATTCGCGACCAGTTCTTCGATCTGGTCGATGTGATGCAAGAGGTCCATCGCTACGCCTCCCCGTCAATGCTGCGCCGACAGCCGCGGCCCTCGCCCGCCGCCGGACGCATCCCAATCACCCCACCACTACTCGTTGCCGTTGCCGAACTTCTCCCGCAGCGCCTCCGCGACGCCTTCCGGGACGAGATCGCTCACATCGAGACCGAACCCAGCCAGCTCGCGAACCCGCGAGGCGCTGAGCACGAGATACTCGACCGAGGTCATGAGAAACGCCGAGTCCACGTCCGGCGCCATCCGGCGGTTCATCAGCGCCATGTCGAACTCGTAGCTGAAATCGGTGGTCGAGCGCAGGCCCTTGACCAGGACCGTCGCGCCCTCGGCACGCGCGCAGTCCACCGTGAGGCCGTAGTTCGCGACGACGCGAGCGTTCGGGATGTCGGCGACCGCCTCGCTGAAGAGCGCGACGCGCTCGTCGGTGCTGAACAGGGCGGAGCGGCTGTCGGCGACCGCGACGACGACCTCCTCGTAGAGGCTCGCCGCGCGCCGCACGATGTCGACGTGCCCGAGCGTCACCGGGTCGAAGCGTCCGGGGTACATCGCTGTCGTCACGCCGACCGCCCCTCTCGCACCGCGCCCGCTGTGGGGCAGCGGTAGGCGGCGATCGCACCGTCGCCCTGGCGTCGCCGCCGCCACACCGGACAGCCGCCGAGGACGGCGGGCGCCGGGTTCCGCGCCGCGTGCTCGACGGCGATCAGCGCGTCCGGCGCCATCGCCCCCTCGATCACTCGCTCGATGGCGCGCCAGGCGGCGCCGTCGCCGTAGGGCGGGTCCGCGAGCACGAGCGTGAAGCGCTCGCCCTCGGGCGGCCGCCAGCGTTCGACGCGAGCGGCCACGACCGAGCCGCGGTCGCCCACCCCGGCGCGCTGCAGGTTGTCGCGCAGCACGCGGCAGACGCGGCGGCTCGATTCGACGAAGAGGCAGCGCCCCTCGCCTCGCGAGAGCGCCTCGATGCCGAGCGCGCCGCTCCCGGCATAGAGGTCCAGCACCGAGCTCAAATCGGCATCGGCCGCCTCGAGGATGCCGAACAGCGACTCGCGCAGGCGCGCCGAGCTGGGGCGCGTGGCGTCACCACGCGGGGTCCGCAACTGCACCCCGCGCGCGCTCCCGGCGATCACTCGCAGCGGCATGCGGCGTCTCCTAGACGTTCCCGGCCGGGCGGGGGGGGGGCCGGGGGGGGGGGGGGGGGGGGGGGGGGGGGGGCGGGGGGGGGGG
>VXMT01000272.1 GCA_009840965.1 Chloroflexota bacterium
CTCGCGTGGCGGTCGTGGGCGCCTCGGGCGTGGCGCTGGGCGTGGCCGCGGGCGGCGCGGTGGGCGTCGCCTCGGGCGTGGCGGGCGGCGTGGCCTCGGGCGTCGCGCTCGGCGTCGCCTCGGGCGGGGCGGTCGGCGTCGCCTCGGGAGTTGCGGTCGGAGTCGCCTCGGGCGTCGAGGTCGGAGTCGCCTCGGGCGTCGCGGTCGGCGTCGCCTCGGGCGTGGCGGTCGGCGTGGCCTCGGGCGTGGCGGGCGGCGTCGGCTCCGGCGTGGCCGTCGGCGTTGGCTCCGGCGTCGCCGTCGCGACTACCGCCGAGGGCGTCGCGGTCGCCTCGGGGGTGGGCTCGGCCTCGTCGTCGCCCGCGCAGGCCGCGACGGCCAGCACCAGCCCGGACAGGGCCAGCGCGGCGAACCCCCGGGGAACGCGAGGGTGTGAGCGGAACCGCCGCATCATCAGGCCGTCGGCGCGCGCAACGGCAGGATCGTGCTCGCCTCGATGAGCTGGACGCACTCGCAGGGCGTCATGCCGGGCAGGGACTCCTGGCCCGGCTCCATCCGCTCGAGGCTGTCGGCGAGCTCCACGATCTGCGTCCGCGAGCGCTCAAGCTCCTCGATCCGCCCGTCCAGTTGCTCGACGGCCTCGGCGAGCGTGCGCGTGAGCACGGAGCGGATGTCGCCGCACGTGCCGTCGTGCGCGAGGCCGAGCACGGCGCCCATCTCGTTGAGCGAGAGGCCCAGCCCGCGCAGCCCGACGGCCAGCCGCAGCGTCTCGACGTGCTGGTCCGAGTAGTCGCGGTAGCCGTTGGCGCGCCTCGGAGGCGGCGGCAGCACGCCCTGCCGCTCGTAGAAGCGGATCGTGTCGGCGCTGAGGCCGCTGGCGACGGCAGCACGCTGGATGTTCATCCGCAGCCCTGCTCCCCCGTCTCCGGTTCGCCGTTAAGGATACGCCGCCGCGCGGCGCGTGTGAGGGCGGCTACCCCTCGGAGCCGTCGATCGCCTCGTCGAGGACCGCGCGCAGGCGCGCCTCCGGCAGCGGACCGAAGAGCTGCGAGAGCGACTCGTCCGAGTCCGGCGCGACCACGGCGTAGGAGGGGTGCCGGCCGACGCCGAGCGCCCTCGCCAGCTCCCGCTCGGCGCGGATGTCGAAGTCGAGGATCACGAAGTTGATCCGGTCCTGGTACTCGTTCCGGAGCCCGTGCACGACGGGCCGCGCGATCGCGCAGGACGGTCACCAGATCGCATCGACGAAGACGATCGTCGGCTTCCCGTTGGAGGGCAGGTAGGCCCCCGTGGAGTCGACCCTGTCGCCCGGGTACTGGTAGTCGGCCGCGACGAGCACCGCGGGCCCCGTCGGGAAGCCGCTGCCCGAATCGACCGGCGCTGCCGGCTGCGCCGCCGTGGAGGGCGCAGCGTCGCCACCGTCGTCGCCGCCCGTGCAGGCGGCGATGAGCGCCGTGCAGGCGATCAGCATCGCGAGGACGCCGGTCGTGCGGACGATGCTGCTCATGGAACCGACCCCCTGCCAATCGACCCGGATCCAGCATATCGCGCCGGACCCGCGTACCGCCCGCCGCTAGCTCCCGAAGCGGGCGGCCAGGCTGTCGAGGATGTTCCGCAGGGCGCGCCCGTGCTGCACGCCGTAGACCCTCGCGAGCACCTCGGCGGAGTCGGGCGCGATCAGCAGGTAGGCGGGCGTGCCCCGGTAGCCGAGCAGGCGCGCCAGCCGGCCGTCCTCGCGGTCGTCGACATCGAGGACGACGAAGTTGATCCGGTCCTGGTACTCGTTCCGGAGCCCGTGCACGACGGGCCGTGCGATCTCGCAGAACTGTCACCAGATCGCATCGACGAAGACGAGCGTCGGCTTGCCGTTCGAGGGGATGTACGCGCCCGTCGAGGCGACGCGGTCCTCGGGCGCCACGTAGTCCGCCGCCACCAGCACCGCCGGGCCGGTCGGGAAGTCGTAGGCCGCCGGAGTCGGCGTCGCCGTCGCCTCGGGAGTCGCGGTCGCCGCGGGTGTCGCCGTCGTGACGGCCGGCTCCGGCGTCGCCGCGGGCTCGGGCGCGCCTCCGCCCGTGCAGGCGGCGGCAAGCGCCGCGCACGCGAGGGCGAGGAACGCGAGCAGCGGGATGCGATGGCGTGCCGGGCGAGGTCGACGCATCGGATCGATCATACTCCCCGCGATCTTGCCCGACACGCTACTCGTACGTGCCCCCGGCCGTGTCGGCGTCCGCGACGCCTACCTCGAGCAGGTGTCCGAACACGGCCCCGAGGGCGGTCGTGCGCACGATCCCCTCGCGGTCGATGAAGAAGGTCGCCGGGAGGCCGCGCACGCCGTAGCGCCGCGCCACCTCGCCGTCCGTGGTGTCGAACAGCACGGGGAAGCCCACGTCGAACTCCTCGATGAACGCCTCGGCGGCGACCCTCGTGTCTTCGGGCGTGAGGTTCACGGCGAGGATCACGAGGTCGTCGGGGCCGGACGGCCCGCGCTGCTCGTACAGCTCCTGGAAGTCCGGTATCTCGCGGCGGCAGGGCGCGCACCAGCTCGCCCAGAAGTTGAGCACCACCGTCTTGCCCCGGAAGTCCGAGAGCCGCGTCGCGCCGCCACCGAGCACGTTGAGCCGGAAGTCCGGCGCGCGTTGATCGACCTCCACCGGCAGGTCGTCCAGCAGCCCGATCGCCGCCACCTCGCGCGTCGCCGTCGCGGTGGCCGTCGCCGTGGCGACCGGCTCGGCGCCGCCGTCGCCGCAGGCGACCGCGACGAGCGCCGTGCAGGCGAGGGCGAGAGCCGCGAGGGCCCTCGGGGGGTGCGGCGTTGCGAGGCGTCGTGGCATTACGGCCTCACGCGGGCGCTCGCGCTAGCTTCCCCCGGCGTCCGCCTTCGCCACGCCCGCGGGCAGCAGGTTGCCGAAGACCGGCCCGTAGTTGACGCCGCGCACCACGCCCTCGCGGTCGATGAAGAACGTCGCCGGGAGCCCGCGCACGCGGTAGCGGTCCGCCACCGAGCCGTCCGGGGTGTCGAGCAGCACGGGGAAGGTGAACCCGTTGCCCTCGATGAAGTTACGGGCGTCGGTTTCCGTGTCCTGCACGAGGAAGTCGAGCGCGATCATCACGAGGTCGTCCGAGCCGTGCTCGCCCCGCTCCTCCCACAGCTCCTGGAACTCCGGCATCTCCTCGCGGCAGGGCGGGCACCAGCTCGCCCAGAAGTTGAGCACCACCGTCTTGCCCCGGAAGTCCGAGAGCATGACGGTCTCGCCCTCGAGGCTCGTCAGCGCGAAGTCGGGCGCGGGCTCATCGATCGCCACCGTCAGCTCGTCGAGCGGACCGAGGGCGACCATCTGACCCTCGCTCGTCATCGCCTCCTCGACGTGCGGGTCGATGAACTCGCGCTGCACGAAGAGCGCGGCGATCACGGCGACGATCAGGAAGGCGAGCCTCGGATTCTCTTGCATTGCCTCACCCCTCCTCTCGCGCCCGTGGACCGGGCGCCGTCCTCGTCAGGAGCGATCCCCGTCACTCCCGAGGATGACACGCGTTTCCGGTTGGAACACCGCCCAGGCGAACCAGAAGTGATTGCCGGAGACCAGCGGCGTCAGCTGCGCCCCCGCCAGCGGCCCGCCGACCGCCCGGCCGAGCACGTCCCACGTGCTCCCGGTGGCGATGTCGACGATCGCGCCCTCGCGCGCCTCGAAGCGCAGCCGCTCGCCATCGAGGAACGGGCTGAAGGCTCCGGCGGAGCCGACGTTGCGGCTGCCGACGATGAAGGCGTCGTCGAGCGCCGAGACCTGGCCCGGCTGCCAGAAGGCGACGACCTGCTCACCGCCCACCTCGGCCTCGATGACCACGAGCCGGCTGAGCGCGCTGAACGGGAAGGCGGCGGTCTCGCCCCCGAGCTCCAGCGTCAGCACGCGCTCCTTGGCCGAGAGCTGGTCGCTGAACTCCCCGACGGGAAAGAGCGTCCCGTCGCGCGAGTCGTAGAGGACGTAGGGGTTTTCGCCGTAGTTGCGCGAGTGGCCGGTCTCGCGGCTGAGCACCACGCCGTCCTCGAAGGCCGCGCGGAACTCCTCGAAGGAGACGAGCTGCGCGGGCAGGAACTCGAGGACGACGCCCGTGTCGCGCCCGACGATCGCCTCGCCGGTGAGCTGCTGCCAGAGCGTCTGCGTCTCGCGGTCGTACATGATCAGGTCGCTGCGGCGCAGCGTGCCGGAGACGCCGAAGGTGCGCTCCTCGCCGTTGACGAGCCGCGAAAAGGCGATCGCCGAGTTGCAGAGCGGGCAGTAGGTGATGATCACCGGCTCGCCGCCCACCACGTCGTTGACGATCTCGTGCCAGGTCAGGATCTGCAGCGGGTAGGCGCGCGCCTCGCCGTTGTGCTGGAAGGCGATCACCGGCGACTCCGCCGAGAGCCAGTCCGAGGCCTCATCGAGCGTCAGGAAGCGCGGCTCGTCGATCGACGGGATAGCGTCGCGCGGGATCACCGGCCGGATCTCGGCCAGGCTGACGGCGCGGCGGCTCAGGTCGAGCCGCGGGAAGTTGCGCTCCAGCGAGCGCGCCGTGTTCAGCTCGTCGTCCTCGAACTCCCGGCCGGGCGGCGTGGGCGTGCCGGTGGGCGTCGTGATCGCGGCGGCCGGCGATGGCGAGGTCGTGGTCTGCGCGGTCACCGTGGGCGAGGCCTGCGCCGTCGCGGCCGGCGTGACTGCGGCCTCGGGCGGCTCGTCGCCGCCGCAGGCCGCGAGCGCCACGAGGGCGATCGCCGCGGCGAGGAGGGTTGCCGCCCGTGCTCGCCGCCGCACCGTGCTCCGGAGGCGTCGTGCGTCCGCCATGCTGCCCTCTCACGCCCTCCGCAGGCAGCGCCCGGGACGGGAACGCACTGCACGCTCGCGATGCCGCGACCTCCGTGATCCGCCGTCGATTCCCCTTGAACCATGATACGTCCCGCCACCCGTAGCGGCGGCGCTCTCGCGGGACTGGTGGCCTCGATCCGGCGCGACTACGATGGCGCTGATCGCGGGCGCGCGGCACGAGGAGGCGGCAGATGGACCAGGATGCGCTCGACCGCGCCGCCGCGATCCTCGCGAGCGCCACGCACACCGTCGCGCTGACCGGCGCGGGCATCTCGAAGGAATCGGGCATCCCCACCTTCCGGGGCCCGGACGGCCTCTGGACGAAGCGCGGCGAGCCGCCGCTCAACGGCTACCAGATCTTCCTCCAGGACCCCGCCGCCTGGTGGGAGCAGCGCATCGAGCAGCAGGAGCAGCCCGACGACTTCCGCCTCTCGATCGAGGCGGCGCAGCCGAACGACGGCCATCGCGCGCTCGCCGAGCTCGAGGCGCTGGGCGCGCTGCAGCACGTGATCACGCAGAACGTCGACGACCTCCACCGCCGCGCCGGCACGCAGTCGCTGACCGAGATCCACGGCAACACCAACTGGATGCGCTGCCTCGGCTGCTACGCGCGCTGGCCTCGCGAGGAGTTCCCGGTCGACCGCGATCAGCTCCCGCCGCTCTGCACCCAGCCCGGCTGCGAGGGCATCGTGAAGAGCGACGGCGTGATGTTCGGCGAGCCGATCCCGCTCGAGGCGCTCGAGCGCTGCGGGCTGGAGGCGCGGCTCTGCGACGCGTTCATGATCATCGGCACCACCGCCGTCGTGTACCCCGCCGCCGAGTTCCCGCAGATGGCCGTGCGCCGCGGCGTCCCGCTGATCGAGGTCGACCCCGACCCCACGGCGCTCACCGACCTCGCGACCGTCGTGCTGCGCGGTCCGGCCGGCGAGGTGCTGCCCGCGCTCGTCGAGGCCGTGCGCGCCCGCCAGGAAGCGCCCGGCGAGACGCAGTCCGCCACGCCGTGACGTCGCGCTACGACCCTCGAGGCGACCCGCTCGGCGTCCTGATCGGCACGGAGCGCGGGCTCTGGCAGCTGCTGCCCGGCGAACCGCTGCACTGCATCCTCCCGGACCTCGCGATCGGCTCGCTCGACGTGCGCGGCGAGGTCGCGATCGCCGCCGCGCCGGGGCACGGCGTCTGGCAGCACGAGGGCGGCCCCGCGACGGCCTGGCGGCAGATCTGGGAGGGCGACCCGCGCTGCGTGCGCATCGGCCCGGACGGCACGCGCCACATCGGCGCGGCACCCGCCGCCCTGCTGCGCGCCGCCCCGGACGAGGACGAGTGGACGGCCTCGCAGAGCCTCGACAGCGTGGTGCGCTATCAGCGCACGCGCAGCCGCGGTCCGGCCGGGTCGCGCTGGGAGCTGAGCGCGATCGCCTTCCCCGGCAGCGCGCTGCTCGTCGCCGTCGGCGGCGCGGGGACGTGGCTCTCGAACGACGAGGGCCGCAGCTGGATGCCGCGATCCGAGGGCATCAACCCCGACGTCACCGGCCTCGCCGAGCACCCCGAGCGCAGCGATCGCGTCTACGCGAACACCGGCGGCGGCCTCTTCCGCTCCGAGGACGGCGGCTTCAGCTGGCTGCAGTCGATCACCGGCCTCGATCGATCGGTGGCGCACAGCATGGCCGTGCTGCCGGGTGCGCCGGACGCGCTCGTGCTCGGCGCCTCGCGCCGCGCGGGGGGCGCGGGCGGCGCGCTGTTCCGCTCGATCGACGGCGGGGTGCGCTGGATCCGCCTGATCCTCGGCGACGAGGACGAGTGGCCCGAGGCGCCGCTGGTCGCCTCGCTGCCGGGCAGCCGCGACACCGTTTTCGCGCTCGCCGCCGGCGTCATCTGGGCCTCGCACGATCGAGGCGGCGACTGGCGCCCCCTCAC
>VXMT01000069.1 GCA_009840965.1 Chloroflexota bacterium
CCCCTGGCGGGAGAGGGTTAGGGTGAGGGGGACTCCGGCTCCCCTCCGGTCCCCTCTCCCCTGGCGGGAGAGGGTTAGGGTGAGGGGGACTCCGGAGGCCGGAGCGGCGCTGGGAGGAAGGGCGTGACGAAGTGACGCTGCCTGCCGCCGACCGCCTCGCGATCCTCGAACTGCTCGCGCGCGGCCTGCGGGCGCTCGACGCGGGCGACGGCGAGGCGGCCGCCGCCTGCTTCACGGCGGACGGCGTGCTCGACGTCCCGCCGCACGGCCGCTTCGAGGGCCGCGAGGCGATCGCCGCCTTCGTCCGCGCGCACGAGGCCGCGGCCGAGCACGGCAGCCAGCACTGGACGAACAACGTGGTCCTCGGAGGCGACGAGGACGGCGCGACGCTCTCCTGCTACCTGCTCGGCTTCGACCTGGGCGCCGGCGCGGGCGGCGGCCCCGCGATCGCCTGGCTCGCGCTCGTCGACGCGGAGCTGCGCCGCGAGGGCGGCGAGTGGCGCCTCGCGAGCTTCAGGCGCTCACTGCTCGGCTCGCGCCCGGACGAGGGGTAGCGGGAGCGGCTAGCGGACGCCCGCGCGCTGGCGGTAGGGGTCGGGCATGCGCTCGGCCCTCGGGGCGCATTCGGCGCAGAGCACGGACTTCGCCCCGAACCTCACCCCGCCGCGGATCACGTACACGCCGCAGAGCGCGCACTTGCCCTCGATGTTGCCGCCGTCGCCGTACTTGTAGGCGCCGCGCGAGGGCTCCTTGGGGGCTTCGTCTGCGGCCTCCTCGGCCGCGGCGGCCGGGGCAGCCGGCTCGGCGGCAGGCTCCGCGGCGGCGGGAGCCTCGGAGGCCTCCTCTGCGGCCGGTGCGCTCGCGGCGGCCGCGGCGACGGCCTCCTCGAGCGCCGGGATGTCGACCACGCGCGCACGGGCGGCGGCGGCGTCCTCGAACCAGAGCGCGTTGATCTCCAGGAAGTGCGCCTGGTCCTCGGGCAGGTCGGCCTCTTCGAAGATCGCGCTCACCGGGCAGGCCGGCTCGCAGGCGCCGCAGTCGATGCAGACCTCCGGCTCGATGTAGAGCATCCGGTCCGGGCCTTCCTCGTAGTGGATGCAGTCGACCGGGCACACCTCGACGCAGGATTGGTCCTGCACGTCGATACAGGGCTGCGTGATCACGAACGTCATCTGGCGAGACCTCCGCCACCGCGACGCATGCTTCCGCCGCTCCGAGGGCACACGTTACCACTCCCGCCGCTCAGGTTCGCGGCCCCGAGCCCGGATTTGTGCATCCATCGTTGGCAGATCGCCCGACTGATCACCCGCATACCCACTCGCACGAACTCGCAACGGCCGTTAGGCTAGCCGCAGCGGGCTCAACCACCGCGCGAACGGCAACCCGGCGGGGCAGGACAGGAGCGAGGCATGAACAAATCAGATCTGGCGATGGAGGTCGCGCAGCAGACCGGCCTCACGCAGGCGAACGCGGCCGCGGCCGTCGACGCGATCTTCGGCGGTGGCGGCATCATCGCCGGCGCGCTCGCGGGCGGCGACGCCGTGACGATCGCCGGCTTCGGCAAGTTCGAGGCGCGCGAGCGCGCCGCTCGCGAGGGCCGCAACCCTGCCACCGGCGAGTCCGTGATGATCGCCGCGAAGACGGTCCCGGCCTTCAAGGCCGCCCGCGCCCTCCGCGACCACGTCGACGCCTAGCAAGCGACACTGGCCGGCGGCCGCGCGGATGCGGTCGCCGGCACATTCCGCCATGCCCCGCCGAGGGCCGCCCACGCCCGGGCGCTGATCCGCGCGGGGCCGCGCCCGAACAGGCAGCGGCGAACGTTGTAGCATCGCGCGCGGAGCAGTCCGCGGGCAGCAATGGAGTTCGCCATGACCGCGACCGGCATCGGGGCGCTCGACCACCTCGGGATCGTCGTCGCCGACGCGCCCGAGGCAGCCGGGGCCTTCGCCGCGCTGAGCGGGCTGCCGGCGCCGCAGATCCGCGACAACCACGGCGAGGGTATGCGCGCGCGCGGCGTGCAGTACCGCGGCGAGCCGATCGGCGGCGGCACCCATGCCGCCTGGTTCAGCCTCGCCGGAGCGGCCGTCAACCTGATGGCCCCGAACGGCGGCCCGAGCCCCTGGAGCGACCACCTCGATACGCTCGGACCAGGCGCCTGCTACCTCGCCTTCTCCGTCTCCGACTCGGCCGCCACCCTCGAGGCGCTCGATGCGCTTGGCTACCCGACCGTGCAGACGGGGCGCACCGGCGGCGGCGCCTCCTACGGCTACGGGGACGCGCGCGAGGCGCTCGGCGTCTACCTCGAGATCCTGCCCGGCCGCGCGGCCCCGGGCGGCATCGCCACGCCGGACCCGGCGGAGGACGCCCCGCGACTCGCCGCGATCGGCTTCGCGGTCGCGGACGCCGGGGCCGCCGCCGAGGGCTGGGCGCGCGTGCTCGGCCTCGATCCGCCCGAGGTCGCCGGGGGCGAGGCGGTGCTGACGATGGAGGGTGGCGTGGAGCTGGAGTTCCGCACGGAGAGCGGCGGCGGCGCGCCCGTGATCCGCGACTGCACGCTCGCCGCCCCCAGCCCCGCGGGGCTGCCCTCGAATAGCGACGCGGAGGCGGAGAGGCTGCTCGGCGTGCGTTTCAACGCCGCGTAGCGAGGAGGGACCATCGCGATGCCGTTCCATGAGGCGCCGGACGGAACCCGGATCCACTACCGCCTCGCCGGCTCGGGCGAGCAGGGGCTCGTCTTCATCCACGGCTGGTGCGGCAACACCGGGCACTGGGAGCCGCAGGCCCGAGCCTTCGCGCGCACGCACCGCGTGCTGCGCGTCGACCGTCGCGGCGACGGGCGCTCCGACGCCCCGCCTGGCGGCTACGACCCGCGCGAGCAGGCCGACGAGATCGCGGGACTGATCGAGGCGCTCGGGATGCGCGACCTCGTCGCCATCGGCCACGCCGGCGGGACGCCCGCGACGCTGCAGCTCGCGGATCGCCACCCGCGGCTGATCCGCGCCAATGTCGTGATCGACTGGGGGCCGGACCTGCGCCCGCTGCGCGAGCGTCGCGGCGGTGTCGGCGAGCTCCCCGGCGAGGACGAGGGCTACGAGCAGGACTTGGCCAAGCGCTACGAGGGCTTCTTCGGTCGCTACACGGACCGCGACAGGGTCCGCGGCTGGGCGGCCGAGGCCGCGCGCACCCCCCGGCACGTGGCGATGGCCAACCGCGTCGGCTCGACGAACTTCAGCCACGCGGCGCTGCTGCGCCGCGTCCGGCAGCCGACGCTGTGGATCAACTCGACGCGCCCGAGCCTGGGCTTTCTGCGCGATCTGCTGCCGCAGGCCGAGCAGGCGTGGGTGATCGGGACCGGCCACTTCCCGCAGCTCGAGGTGCCGGAGCAGATCAACGTGCTGCTGCGCAACTTCCTCGGGCGGTTGGAGCGGGGCGAGGTACGGAGCCGCCACTAGCGCCGGTCACGGCCGCCGCCGCCTGACGGCGTGGCTCAGCCGATCGTCGTCGCCCCGATGCCGTGCGCGACGTCCCCGATGTACGAGGAGCGGAAGTGCACGCCCCAGCGCCCCTCGATCAGCGTGAAGATCCAGAGCGTGCTGAAGACGTGGTAGACGTTGCCTTCCGTGTCGATGCGGGAGGTGCGCAGCGAGAGGTGCACCTTGTCCTCCGAGGAGTGGATGACCTCGCGGGAGAAGTTGTCGGTCTTCGCCCAGCCTTCCGCCTCGAGACTTGGCGTCGTCTGCTCCATGGCCGCCACGAAGTCCTCGGGCGTCTCCCAGACGTGCAGCCGCCCGCCCGCGATCCGGACGTGCGGGAAGTGCATCCGCGAGATCATGCCCTCGTTGTCGCGCGCGTTGAACGCGGCGTGCCACTCGATGCAGGTCTCGAGAGCCGCGCGTTCGGCCTCGGCGGACACGTTACGGCTCCACCGTGATCGAGATCGCCGGCTCGCCGGTCTCCCCGGAGAGCGTGCGGATCCCGCGCTCGACGTCTTCAAGGGGGAATTCGTGTGTATGCATCCTCTCCACAGGGTAACGCCCCGAGGCAATGAGGCGTAGCGCGCGGACGAACGACTCACGATCGACGCCGCGCACGCCGCGCACGTTCGCCTCGTGGCGGATGATCGCGTCGGAGTCGAACTCGGCCACGCGGTGCGTGCCCTTCAGCCCGGCCAGCACCATCGTCCCGCCCGGGCGCAGCATCTCGATGCCCTGCACCACCGGCTCCGTCGAGTACGGCGTGAGGTCCACGACCACGTCGACGCCCTCGCCGTCGGTACGTTCGAGCACGGCGGAGACGGGGTCCTCGGCGTCGACGTCGATCGTCGCGTGCGCGCCGAGCTGGCGCGCGAGCGCGAGCTTGTGCTCGTCGCGCGCGAGGCCGGTGACGGCAATGAAGTCCGCGCCGCTGTGGCTGGCGGCGACCGTCGAGGCGAGCCCTCGCTGGCCCGCGCCGAGGATGGCGATGCGGTCGCCGGCCTGCAGCCCGCCGGCGCGGACGGCCCAGCCGAAGCCGGCGGCGATCGGGTTCGCCAGCGCCGCGAGGTGGAGCGGCAACCCGTCCGGCACCCGGTGTAGCTTCGAGCCGCGCGCCAGGTACATGTGCTCCGCGAACCCGCCCCAGAGCGCGGGCGCGACGGCTGCGGGCGTGGAGCCGTAGCCGCCGTCGACGAAGTTGCAGCGCGCACCGTCGTTGCAGCGGCGGCAGGCGCCGCAGCCATGGTTCGGCTGCACGACCACGCGGTCGCCGGCCTCGACGCCCCAGCGCGCGGCGGCGCGATCGCCGATCTCCTCGATCACGCCCAGCGGCTCGTGACCGAGGATCAGCGGGTACTCGCGCGCGTACTCGCCGCTCAGCGACTCGTAGTCCGTGCCGCAGATCCCGGACGCCTCGATGCGCAGCAGCGCGCTGTCTTCGTCCGTCTCGGGCCGCGGGAAGCGTCGCTCCTCGATCTGGTTGGGCCCGGTCAGCACCATCGCCCTGACATCGCTCATGGCAGCTTCCCTCTCGCTCAGGTCGTCGAAGCAGGCGGGACGGCGGCGGGCTAGTCCTCGGCGCGGTAGTCGCCGGAGCGGCCGCCGGACTTCGCGACGAGGCGGACCGCCTCGATGCGCAGGTCTCGCTGGGCCGACTTGCACATGTCGTAGATCGTGAGGGCGGCGACGGAGACGGCGGTCAGCGCCTCCATCTCGACGCCGGTCCGCGCGCTCGTGCGCACCGTCGCCTCGATCTCCACGCCCGGATCCTCGGGGTCGAGGCAGAGCTGCACCTCGACGCCGCTGATCGGCAGCGGGTGGCAGAGCGGGATCAGGTCGGGCGTGCGCTTGGCGGCCATGATCCCGGCGAGGCGCGCGGCTGCCAGCACGTCGCCCTTGGGCAGCCGGCCCTCGCCGATCAGCGCCAGCGTCTCGGCGCTCATCGCCACGCGCCCGCGCGCCGTCGCCTCGCGCCGCGTCACGTCCTTGTCCGAGACGTCGACCATCCGCGAGTGGCCGCGCTCGTCGAGGTGGGACAGCTCCCGGTCGCCGCCCGTGGACTCAGCCACCGATGTACGACATCTCGATGCGCGGGAGGTCCTCGGTGTCGGCGGAGCGGATCTCGGAGTAGCGATCCTCGCGCTCGCTCCAGACGCCCGTCAGCAACTCCGCCAGCGCGGCGTCGTCGGCGCCCTCGCGCAGCGGCGCGCGCAGGTCCGTGCCGGCGACGGCGAAGAGGCAGGTGTAGAGGCTGCCGTCGGCGGAGATGCGGGCGCGCGTGCAGTCGCCGCAGAACGGGGCGGAGACCGAGGTGATGAAGCCCAGCTCGCCCTCGCCGTCGCGGTACCGCCAACGCTTCGCGACCTCGCCGCGGTAGGAGGGCTCGAGCGGCTCGATCGGCAGCGCGGCGTCGATGCGCTCGACCAGCTCGCGCGCCGGGACGACGTCGTCGAGCCGCCAGCCGTTGGTGACGCCGACGTCCATGTACTCGATGAAGCGCAGCACCGCGCCCGTGCCCTTGAAGCGCTCCGCGAGGTCAACCACGCCCTCGTCGTTCACGCCGCGCTTGACCACCGCGTTGATCTTGACCGGCGCGAGCCCCGCCGCCTCGGCCGCCTCGATGCCCTCGAGGACGAGCGCCACCGGGAAGTCGGCGTCGTTCATCGCGCGGAAGGTGGCGTCGTCGAGCGTGTCGAGCGAGACCGTGACGCGGTCCAGCCCGGCCTCGGCGAGCGGGCCGGCGAGGGTGGTCAGGCGCGACCCGTTGGTGGTCATCGCCAGCTCGACGCCGGGCGCGGCCGCCTTGAGCTGCCGCACCAGCGAGGGCAGCTCGGCGCGCAGCGTCGGCTCGCCGCCGGTGAGCCGGATCTTGCGCACGCCGAGCTGCGCCGTGATGCCCGCGAGGCGCGCGATTTCCTCGAAGCTCAGGATCTCGTCGCGCGGCAGGAACTCGAAGCCCGCGTCGAAGACCTCGCGCGGCATGCAGTAGCGGCAGCGGAAGTTGCAGCGGTCGGTGACCGAGATGCGCAGATCGCGCAGCGGCCTGCCGAAGCGATCGGCGAGCGGCTGGTCGGCGGGCAGCGAGTCTTCGCTCACGGGGACGCCTCCGGCCTGCAAGTATCACACGAGGCGGCCCCGGCGCGCGCGGCTAGGCCCGGCGATGCTGACCGGAAGCGCCCTCGCTGCTCAGTCGTCGCAGCAGCGGCAGGATCGCGCGCACGGCGCGGGCGCGGTGGCTGTACTCGTGCGTAGAAGCGCCCAGCCCGG
>VXMT01000130.1:0-3744 GCA_009840965.1 Chloroflexota bacterium
GCCTCGCGTGGTCGACCGGGTCGAGCACGTAGCGGAGCGCGGCGACCGACGACTCGCGGTATGCCTCGAGCCATCGTCGGTCCGCATCGCGCCCGTCCGGCAGGCCGGCGGCGCGACCCTCGTCGACGGAGAGTCGATGCATCGCAAGGTTGAACCCGGCGATCTGCCGCGCCAGCGCCCGGCGGTCCGAGCGGGCAAGGACGGCGGGGAGCGGGCGGCCGCCGAGCATCGGGTAGGCGATGCCGCCGTAGGGGAACGCGCCTCCGTCATCGAGCAGGCAGCATGGGTCGGGGATCGCGATCGGCAGCTCCTTGGTGGCGAGCCACGGGAGGACGTTCCATTCCTTCCGGTAGCGCGCGGCAACGTCGGGGCTCGTTCCGAGCCGGAAGACGTAGCCCGACTTGGAGGCGACCGCGACGCTGAAGTAGCCCTCGCCGAGGATCCACAGCTCGCGGACCGGGGCGGCAGCGGGACAGGCGCGATCGAGCGCCGCGACGAGGGCGTCGAGGTCGCCGTAGTCAGGGGGCGTCCAGCGATGCGCGCTCATCGCCAGCGAGCATAGCCAGCGCTCCGCTGCCCGTTGCGGCGCTCTTCCGAGCCTCCCGTCGCCGCGGCCGATCGTGTACGGGGTCGGCCGCCACCGGGGACGGCAGGTCGCTCCCCCGAGGTCATCTCACGATGCGCTCGGCCACCAGGCGGATGTCCCCGTCCGGAGCGTGCGTCGCCACGCCGCTCAATTCCTGGGGAAGCGCCTCGCCAACCCAGACTGGCCGCCCGGCGTAGCGGAGCATCGGGATGTCCGCTCTCGAGTCCCCGACGGCGGCCACGTCGCGCCGATCGACGCCCAGCTCTCCCGCGAGCCGCTCAAGCCACGCGGCCTTGTCCTGCGGCCAGAAGTGGGTGATCACGCCGTCCGCCGAGAGCCCGGTGCCCACCCAGTAGTCCGCCCGCCACCGCGTCGCGAACCACTCGACGGCGAACTCCCACGTGATCGAGACGAGGGCGAGCCGGTAGCCGTGGTCCCGGAGCAGCGCGAAGCCCTCGTCGACGCCGGGCGCGACCCGCAGCGCGGCGAGGTGCTGCCGCAGCTCGTCGGGGGTGAACGCCGAGTACCACCCGGCCATCTCCTCCCTGGCCGCGATCACCTGCTGCGTGTCATCTGCCCGCATCCGTTCCAGTTCCGTCATCCGCTCGAGGCGCCCGATGCCCGCGGCGATGGCCTCACAGACGGTCTGACCCCGCAACAAGGTTCCGTCGAGATCGAAGGCTGCCAGCTTCACGAGACAATCCAGCCATCCGCGGCGCGATCCCGCCACGGCCGCGGGCGTCCCACCGGTCGATCGGTTGCGGGCAGCGGCCGCTTCCGTACCCCGGCCCCGGATCGCCTACACCAGGATCTGTCGCAGCGCAGCACACTGCGCCTCCGTCTCTCGCATGCCCTGGAGGTCGCCAAGGATGTGGGCCACCGGATCCTGATGATCCGCCTGCAGCATGCGGCAGATGGCGGCGTACGGTGCGAACGCGAGCTCGGCGAGGGCAGGCATCGCGGCGAGCTCCTCGGCGGAGATCCCTCGGCGCTCGCGATAGCCGGCAAGAAAGCCGCGGGCGAAGACCGGGCGCAGGACTCGAGAGCCTCGCCGCTCGCGAGCGAAGCTGAGAACGCCGCGAACGATGTCTGACGCTCGCGGACCGCGTTCCAGCTTGTCGAAGTCAAGCAGCGCGACCATGGCGTCGTCCCGGAACAGCATGTTGCGCCCGTGATAGTCATTGTGGAGCCACCCGGCCGGAAGCGCATCGAGACGCTCGGGGTGGAGCGACGCCGCGATCGTCTCGAGCCGCCGCCGGAAGTTCTGGAGTTCGAGTTCCAATGATGGGATGCCAAAGGCGTCGCGGAGTTCATCCACGACCGCGCGTGGTGTCGCGACAAAGCGACGCACGTCGTCTTCCAGCAGGGAGGCCGTGGCAGCGCCGACGAAGCGGTCGGCCACGTCGTGAAACTCGGCGAGGCGACGTCCTGCCTCTCGAGCCTGTTCCGGTCGCGAGAAGTCGAAGTGCTCGCCGTCGACGAACTCGAAGAGAGTCCACGGGAACCCCTCCTCGTCCACCACGACGGGATCGGCGGTCCTCGCCTCGACGGCGGAGGCGGACGGGAAGCGGTACGCCTCAAGGTGCCGCTGGAAACGCACCTGGAACCGCACGCGCTCGGGATCGCGATTGCGCCGATACCTCCGCAAGACGAACTGACGGCCACCCGCATCGACGACTCGCAGGTTGTCGTTGCGGGTGCTCGCGTCGAATGCACCGACAGCCCGCGGCCGGTCGAGCGGGTAGAGAGCGAGCACATGGCCGACGGTCGCCGGTGGTTCCATACATCCTCGATGTCGCCCATCCACGCTACTGCGCCCGTGCCGCCGGCAGGCCAAGCTCTCGGGTCGCCCACGGCAGGGCCGCTTCGAGGCAGGCGAGCTGCAGCTGCCGACCGCCGACGCCAGCCCCCGCAGTTGGCAGACCCGCCTGAGCCGCGAAGTACCCGCTGAGCAGCGCGGCGAAGCCCTCCGAGTCGTCGACGATCTCCCAGGGGGCGGGCCCCCCTTCTGCATGCAGCGACGGCAGCCACGACATCAGGTCGAACCGGGCACTCCCGCGCCCGCACCAATTCCAATCAACGAGCATCGCGAGCACGCGAGAGCCGTCCTCGATGAGGCAGAGGTTGTCGCTGCGCAGATCGAAGTGGACGAGCGAGTCACCCGCGAGTTGTGCCGCTGCGGCCGACTCGATGAGGGCCGGGAGACAGGCCCGAAGCCAGCGCTCGCCGGCGAGCCCCAAGCTCAGGAAGGACCCGGGATCGTCCCGCACGCGCAGCCACCCGGAGAGATGCTGGCGCTCTCGCCGCTCGATGTCCTCGGCCCACGCCGGCGGCTCCTGCGCCGCGACCTGCTCAATGAGGGAGCGCACCGTTGCGATTCGCCGCGAGTCCCACGGAGGCGGCCAGTGGCCGTGACTGAGGTCCTCAAGGAGGAGCAGCGGTTCGTGACCGTCGTCATCCCAGCCGACGAGTTCGGGCATGAAGGATGCGCCGATGTCCTCGTAGGCTCGCCGTTCGTTCCTGAGCCAGGTGGCGACCGCGGACTGCGGGGTGTCGGAGCCGCACTTGGCGAAGACGCGCCGCCCGTTCGCGAGTGTCAGGGACCAGCGCCTGGCCGGCGTGTACCCGCGCGGTGCGGGACGGCCCGACTCGACGTCCGAGCCGATGAGCCTCGCGACCCGCCGGCGGAGTTCGGCCGGCAGCGAATGGCCTCCTGCAGCCAAACCCCTAGCTCCCCGCCCGGAACCGCCAGCGGGTGGCGTCCTCCAAGAACGCCTCCCACGCGGGCGCGACAGATTCCACCTTTTCATCCTCTCGACTGGCGGAGCAGGGCCGCGCGGAGCCCCGAGCCGTGCCCGCCAGTGTATGGGCGCGCCGCCTCCTTCTTTCGGGGGATCGGCCGGTGCCCGCATCGGGTGGCAGACGGAGCGGGCCTGCATAGAAGCGACCCGGGACGACGCCGTACAGTCTCCACGGCCGGCCGGGGCCAGATGAGCACGGTCGCGGCCCGGCAAGCGATGGCCGCAGAGGGTTCGGGCATGAACGACCGCCCCCTCGGCGATGTGACGGTGGTCGACTGCGGCGAGGGCATCGCCGCGGGCACGGCCTCGCGCATCCTCGGCGATCTCGGCGCGCGGGTGATCAAGGTCGAGCCGCCC
>VXMT01000130.1:3754-6686 GCA_009840965.1 Chloroflexota bacterium
GCCTCGGCCCCTTCGCCGCCTCGGGCGACGACCCGGAGCGCGGCGGGCTCCACCTCGCCCTCAACGCCGGCAAGGAGAGCGTCGTCGCCGACCTCGACACGGAGGAGGGCAGGGATCTCCTCCGGTCGCTCCTGCGCGGCGCGGAGATCCTGATCGAGTCGCACGGACCGGCCTCCATGGAGTCGAGGGGCCTCGGCTACGACTCGCTCTCGGAGGACTCGGCCGCCCTCGTGTACGTCTCGCACACGCCGTTCGGGCGGCCTGGGCCGTACTCGGACTGGGTCAGCTCGGAGATCGTCGACTACGCGATGGGGGGATACCTCTACTTCTGCGGCGATCCGGCGCGGGAGCCGCTGATGGTGCACGGCCACCAGGGCGAGTTCCACGCCGGGATGCACCTCGCGCTCGGCGCCCTCTTCGCGCTGTGGGAGGCGCGCGGCAGCGGGCACGGCCAGCTGGTCGAAGTCTCGACCTTCGAGTCGATGCTCGCCGCCCAGGTGTGGTTCACCACCGCCTGGGAGCAGGAGGGGGAGATCCGGCGCCGCGAGGGCTCCTCCCTCATCCGCTGCCGCGACGGCTGGATGCACTGGCAGCCCAGCAGCGCCGAGGTGCTGCTGCTCATCGGCCGGCCGGAGCTCCGCGACGACCCGCGCTTCCAGACGATGGAGGGATGGCTGGCCGCCATCCCCGAGGTGCGCGGCCTGGTCGAGGACTGGGCCCGCGAGCGCTCCGCCCAGGAGATCTACGAGTCCGCGCAGGCCCTCGGCCAGCTGATGGCCCCCGTCCGCACCGCGGCCGATCTCGCCGCCTCCGAGCAGTTCTCGGCGCGTGGATGGTGGAAGACGGTCGAGCACGCGCTCGAGGGCCGGTTGGAGATACCCGGCCTGCCGCTGGTCTTCTACCGCTCGCCGAGCGGTCCGGCGCACGGGGCACCGCTTCTCGGCTCGGGCCTGACTCGGCCCCCGGACGGCCCACGCCGACGCGCCAATCCCGCGCCGGAGACCACGCCGGCGCCGCCGCTGCGCGACCTGCGCGTGGTCGAGGTCACCAACGCATGGGCGGGCCCGCTCGTCGGACGCCACCTCGCCGACATGGGCGCAGACGTCGTGATCGTCGAGCGGCCGCGCGGGCTCGCGACCCGGCAGAGCCGCCCCGCGGGGCCGACCTCCGCCTGGCCGCGGTTCTCCAACCGCGGCACCTCGTTCAACCAGCTCAACCGGAACAAGCGCAGCGTCTCCCTCGACCTCGGCCGGCCGGGCGCCCGCGACGCCATCCTGCGCCTCGTGCGCTGGGCCGACGTGATCATCGAGAACAACTCGCCCCGCGTCTTCGAGAACCTCGGCCTCTCCTACGAGGCGCTCGAGCGCGAGAACGAGCGGTTGGTCCTCTGCTCGCTCTCCGCGTTCGGGGGCACCGGACCGGAGGCAAACTACCGCGCGCTCGGCTCCAACATCGAGGCTTCGAGCGGGCTGGTCGCGCAGACCGGCTACGGGCCGGAGGAGCTCTACGGCACGGGCTCCTTCCAGGCCGACCCGGTCGCGGGCACGCTCGCGGCCGCGGCGATCCTGGCGGCGCTCTGGGAGCGAGAGAGCAGCGGGAGGGGACAGCACCTCGACGTCTCCCTGCAGGAGGCCGGCGCGCTCTCAATGGTCGAGGCGCTGATGGGCTACCGCCTCGGCAACGGGGCGATGGCGCCGCGCGGGAACCGCTCCTGGCGCATCGCCCCGCAGGGCGTCTACCGCTCGGCCGGCGACGACGACTGGCTTGCGATCGGCGTGGAGACCGAGCAGCAGTGGCGCGCGCTCTGCGCCGAGCTGGGCGCGCCGGAGCTGGCCCGCAGGTACCCGGACGCCGACTCGCGGCTGCGCGCGCATGCCTCCATCGACGAAGCGGTGGAGGCGTGGAGCCGGCAGCTCGACCATCGGGAGGCCGCACGCCGGCTCCAGCGCGCCGGCGTCCCCGCCGGACCCGTGCTCGCGAACTGGGAGGTGTGCATGGATCCGCACCTCGCCGAGCGCCGCTACTGGGTCGAGGGCGTGCATCCCGAGGTCGGCTACCTGCGCGCCGACGGCTTCCCCTGGCGCCTCTCGCACACCCCGGCGCGGGGCGTGACAGCGGCCCCCCTCTTCGGGCAGCACAACGACGAGGTGCTCGCCGGCGTCGCCGGCCTCGGCGCCGAGGCGATCGCCGAGCTGCGCGACAGCGGCGCGCTCGCGGACGAGCCGACGAACCTGCACCTCTTCCGCCGGGCGCCCTGACCGCGGCAAGGTCGCGCGCGTGCCTATGGCGCCGAGAGCGACCCTCGCATTCCCTCAACCAGCCTCGCGAGAGCCCGGAAGTCGGTCGCTGCCAGAACACCCGGGTTCGGGGCGGTCGAGCCGGTACCGAACAGTACGCCGCGCATACCCAGAGCGGCCGCGGCGCGCACGTTCGCGATCCGGTCATCCACGAAGATGCATGGGCCGGTCACGTCTGAGCGTGAGACGAAGGCGTCGTAGATCGCCTCCTGAGGCTTGCGCTCCCCCACGTCGCCGCTGATCGTCCACGGATTGATGAGCCCCAGGAGCCCGAAGTGGCGGGCCCGCGCGACGGCCCACTCCGACAGATCGTTGGAGATGCACGCGACTCGGACTCTGGAGGCCGCGCACCACTGCAGGAAGTCGCCCGCTCCCTCGGTCAGCGAGTAGGCGGCGACGAACTCGCGGTCGAGAGCCTCGCCTGCGCCGGCAATGCCGAGCCGGCTCCACAGTTCCGCCGACCGGAGCAGGCCCATCGATGCATCGAAGTAGAGGGCGGTGATCTCACCGTCCGGCGTGGTGCATCCCCGCTGGCGCGCGAACGGGATCAGCAGATCCGCGACATCGTCGGGCGGCTGATAGAGCACGCCCATCGCATCCAGCACGACTCCGGGTGCAGGGTGACTCGCACCCGC
>VXMT01000057.1 GCA_009840965.1 Chloroflexota bacterium
CGCCGCGGCGGCGGTTGCGCGAGAGCGGGCGGCAGGAGGCCCCCAACAGCCCCGCGACGCCGGCGAGGCCCTGGAAGCTGAGCGGGTCGGCGCCCGCGGCCACGCCGAGCCTCGAGATCTCGGCGAGCCCGCGCGCGATCAGGGCGGCCTTGGCGTTGTCGCCGAAGTCGAAGGCGTCGGCCATGCCGGCCGCGATGGCGATGATGTTCTTGAGCGCCCCGCCGAACTCGACGCCAACCACGTCGCCGCTCGTGTAGACGCGGAAGGACGCGCTGTGGAAGGCGGCGCGGATCCCCTCGAGCGACGGGTCCGCCGAGGCGATCACGGTGGCGCCGGGCAGCCCGGCGGAAACCTCGCGCGAGAGGTTCGGCCCGGACAGCGCGGCGAGCGGGCGGCCGGGGAGCTCGTCCGCCAGCACCTCCGTCATGCGGCGTCCGCTCTCGATCTCGATGCCCTTCGAGCAGGAGAGCAGCGGCGTCGATGGCGGGACGTGCGCCGCAACGGCGGCGGCGTTCGCCGCCATCGTCTGCGCCGGCACCACGAAGCAGATCAGGTCCGCCGCCTCGAGCGCCGCGAGGTCGGCGGAGATCGCGAGGCCGGGCGGGAAGGCGACGTTGGGGAGCCGCGCGTGGCGGGCGTCGCCGCGCAGGCGGGCGGCCTCCTCCTCGCTGCGTGTGAGGAGGGTGACGGAGACGCCGTTGTTCGCGAGCAGGATCGCGATCGTCACGCCCCAGCCGGTGGCCCCGACGACGGCGGCCCGGCGGATCGGCGCCGGGTCCGCCTCGCGCTCAGGCACCGCCCGCGCGCGGCGCGCCGCCCTGCCCGAGCTTGGGCTCCACGCCGGCCAGCAGGCGCCGGATGTTGCCGATGTGCCCGAGCTCGATCGAGGCCGTCACCGCGAAGGCGAACAGCAGGTAGTGGACCGGCAGCCAGCCGGCGGCAACGAGGCCGACGACCACCAGGCAGCCGGCCGCCGTGGCGGCAATCGTGGTCAGCGAGGCGTAGCGGGTCGCCGCGAGCACGATGCCCGCGCAGATGACCAGCACGAGGCCCGCGATGGGCGCGATCACCGCGAAGGCTCCGAACGCCGTCGCCGCGCCTCTGCCGCCGCGGAAGCGGGCGAAGATCGGGAACATGTGGCCGGCCACCGCGGCCACCCCGCCGAGGGCGACAGCCCAGGGATCGTCGAAGACGAAGCGGCCGATCAGCACGGGCGCCGCTCCCTTGGCGATGTCCGCGGAGAACACGATCAGTGCGGCGCCCCAGCCGAGCGAGCGCAGCGTGTTGGTGAACCCGGTCTTGCCCGAGCCGTAGTCGCGCACGTCCACGCCTCGGTAGACGCGCCCGACGAGGACGCCAAAGGGTATTGAGCCGATGAGGTAGCCAACCAGGACGAGCAGTGCGGCAATCACGCCAACGCCTCCACCTGTTCGGGCGTGCGGCTGCGGAAGCGCATCCGGATCGCGGTGCCCTCGAAGCCGAAGGCGTCGCGGATGCGGTTCTCCAGGAACCGACGATAGGCGAAATGGAGCAGGTCTGGCTCGTTCACGAAGAACACGAACGTCGGCGGCTCCACCTCGGCCTGCGTGACGTATAGCACCTTGAGCCGGCGCTGACCCTGGTAGCGCGGCGGGTGCTGCGCGACCGCGCGCAGCAGCACGCGATTCAGCTCCGAGGTCTGCACACGCCGCCGCCGCACCTCCTGCACGTGGATCGCGAGCTGCAGCAGCTCCGCGATGCCCTCGCCGGTCAGGGCCGAGATGAAGTGGACTGGCGCCCACGGTGCGAAGCGGTAGCGGCTGTCGATGCGCTTCGCGAACTGGTGGCGATCGGTGCCCGGCTCGGCCAGGTCCCACTTGTTGACCGCGAGCAGCAGCCCCGTCCCGCGCTCGATCGCGTAGCCCGCGATGTGCGCGTCCTGCGCGGCGACCGGCTCCGAGGGGTCGATCAGCAGCACCACGACGTCGGCACGCGTGATCGCGCGCTCCGCCTGCTGCACGGAGTGGCGCTCCGCGCCGCGGCCGATCTTGCCGCGGCGGCGGATGCCCGCCGTGTCGACCAGCACCAGCGGCCGCCCCTCCCACTCGAAGGGCGAGTCGATCGCGTCGCGGGTGGCACCCGGCACCTCGGAGACGATCACGCGCTCCTCGCCGAGGATGGCGTTCACCAGCGAGGACTTGCCCACGTTGGGCCGCCCCACGATCGCGATCCGCAGCGCGCGATCGCCGTCATCCGGGGCGTCGGGCTCGTCCGGCGCCTCCGGCAAGGCGTCGAAGACGAGGTCGAGCAGGTCGCCGATGCCTTCGGCGTGGTAGGCGGAGATCAGCAGCGGCTCGCCGAGGCCGAGCGCGTGCGCCTCGTGCACGTTGGCGCTCGCCGCGCGGCGGTCGCCCTTGTTGGCGACGACCAGGACGGGAGATTGGGCGCGGCGCAACTGCTCGGCGATCGCATGGTCGGCAGCGGTCAGCCCGGCGGAGGCGTCGATCACGAAGAGCAGCAGCGCCGCCTCGGTCAGCGCCTGGCCGACCTGCTCGCGGATCGGCGCGTCGAAGGGGTCGTCCTCGGGGCCTTCGAGGCCGCCGGTGTCGACCATGCGGAACTCGCGGCCGCGCCAGCGGCAGACGCCGTACTGGCGATCGCGCGTCGTGCCGGGGAGCCGCTCGACGAGCGCGCGACGCGAGCGCGTCAGGCGGTTGAACAGCGCCGACTTGCCGACATTGGGTCGGCCGACGATGGCGACCAGCGGCGCGTCCGGGGTCATTCCTCGTTCTCCGCGGTCGCTTCCGCTGTCGGGGTTGCTGTCGGCGTCGGCGTGAGCGGTGGCGCGGTCGGCGCGAGCGTCAGCTCGAGCTGCGGGGGTCGCACCTCGCGCACGCTCACTCCTTCCGGAACCTCGACGCGCACCTCGACCTGCGCGACCCCCAGCCTGAGCCCGGTCGCGTCAACCTCGGCGTCGATGTCGGACGGATCGAGGGAGTTCAGCAGCGGCAGGTCGCCCTCGAGTACGACCGTGACCACGAGCTCGCTCAGGGCGCCGCGCAGGCCGGGCGCCACGCCGACAAGCCTCGGCACGACCGTGACGGCGGTGGAGCCCTCGATCGGGGCGATCGAGACGATCACGTCGACGTCGTCGTCGGAGACGGCGCTTACGCCGGGCGGCAGGGTCGGCGTCCGCGCCACGCTCAGGTTCGCCCTCGCTCCGTCGAGGAGCACCGGGCCCAGCGAGAGCGTGTCGATGGTCTGGAGGATGTCGAAGGTTCCCTCGATCTCGAAGAAGCGGGGCTGAATCTGGAAGCCGTCCACGCGGTAGCCGGGCGCCGGCTGCCCGATCAGCTCGACGTCCAGCGGCACGGTTCGCGTCAGCACCGTCTGCTCGATCTCGACCTCGATAAGGACGTTCGCCGGCTCGATCGTGATGCCCCGGATCTCCCCGCCGCCGGCCCCGCGGGCGACCAGGCGGAGAGACTGCGAGAGCCCGACCGTCAGGCCGGTGACGTTGATGTCGGCCCCCGCGCTGACCACGAGGTCGACGAGCGACTCGGGGCCGGAAACCTCCACGCTGGAGGGCTCGGGCACCGCCTCGCCGGCGGCGAAGCCTCGCGGCAGCGCCCCGACGATGCGCGCGTCGACGGGCACTTCGCGCGTCACGATCTGTTCGAGGTTCACGACGATCGCCGGGGGCTCCACGCTGATCACGCGCACGCCGCGCGCGTCGTTGACCTCGACGCGCACGGGGACGGTCTGCTCCCGCGCGCTGAGGCCGTTGAGGTCGACGATGGCGCGGAAGTTGGCGCTGGTGAGGCTGTCCCAGCGGTCCTCGGGCGCCGCGATGCGAATGCTGGTCGAAGGCAAGACGTTGGCGACGGCGACCTCGCGGCCGACGTTCACGGCCACCACCTCGATGGGAGCGGGGAAGACGCCGCTGCGGGTCGGGTTCTCCTCGTCCGTGACGAAGATCCAGATGATGATGCCGAGCCCGAGCGAGAGCAGCAGCAAGCCGGGCGTGGCGCGCACGGCGCTGGAGCCGCGCCGCCAGGAGTTGGCCAGCATCTCCCGCATGTCGTGCAAGGGCGAACGCGGGAAGTTGGAGAGCGCCATCTCAGGACGCCTCGCGCCGTGGGGCGCCCTCGTCCTGCACGGCGAGCTCCGTGGGCAGATCCTCGAGCGCCAGGCCGAACAGCTCGCGCAGCTGCGGGCGCAGCTGCTCCTCGCCGACGCTGGTGCGGATCCGCCCCTGCGAGGCCAGCGAGATCGACCCGCTCTCCTCGGAGACGGTCACTACCACGGCATCGCTCAGCTCGGTGATGCCGAGCGCGGCACGGTGGCGCATGCCGAGATCGACGGGCAGCTGCGCCTCGGAGAGCGGCAGGGTGCAGCCAGCGGCGATGATCGTGTTCGAGCGCACGATCACCGCGCCGTCGTGCAGCGGCGTCCCGGGCGCGAAGATGCTGCCGAGGATCTCGGGCGTGAGCTCCGAGCCGAGCGGCACCCCCGTGTCGATCACCTCCTGCAGCCCGGTCTCGCGTTCCATCACCACCAGCGCGCCGTGGCGCTGCCGCGCGAGCCGCGAGGCCCCCCGCACGACGTGCTCGATGCTTCGCTCCTGCTCCGCGCGCACGAGCGAGGGCCGCCAGCCTGTCCGCCCGAGCCGCTCGAGGGCGCGCCGGATCTCCGGCTGGAAGACGATGATCACGCCGATCACGAGACCGGGGATCATGCGCTCCAGGATCCAGTTGACGACGCTCAGGTCGAAGATGCGGGCGAGCAGGAAGGCGCTGAAGAGCAGCACCGAGACGCCTCGCAGCACCGTCATCGCCGTGGTGCCGCGCAGCAGCAGCAGCAGCCAGTAGATGGCTACCGTGATGAGCAGGATGTCGAGCACCGCGCTCACGTCGAAGCGCTCGGCCACGTCGCGCACGCCGTCCGGGATTCCCGGCACCTCGAGGCCTCTCCTTCGCTGGACCGCGCGCGTCCTGCGGGAGGAGGCGCGTTACTCCCCGCGGCCCGGGGTCAGCCGGCCGCGCCGCCAAGCAGCCAGGCGAGCAGCGCCTGCTGTGCGTGCAGCCGGTTCTCCGCCTGATCGAGGATCACCGAGCGGGGAGACTCCATCGCCCCCTCGCTGATCTCCTGGCCGCGGTGCGCCGGCATGTCGTGCATCACCAGCGCGTCGGGCGGCGCGGCTTCCAGCAGCGCCTCGTCCAGCCGGAACGGCTCGAACGTCTCGAGGCGGCTCGCCAGCTTGTCCTCGTCGCCCATCGAGGCCCAGACGTCCGTGTATACGGCGGCGACATCGCGCACTGCCTCCGCGGGGTCGGTGAAGCGCTCGACGCGCCCGCCCCCGGCCGCTGCGTGCGCGAACTCCACGTCGGCGTCGCTCAGCGCGTAGCCCTCGGGCGAGGCGCAGCGCAGCTCCATGCCGGCGAGCACGCTCGCGTGGGCCAGGGCGCGGGCGACGTTGTTGCCCTCGCCGAGGTAGGCGATGCGCAGGCCGCGCAGCGTCGAGAAGCGCTCGCGCAGCGTGAGCAGGTCCGCGAGCGCCTGGCAGGGGTGCTCATGGTCGCTCAGGGCGTTGATCACGGGTACGCCGGCCCACTCCGAGAACTCGAGGACGGTGTCGTGCGCGTAGGTGCGGGCGGCGATGCCGTGCACCATCCGCCCGAGCACACGCGCGATGTCCCGCACCGGCTCCCGCTCGCCCGGGCCGATCTCCTGCGGGCCGAGGTAGATCGCCCGCCCACCGAGGCGCTGCATCGCGACCTCGAAGGAGACGCGCGTGCGCAGCGAGGGCTTCTCGAAGACGAGGGCGAGCGACTGCCCGGCGAGGACCGGGCCGCAGCCGTCGCGCTTGATCGCGAGCGCCGCGTCCAGCAGATCGCCGAGTTCCCCCGGCGAGAGATCGAGGATCGAGGAAAGATGGCGGGGAGTCACCGCTAGCTCCTGCGTTCCGTGGTTCGGTGTGTCGGCTGCGATCCAGTATATGCCGACAGACGGGCCAAACTGCATGCCGCGAAGCGGGCGAATCGCGCCCGGCGGCCTCAGGCCCTGTCGCCGGGGAAGGCGGGCGCCGGGAGCAACTCGGCGACGGCGCTTGCCAGCTCGAGCAGCGACTGATCGCCGCCGTGACGGCCGACGAGCTGCATGCCGACCGGCAGGCCGCCCTCGCCCCTGCCGCTGGGCAGCGCGACGCAGGGCAAGCGCAGCAGCGTCCAGACGCGGTTGCAGAGCGGATCGCCCGTTGACGCGATGCCGGCGGGGGCCTCGCCGGGCGCGCTCGGCGTGAGGAAGGCGTCGAACTGCGCGAAGGTCTCGCTCACCGCCGCGCGGCAGTGCAGCGCGAGCGCCTCCGCCCGGCTGCGCTCGGCGGCGCCGAGCGCGCGGCCGGCCTCGACAAGCTCGCGCAACGCGGGGCTGAGCCCGTCGCGCCGTTCCGCGTACTCGCCGGCGAAGGCGCTCGCCGCTCCCGCGGCGACGATGACGTCCCAGGCGTCGCCCAGCCCATCGCACTCCGAGGGCAGGTCGAGGTCGGAGACCTCCCCGCCCGCGGCGGCGATCGCCGCGGCAGTCTCCTCGATCACGCGCCGCCGCAGCCCATGCGCATCGGCGTCGTGCGCACGCCGGAGTGGGGG
>VXMT01000270.1 GCA_009840965.1 Chloroflexota bacterium
CTCCTCGCTGTGCGCGTCTGGGCGGACCACCACCACCTCGGGGGGGTCTGCCGGCCCGAGGTTGTCGACGAGGAAGTCGATGTCGCCGCTCTGCACCGTCGACACGGCCGGCGCGACCGTCCACTCGGCGAGAGAGACACGAACCTCGGTCGCCCCTTCCGGCTTCGGATTGACGATGCCGGCCTCGGCGTCTTCCGCCTCGGACGCGTCCTCGCCGGCCGCCTGGACCGTGAACTCGGCGCGCATGCCCTCGAGGTAGTGGCTCTCCCACTCGCCCTCTTCGAGCTCGACGATGTTGCAGATCAGCAGGTAGCGACCTGCCGGCAGGTTCAGCGCGATGGACGCCGAGCTTCCGGGCAGGTACGGCTCGATTTCGGCGACCACGTCGATCGCGTCCTCGGGCACGAAGCCGGTGTCGTCGACCGGCAACTGATCGATCGGGAGGTCCGAGCGGATGATGACGAACTCGTGCGGATCGGCAGGTCCGAGATTATCGACCAGGAAGTAAATCTCGCCCTCGTCGACGACGTTGACGGCCGGCTCGACCGCCCACTCGGCGAGGGAGACTCGCACCTCCGTTGAGCCGGTGGGCCTGGGGAAGACGACTCCCAGCGTTGCCTCATCGGCCTCGCTTGCCTCTTCGGCCTCCATGGCCTCTTCCGCTTCGTCGTCGTCGCCATCGCACGCGGACAGCAGCAGCGCAAGCGCGGCGACTGCGGCAAGTAAGGCGAACATCCAGCGGCGGTTCAGGATCGATTCAGTAACGAATGTCATGGCTCCCCCCCCTGTCGCTGAGCGGCGACTCTATCACAAAACCGATCTTGTGAACCACAACTTCTGTGAGCCACAACTTCAGAAGATACGCTACTGCTCGCCGTCGCTACTGCGCGTCAATGGCCGCGACGAGGGCCGCGCGCACCTCCTCGAGCGAGGCGACGCCTTCGAACTTGGCGGTGACGGCGCCACCGGCGGCGGCGATGAAGACCCACGGCTCGGTCTGGAGCTGCCAGTCCTCCAGCAGCGGGATCGGGATGAGACGGCCCTCGGCGCGCACCGCCTCGAGGATGAAGGGCTCGATATGCACGAACTGCACCTCGTCGCCGAACTCTTCCCAGAGCGGGACGACGACGGCGTCCATCAGCGGGCCGCAGAAGCGGCTCTGGCAGTAGGCAGGCGTGGCGATCGCCACCAGCACCGGCTTGCCGGTGGCGACGGCCTCGGGGACCGTCAGCTCGTTCATCTCCAGCACCGGCCTCGCCATGCTGCTCACCAGCCTGACGTCCGAGGTGTGACGCAGCGTGAGGTGCGGGCTCTCCGGCAGCGGATCGCCGACCTGCGGCTCGGGCGTGCGGTCCAGCACGATGAACGGCTGCACGCGCAGGCGCCGTCGCTCGCCCTCGACCTCCACGTCGAGCTCCGCGGCCCAGTGGCCCGTCCGGTCGAAGTCGACGTTGGCATGGAAGATGGCGACCAGCTCGTCGTCGTGCACGTGCGTCGAGCCGTCCTCGTGCACGTGGTCGGTCTGCTGGCTCAGCGAGGCGCGCTGCAGCTCGTGGCGCGCGACGAAGGCGCCCTGCCGCGACTCGTCGAGGCGGTAGATCCAGGCGCTGCCGCTCGCCTCGAAGATCAGCGAGGCGTCCGAGCGGAAGAACCCGAACGCGAGGCGGTTGGGACCGACGGCCAGCGCCGAGTTCAGCACCACGGGCTGCACGTCCGGGTTGAAGGCCTCGCCCACCGCCTGTGCGGAGAAGTCGAGCGACTGCGGCGGCTCCGCCTCGCCCGACCCGCAGGCAGCGGTGAGGGCCGTGAGGAGCGCCACGGCGACGGCCGCGACGGCGGCGTTGGCGGACCGTAACCCTCGGCTGCGTTTCATTGTTGTCACCGATCCTGGGCGCTCTGTCGGTCCGCGAACCTCGGTCGCACGCCGCCGATCGTACGACGAGCCACGCTGCATCTGGACCCCCGTCCCTTGCGGAGTGCTCCGCTACGCTCGCAGAATCAGCGCGGGAGTGGATGGTGTCCGGTGGCGCCCGCGGTCTTCAAAACCGTTGTGGGGCTACGTGGTAGTCCTGGGTGGGTTCGACTCCCACGCACTCCCGCCACCGCACCAGCCGACCCTCGCCCGCGCTACGGCACCGTCACCCTCGCCACTGCCTCGAGCGGCTCGCCGCCCCGCGTGTAGGCGGCGTGCGTGTTGGCGTTGAGCGTCACCCGGATCTCGTGCTCGCCCGAGGCGAGCCCGCCGAGGTGGAAGTACGGCCCGTAGACGCGGCCGATCTTCTCGCCGTCGACGTAGACGTGGGCGTGGCCCTCGCCGGCTACGTGATCGCCGTTCACCCGCTCCGGCGTGAACCTGAAGCCGGCGGCGTCGATGCGGATGTTGACCGCGCCGCCCGGCGCGTCCGCCTCGGCGTGCAGCGCGACCGTCATGCCCTCCGGCGCCTCGACCGGGCCGTCGTCCATTCCCGCGCCGTGCGCGTGCTCGCCCTCGGCGATCGTCACCATGTGCACCGTCTCGACCGGTCGGTCGCCGTGCGCGTAGGCGGCGTGCGTGTTGGCGTTGAGCGTCACGCGGATCTCGTGCTCGCCGGGCTCGAGGCCCGCGAGGTGGTAGTGCGGGCCGTAGAGCCTCGTCACCTTCACGCCGTCCACGTAGAGGTGGGCGTGCCCCTCGCCGGGGATGTGATCGCCGTTGACGTGCTCCGGCGCGAACGTGAAGCCCTCGGGCAGCACCGTGATGTTCACGCCGTCCACGGCGTCCGGCTCGATCCGCAGGGCGACGCTCATCCCCTGTGCGGCCTGGATCGCGGCCATCGCGCCGTGGTCCATGGCGTGGCCGCCGTCGGCCATCGCCATGCCGCCGCCGCTCTCCTCCTCGTCGTGGCTGTGCGTCGAGTGGTCGTGTTCCCCCTCGCCGCCGGCGCAGCCCGCGAGGAGCAGGCTCGCCGCCAGCAGCGCGACGCCGAGGAACGCGAACCGGCGTGCGTTCCGAACCTCTTGCATGTGCTGAGTCTCCCGCCGCGGCGTACGGCGCGGGCCCATCGGGCCGGCGCGCGAACGCCGGGCACGCGGCCGCGGGGCCGCGAGGCGCTATCGAGTCTCGCGGGCGCTCAGGCTCGGGGCGGCGGGACGGCGACGAGCAGGGCGAGCGAGGAGAGCGCGCGCGGCTCGCCGGGGGCGGCAGGCAGCGCCCAGCCCTCGGTGGACGCGGCCACGGCCGCGCCTCCGGGCAGCGCCGGCGCGGAGGTCGACCCCGCCGTACCGTCGCCGCCGTGCGTGAAGACGATCTGCTCGTCGTCGCCGCCCTCGATGGGCGGGAGCGCGTCCTTCGACGCGGCGGAAGCGCGCAAGCTCTCGGCAGCGCCGAGGGCCATTGCCCCGAAGTGCGTCAGCGTCGCGCCCCCGGAGGGCCCGTGCGAGTCGCCGGGGTCGTCGTAGGGGTGCTCGTGCGGCGGGACGGCTCCGGCCACGAGGTGCCCGTGGTCCGGGCGGTAGGCGGCAAGCTCGTCGCCGACGATCGGGGTCAGCGAGGGGGCGAGCATCGCGAGGGCGGCAAGCGCGGCCAACACGCCGAGGCCGAGCCTCCGCGCCGCTCGGACGAGGCGGCCACGCAGCTTCTTGCGCATCGCCGGTCAGGTTGGAGCAGCGGGGGCGCGCCGTCCAGCGCCCCGCGAGCGCGCGCCCTCGCGGGCCGCGAGGGCTAGACTCCGCCGGGCGACCCGGCCCACCCGGCAATCGCGCGGCTCGCGAGAGTGACGGACCCGCCTTGAGCATGCTCCGCGGCCCCGGCGGCTTCTCGCGGCGGCGCGCGCCCGGCGGGGGCGACAACTACAAGTGGTGGGCCTTCAGCGCAATCGGCATCTCCTTCGTCACGCAGGTGATGAGTATCTCGATGGTGTTCGTGGCCCTCGCCGCGATCGCCGACGACTTCGGGGTCACGCTGGGCGAGGTCTCATGGGTCGTGATCGCGCAGGCACTGACGATCAGCGCGCTGATGATGCCGATGGGACGGCTCGCCGACATCGTCGGACGCAGGCGCATCCACCTGCTGGGGCTGCTGGTCTACGGGAGCGGCGCGATCGCCGTCGTGCTCGCGCCCTCGTTCGGCGCGCTGATCGCCGCGCGCGTGTGGATGGCCACCGGCAACTCGATGGGACAGGCGGTCGGCACGGCGATGGTGGTCTCGGTGTTCCCGCCCGAGGAGCGCGGGAACGCGATCGGCGCGCAGGCGACCGCGGTCGCGATCGGCGGCGCGTCGGGGCCGATCGTCGGTGGCCTCGTCTTGCAGTGGCTGCCCTGGGAGGCGCTGTTCGTGCTGACACTGATCCCGACGAGCATCGCGCTGGTCTGGGGCTACCTGATCCTCGACGACGCGCGCATGAACCAGCCGTTTGGCGATCGCGCGCCGTTCGACTACGCCGGCGCGCTGCTCTCGGCGGCGGCGATTGCGCTGCTGGTGCTGACGATCAACAACCCCCTGCGCCTCGGCTGGACGTCGCCGCCGATGCTCGCCGGCCTCGCGGTCGTCGTGCTGCTGTTCGCCGCGTTCGCGCGCCGCGAACTGCGCACCGAGGCGCCGATGCTCGAGCTGCGGCTGTTCGACAACCCCGTGTTCAGCATGGCCGTGCTCGCACGCCTCGCCGGCTTCATGTCGATGACCGTCTCGCGCTTCCTGGTCCCGATCTACCTGCTCAGCGTGCGCGAGCTGGAGGAGGCCGCCGTCGGGGGCCTGATCTTCCTCACCTCGCTCGGCATGGGCATCGCCGCCCAGGGCTCGGGACGGCTCTCGGACCGCTTCGGCACGCGCACCTTACCCTTCGCGGGAGTCGCCGGGGCGCGGAAGGTACGGCTGCCGATGGCGTTCTTCGACGGCGGCACGCCGATCGTCGTCGTGGCGCTGCTGCTGCTCGGGTTGGGTCTCGGGATGGGCACATGGAACGTGCCCAACAACAGCGCGATCATGGGCGCCGTCCCTGCCTCGCGCCTGGGCGTCGTCGGCGCGCTGACCAACCTCACGAGGAACGCCGGCAACGTGCTCGGCCAGGCGATCGCCGCCGGCGTCGTCGCCGCCGTCATGGCCGCGGGCGGATTCGACATCCCGCTCAGCGAGATCGCGGACACGCCGGGCGCGGCCGCTTCCTTCATCGATGGCTGGCGCGCCGCCTACGCCCTCGCCGTGGCCTTCTCGGCCGCAAGCCTGGTGCTCGCCATCCGCACGAAGCCGGCGTTCGAGCGGATCCCGCGCTGAGCGCGCCCGGGCGGCGCATACCGGCGCACGCGCATCATTTGGCAGAATGCGGGCGGGTCCGCGCGCGCCGCGGCCCCGCGCCGTGGGGAGGATGCCGATGGACGCAGGAGCACTGGCGGGAATCCGCGTGCTGGAGTTCTCGCAGATCGTGGCCGGACCGTTCCTCGGCTGCATCCTCTCCGACCTCGGCGCCGAGGTGGTGAAGGTGGAGCGGCCGGGGGGCGACTTCCACCGCAACTGGGGGGCCGTCGTCCCCCACGAGGGCAAGCGCTTCCAGTCGCTCAACCGCGGCAAGCGCAGCGTCGTCGTCGACATCGGCCAGCCGCGCGGGCGCGAGGTGATCCGCCAGCTGGTGCGCGGCTTCGACGTGGTGACGAACAACTTCCGCGCGAACATCGCCGAACGCCTCGGCATCGACTACGAGACGCTGCGCGAGGCGCGCCCGGACCTGATCTACTGCCAGATCAGCGGCTGGGGGATGACCGGTCCGATGGCCGACCTCGGCGCGAACGACCCGGTGATCTGCGCCTACTCGGGCCTCACCGTCGGCGACGGCAAGGTCTCGCCCGAGGGCGTGCCGCAGACGGTCTCCTGCTCGGTGGTGGCGGACCACGGAGCGGGCTACGCCTCGGCGGTCGGCATCGTCTCCGCGCTCTACCACCGCGAGCGCACGGGCGAGGGCCAGCGCATCGACGCCGCGCTGCTGCAGGCGGCGCTCGCCTTCCAGCCGACCCAGGTGATGCGCGAGCCGGTCGAGGACGCGACGTTCCGCGACCCGATGGTAGAACGCATCCGCGAGGCGCGCGCCGCCGGCCGGCCGTACCCCGCGGTGCTGGAGGCGCGCCGCAACTCGCGCCGCTCGGAGGCGGCCTGGCGCGGCTCTCGCGCGCCTTCGCCACCAGCGACGGCGTCATCCAGCTCGGTGCGATCACCCCCCGCATCCGCGACACCGTGCGGCGCATCGTCGGCATCGAGGGCGACCGCAGCGACGAGCCCGACTTCGACGTGGACGACCCCACCAGCGAGGCCTTCAACGACTACCGCGAACGGACGATCGCCGCCTACCTCGCCGAGCGCCGCACGGCGGAGCTGATCGAGGAGTTCAGTGCCGCGGGCGTGCCGATCGCGCCCGTGCAGGCGCCCGAGGAGTTGTCCGACGATCCGCAGGTGCAGGCGGCGGGGTTCATGGCGCAGCTCGAGCATCCGCTGACCGGGCCACAGCAGGTGATGGGACCGGTCGTCGACATGAGCGGCACGCCAACCGCCGTGCAGGGGCCCCCCCCCCCGCCCCGGGGGCGGCCCGACGCGGGGGGGGGGGGGGCCCCCGCCCCCCCCCCCCCCCCCCGGGGGGGGTAGAAAAAATGGCCGAGCC
>VXMT01000202.1 GCA_009840965.1 Chloroflexota bacterium
CGGTCGGGGTTGGCTCGGGCGTCGCGGTCGGTGTCGGCTCGGGCGTGGCCGGCGGCGCGACGGCTGCGGCGGGCGTCGCGGTGGCGGGCTCGACGCTGTCGCCCTCGTCCGAGTCGGTGCAGCCGGCCAGCATCAGCGCGAGGACGAGGCCCGCGAGGGCAATCCACCGTGCGAAGAAGCCGGGCCGCCGGACCCGATGCGGCGAGCGCGTCACGCGACACCTCCACGAACCCCCGCGTCTCGCAGAGACGGCACATTCAGGATAAGGCTTGACGCTGCTAGAGGCTCAATCTCACGCACCCTCGAGGTAGCTCCCGAAGGTGAGCGCGAAGATGGCGAAGTTGTCGGAGTTCGAGGCGAGCTTCAGCTCGTGCTGGCCCCACTCCGGCAGCTCCACGATCGCGTAGTGGCGCGGCTCGTCAACGAGGATGACGCTGCGCCCCTCCGCGTCGAAGACCACGTCCGCTCCCGCCTCCTCCGGCAGCAGCGGGCGGCCGTCGATCTCGATCACCACCTCGAACGGCTCGTCGCGCGGCGGGCTGAGCACCACGTTGACGCTGCGCGCGCGGAAGACGATCGCGAAGTAGTCCTCCAGGTGCTCGGTCTCGCGCGCGTGGACGATGGCCTCGCGCTCGTTGCGCCAGAGGCCGTGGACGTACCAGCGATGGTGCATCCGCCGCGCCTCGGAGGTGTCGATGTCGGTGTAGAGCCGCTCCTCGTCGGGGCCGTCGTAGTACTCGATCTGGGCGGCGTAGAGGCCCGTGCGCGTGTAGTTGCGGGCGTAGCCGCCGTAGAGCTCGCGCGTCTGGTCGCTCGCCTCGGGGTCGCGCTCCGGCTCGGCCAGGGTCAGGCCGGGGCTGATGCCGCCGACGTCGCGGCCCGAGGCGATCAGCGCGGTGCGGATGTAGCGCTCGGTCTCCTCGTAGCGGCCCTCGCCGAAGTGGCTGTAGATGATGTCGCCGCCGGGCCCGAACAGGTACTTGGCCGGCCAGTAGCGGTTCTCGAACTCGCGCCAGGTCGCGAAGTTGTTGTCCTGCGCCACGGGCCAGGCGACGCCCAGGCGCTCGATCGCCTCGGCCACGTTCTCCGCGTCGTACTCGAAGTCGAACTCCGGGCTGTGCACGCCGAGGATCACGAGCCCCCAGTCGGCGTACTTCTCGTGCCAGTCGCGCAGGTAGGGCAGCGTGCGCACGCAGTTGATGCAGGTGTAGGTCCAGAAGTCGATCAGCACCACGTTGCCGCGGTTGAGCTGCTCGGCGATCGTGAACGGCTCGGAATTGAACCAGGCGCCGAGGCCCCTCAGTTCGTGATCGGGGACCACCGTCGGGCGCGGCGTCGGCTCGGGTGTCGCGACGCTCCCGCCGCCGGCGGCGCCCTCCCCGGCGCCGTCCCCGGCGCCGCCGGCCGCGGCGGCGAGCAGCAGCAGCGCGGCGAGCGCCACGAGGATGCCACACCGGCGTGGGCGGCTGTGCAGGGCGGTCGGCACGCGGGCGCTCGCGGGTGCTAGCGGGCGATGGGCCGGCGGTCGCGGACCTGGTAGGGCAGGAACTCGGCGTGGCAGCGGTGACAGACGAAGCCCATCGCCTTGGAGTCGTCGTCCATCACCTCGGGGCCGCGCCAGCGAGGGGTGAGGTTCTCGCACTCGCAGTCCGCCCGGTCGGGGACGTTGCCGGACGGTTCCGGCGTCTTCAAGAGCCTGCCGAGGCCTGCCATCGCCTGCTCCTCCCGCTCGCGCCTCCAGCCTAGCCCGCGCGTCCGCCGGGCGCGACCGGGGCCGGGGCGAGACAAACTGTCACGCCGTCGCGTCATCCTCGCCGGCAAACGGATTGAGCACGGGGACGCCTGTTGGTTCGAAGTGCCTCGTGTTGCGCGTGACCACGGTCAGCCCGTGTTCCAGGGCGGTCGCCGCAATCATCAGGTCCGGGCCGTCGTGCCCGATGTCGGCCGAGAGCTGTCCCCAACGGCGCGCCGTGGCGGTGTCGACTGGCAGCACCCTGTCCCCGTACCAGGTCAGGATCCGGTCCAGCCAGCCCGCCAGTTCCCGCGCGAAGTCCGTGTCACGCTTCCTTTGGCGGGCGATGCCGCGCTCGATCTCGCCGACGGTTACCACGCTGAGATGGAGGGCGGACGTCCGCTGTCGCTCGAGCCAGCGAGCCACGGCGGGACTTCGCTCCCGTCTGCGCAACGCCGAGAGCACGTCCGTGTCCAGCAGGAACATCACAGCTCCAGCGGACGGGCGAGCCATGGCAGCCGCTCGAACTCCCCATCGTCCTGCGGGATCTCGAGCAGCAGCCGGGCGAGTGTCGGCGCTGCGGCGTTGTCGAGCATACGGAGGCGTTCGTACTCGTCGACGGCCAGCACCACCACGGCCGGGTTGCCGCGTCGCGTCACCCGCTGGGGTTCGCCCGACATCGCAGCGTCCACGACCGCACTGAAGCGATTCTTGGCGTCCTGTAGTTGCCACACGGCCATGGTGCACCTTCTGTCTAGACAGTCTGGCTAGATTGTAAGGGCTGCTGCACATCCTGCCAAGCGCAAGCGTCTACTCCGCGCCCTCCCCAGCGATCCCTGCCTCGATCCGCCGCTCGGGTCGCCCGATCAGCACCGTGGCGATCGAGAGCAGCGGGAGCGCGGCCATCACCAGCACGCCCACGTCGTAGCTGCCCGTCAGGTCGCGGAAGAGCGCGAGCGGCAGCGGACCGACCGCCGCGCCGGTGATGCCCGCCATCATCGCCGCGCCCTGCACGCGGCCCAGCCCCCAGCGACCGTAGTAGTGGGCCCAGATCACGCCCTGCACGATCCGCTGCGACCCGCCCGTGACGCCCATCGCGGCCACGTAGAGCACCGCCAGCCAGACCGAGTTCACGACCAGTGCCAGCAGGCAGACCGTGAACAGCGCGCACATCGAGAACACGAACAGCCGCAGCGGACCCGTCCGCTCCACCACGAACCCGACCACCATCGAGGTCGACGCCGAGGAGACGGCGAAGACCACGAACACCGCGGCCGCGAGCGTCGCGCTCAGCCCGTGCTGCGCGAAGATCGAGGTCTGGTGGAAGACCAGCGCCGTCAGCACCAGCCCCGGCGTCGCCAGCGGCGCGGCCAGCATCCAGAAGGCCGGCGAACGCATCACCGGCCTCGAGGCGGCCGCGGCCGGGCTGAAGGCGGGGGTCTGCTCGATCAGCGGTGGGTGATCGGCGCCGTCCGGGTACAGCCCCACGTCCTCCGGCCGGTTGCGGACCAGGAAGACGGCGGCGGGGATGACCAGCAGCAGCACCAGCACGCCGAGCAGCGCGTAGGCCTCGCGCCATCCGTAGGCGTCGATCAGGAAGCGGCTGAGCGGCGGCAGCACGGCGTTGGAGAGCGGGAAGCCCAGCCCCATCAGCGCGATCGCGCGCCCTCGACGCGTCACGAACCACTGGTTGACCAGCAGCGTCGCGTTGATCGTGAGCGAGCCCTGGCCCAGCGCGCGCAGCCCGGCGAACGAGACGTAGAACGCCACGAGGCCGACCGAGAACGCCATGCCGAAGCAGGCAGCGCCGAAGGCGACGCCCACGAGCACGAGGTTCAGGCGCGCGCCCCAGCGGTCCGCCGCGCGGCTCACGACCACCACCATCAGCGCGCTCAGCCCCGTGCTCACCGCGTAGAGCGCCGAGATCGCCGACCTCGAGAACCCGGTGTCCGCGATCATCGAGTCGACGAAGATCGAGAAGACGAACGACTGGCCGGGCCCGGTGCTGAAGGCGACCATCCCGCTGGTCAGCACGATCACCCAGCCGTAGAAGAAGCGGCGGCTCCCGCCGGCCCCTGGCGTAGCGTCTTCCGGCACGCAGCCTCATCCCAACCCGTGCTCGCGGAGAAGCGACCAGCCTAGCCGCGCGTCCGGCGTCGGGCGAACCGCGGCGTGCATCGGTGGACAGCGATTCGCGCGAGGGACAAGACATATCGTGGGTCGCCTCTGCCTGTGCGGGGGCGTAGAATCACGAAAGTGACATCCATGCCGCAGACCGAAACGCGGCTGGCCGGACGCCTGTCCGGTCCCCGCATGCCCGTATTGCTCCGGCTCGTCGGGCGCTCGCTGCCCTACAAGGGCGCGATTGCGATGTCCTTCGTCGTGCTGATCACGGCCGCCGCCCTCGACGTCGCCGCGCCCGCCCTCGTCGGCTTCGCCATCAACTACGGGCTCGACATCGCGACCGAACGCGGGGCCGGGGGCATCGAGCAGACGGTCGCGCGAGGCACGATCGCAACGCTGCTCTTCGCGGTGGGCCTGCTGCTGCTGGCGGGTGTCGGCCGCGGGCTCTTCAAGTACGGCCAGGCATACCTCGGCGAGCGGATCTCGCAGGACATCGCTTACGACTTCCGCAACGACATCTACGACCGCTTGCAGCGGCTCAGCTACGCCTACCACGACCAGGCGCAGATCGGGCAGATCATGTCGCGCGCCACCGGCGACGTGGAGGGCGTGCGCATGTTCGTGAGCATGGGCGTGCTGCGCTTCCTCTACGTGATTGTGCTCTGCGCGGCCGTCTACGCGCTGATGATCACGACCAACGCCAAGGTCGGCCTCGCTGCGCTGGTCTTCACGCCGATCATCGCCATCCAGGGCACCTGGACCTCCGCCAAGCTGCGGCCGATCTGGCTCTATGTGCAGGACTTGCAGGGCCAGATGGCCAACGTCCTGCAGGAGAACCTCACCGGCCAGCGCGTGGTCAAGGCCTTCTCGCGCACCGAGCACGAGCAACAGAAGTTCGACGCCAAGGTCGACGAGCTGTTCACGCACTCCTACTCGACCAGCAAGTTCCAGGCCTTCAACGAGCCATTCCTGCAGTCGCTCTGGCTGCTCTCGCTGGCCGTCGTGTTCTGGCTGGGCGTGACCGAGGTGCAGGCGGGGAACATGAACACCGGCCAGCTCGCCTCGTTCCTGCTGTGGCTGACCTTGCTGCAGGTGCCGGTCCGCTCGATCGGCTGGATCATCATGATGTTCGCGCGCGCCCACTCCACGGGCAGCCGCATCTTCGAGATCCTCGATGCCGAGTCCCCCGTCCAGGAGAACCCCGGCGCCGTCCCCATCCAGGTCGAACGCGGGGACGTGCGCTTCGAGGGCGTCACCTTCCAGTACGACGCCGCTTCGCCCGTGCTGCGCGACATCGACATTACGGCCACGCCGGGCGAGACGATCGCCCTGCTCGGGCGCACCGGCTCCGGCAAGTCCACCGTCGTTAACCTGCTGCCGCGCTTCTACGACGTGAGCGAGGGCCGGATCACCATCGACGACCAGGACGTGCGCGACGTGACCCTGGAGTCGCTGCGCGACGCGATCGGGATCGTCCAGCAGGATCTCTTCCTCTTCGTCGGCACCATCCGCGACAACATCCGCTACGGCCAGCTCGACGCCACCGACGAGCAGGTGATCGAGGCCGCGAAGGCCGCGCGCATCCACGAGTTCATCGAGGAGATGCCCGAGGGCTACGACACCTGGGTCGGCGAGCGCGGCGTCACGCTTTCCGGCGGTCAGCGCCAGCGCATCTCGATCGCGCGCACGCTACTGCGCGACCCGCGCGTGCTGATCCTCGACGACTCGACGGCCTCGGTGGACATGCGCACCGAGTACGAGATCCACGAGGCGCTGCAGGCGCTGATGGAGAACCGCACCACCTTCGTGATCGCGCAGCGCCTGCGCACCGTGAAGGAAGCGGACCAGATCCTGGTCCTCGACGACGGCGTGGTCGTCGAGCGCGGCCGCCACGACGAACTGCTCGAGCGCGACGGCTTCTACCGCCAGATCTACGACCTCGAGCTGCGCGACCAGGAGGAGGCACGCGCCTCCTCGCCTCCGCTGTTCGCGAGCGAAGAGGCCTCTGAGCACGCCCGGGCGGCGGGAGGCGGCGGCTAATGGCGTACTGGGGTGGCGGCCAGGCAGGCGGCTGGAGCGGCGACATGCGCGGCATCCGGCAGGGTCGCCCCGTCGACGGGTGGGACTACGAGGAGCTCGGCCGCGTCTACGACCCCATCCTGGTGCGGCGCATCGTGCCGATGCTCGGCCCCTACAAGCTGCAAGCTCTGATCGCGGTCATCGCAATGGCCGTCTTCGCGATCGCCTCCTACGCGCAGCCCTACGTGATGGCCGCCGCGACCGAGTCGATCGTCGACAAGCTCCGCTCGAACGACCCGGCCGTCGTCGCGCAGGTGGACGATGAGATCGTCGAGTTCGGGCTGCTGCTCGTCGCGCTCGCCGCCGTCTCGTTCGTCTCCGCCGCGGTGCAGCGGCTGATGACGGGCTACGTCGGCCACCGCATCCTGCGCGACCTGCGCAGCAACATGTTCGCCCACCTCAACCGGCTCTCGCTCAGCTTCTACGACCGCGAGGAAGTCGGACGCATCATGTCGCGCGTGACCTCGGACGTGGTGACGCTGCAGGAGCTGATCACCACGGGCTTCCTGAACATCCTCGCAGACGCGGTGGGGCTGGCGCTGATCGTCGGCTTCCTGTTCTGGCTGGACCCGTTACTCGCCGTGGTGGCGCTGTCGGTGATCCCGCTGCTGCTCGCCTTCATGGCCTGGTGGCAGACGCCCGCCGCGCGCGCCTTCATCCGCGTGCGCCAG
>VXMT01000024.1 GCA_009840965.1 Chloroflexota bacterium
CCCCCCCCCCCCCCCCCCCCCCCCCCCCCCCCCCCCCCCCCCCCGCGGGGGGGGGGGGGGGGGGTGCGGGGCAGGACTACCGCGCACCCCGAAAGCCCCGATGGCGCAACGCAATCCCGGAGGGCAGACCCTCCCTCACCCTAACCCTCTCCCTCGGGGAGAGGGGACCGGAGGGGAGGGGGACCGCACTCAGGCGGCGCGCATCGCCTCGATGACGCGGCCAGTGGCCGAGACGGCCGCGTCGATGGCGGCGTCGTCGATGTCGAGGTGCGTGACCATGCGCACGCGCTGCGGGCCGGTCCCGCTGCAGAGCACGCCCTCGGTGGCGAGGCGCTCGCGGAACTCGACCCCGTCGAGGGCGCCGTCGATCTCGAAGAAGACGATGTTGGTCTCGGCGCTGGCGACCGCCAGCACGCCGCCCGGCAGCGCTGCGAGCCCGCCGGCGAGGCGGGCCGCGCGCTCGTGGTCCTCGCCCAGCCGCTCGACGTGGTGTTCGAGGGCGTACAGCGCGGCCGCTGCGATCAGGCCGGCCTGCCTCATCGCGCCGCCGAGCTGGCGGCGCAGCGGTCGCGCGTGGTCGATCACCTCGCGCGGCCCCGTCAGCACGGATCCGACCGGCGCGCCGAGACCCTTGGAGAAGCAGAACGCGACGCTGTCGGCGAGCGCGGCGATCGTGGCGGCGTCCGTCTCCAGCGCCCGCGCGGCGTTGAAGATGCGCGCCCCGTCGAGGTGCACCGCAGCCCCGGCGGCGCGCGCGACCTCGACCGCGCCGCGCATGCTCTCGAGGGGTATCGCCGCGCCGTTGCAGCGGTTGTGCGTGTTCTCGAGGCAGACGAGCGCCGTCCGCGGCGGCGTGGCGGGGTCGCGGATCACGTCGCGCAGCCCCGCAGGGTCGATGCGGCCGCGCTCGTCGTTGGCGACGCTGCGCAGGCTGATGCCGCCCAGCGCCGAGGCGCCAACCGCCTCGTGGTGGAGGATGTGCGACTCGGAGCCGACGACGGCCTCGTCGCCGCGGCCGCAGTACACGAGCAACGCGAGCAGGTTGGCCATCGTCCCGCTCGGAACGTAGAGCGCGGCCTCCTTGCCGACGCGCTCGGCCGAGGCCTCCTCGAGGCGCTGCACCGTGGGGTCGTCACCGCGGCCGTCGTCCCCGACCTCGGCGTGCGCCATCGCCCGGCGCATCTCCTCGCCCGGACGCGTGACGGTGTCCGATCGCAGGTCAATCATCCGGCATCACATCCCGGCGACCTGCGGGATCACGAGGCGGCCCATCGCCTCCATCACCCGCGGATCCTCGGCGCCCTGCAGGGAGCCGAGGACGGCTTGCGCTCCCGCATCCGCGAGCTGCCCGATCCGATCAACGACCTCGCTGGCGTGCTCGCCCCCGGGGCCCGGATCGAAGCGCATCGTGACGGTCCGCTCGATCGCCTCGTAGTCCGTGCCCTCCGCCTCGCAGTGCTGCTCGAGGATCGAGAAGAGGCGCTTCGCGCCCTCGGGGCTGTTGCCGATCACGTTGCACTGGTCCGCGTAGCGCGCGACGAGGCGCAGCGTCTTCCGCTCGCCGCTGCCGGCGACCATGAGCGGCGGCCGCGGCCGCTGGACGGGCCGAGGCGAGCACAGCGTCTCGGCGAGCTGGTAGTGCCTGCCGTCGAATGGCCCGTCGTCGTCGCTCCACATCTGCAGGCAGATCCGGATCGCCTCCTCGAGGCGCTCGTAGCGCTCCCGCAACGGCGGGAACGCCCACCCGAGGCCGAGGTGCTCGCGCTCGTACCAGGCCGCGCCGATCCCCAGCCAGGCGCGACCCCGCGACAACACGTCGAGGCCGGTGACCTGCTTCACGAGGAAGCCGGGGTTGCGGTAGGTCACCCCGGTCGCGAGCACGCCGAGCTTCACGCGGGAGGTGCGCGCCGCGATGTAGCCGAGGATGCCGTACGCCTCGAACATCTCGTGCTCGGGCGGGCCCACGCCGGGAATCTGGAAGTAGTGGTCCATCACCGAGATGCGGTCGAAGCCGACCGCGTCTGCGCCGCTCACGATCTCGTCCAGCTTCGCCGCGAAGTCCGGCGTCTCGACCCCGTACGTGAAGTTCGCGAGGTGCAGTCCCAGCTTCACGCAGCGTCTCCGTTCAGCGGCGCGTAGCGCGAGAGGAAGAAGCGGATCACCTCGACCGAGTGGAGCGCGAAGGCGCGCTTGAGGTCAAACCCGTGCGGCTCGTCTGCAAAGACCGTGAGGTCCACGGGGACGCCGGACGCGGTCAGCTCCTCGTAGAGGCGCTGGCTCTGGCCAAGAGCGACCATCGCGTCGGCGGAGCCGTGCAGCAGCAGGGTGGGCGGGAACCCCGCCCCCACATGCGTCAACGGGCTCATCGCGGCCCAGTCCGCCGTCGCGGGGTCCTCCGGCAACTGCTGGGCGTGCTCCCAGGCCGTGCCGAGTGCGGGCTCGAGGCTGGTGATCGGGTAGTAGTTGACGCTCGCCGCGATCGGGTTCGCCTCACCGACGGGGCGGGCGGCGGCGAGCAGCGACATGTGCGAGCCCGCCGACTGTCCCCACAGCACGAGGCGATCCGGATCGATGCCGAGTTCCCCCGCCTCATCCCGCATCCAGGCGACTGCCGCGAGGACATCGTCGAGCTGAGCGGGCCACTTCGCCTCGCCGGTGAGGCGGTACTCGCCGACGACGCAGGGGTAGCCATGCCGCGCCATCAGGATCCCGTAGCCGCGCATCATCGCCGGCTCGCCGCCGTGCCAGCTCCCGCCGTGGACGAGCAGGATTCCCGGCTGCGGCCCGGTCTCGCCCGCCGGACGAAAGACGTCGCAGCGCAGCTCCCGTCCGCCCGCGGAGGCGAAAACGACGCCCTCCTCGATCCGGACGCGCTCGCTCGGCTCGGCCACGTTGCGCCTACCCTCCCGGCTCCGGCGTGCGGCTGCGCGGCCGCATCAGAGCAGGTCGCCGAGCTGTTTCGGGTGCGGGTAGGGGTGGCGGAAGTAGACGCGCTCGGAGAAGACCTCGGGCGCGCTCGCGAGCAGCTCGTCCCAGGCGGCGAGCAGCCGGTCCTCGCCCTCGTAGTCGAACTCGCTCGCCTTCATGTTGTTGCCCCGGCCATCGACCGTCGGCGGATGCTCGAGCCACCACTCGACCGTCTTGCGCAGCCAGTCCTGCGGCCGCACGGCGTCGCGGTAGCCGAGGTCGCCGCGCAGCTTGGCGTTGCTCATCAGCCGGTGGAACGGCTGCCCCGAGAGCGGCACGAACGTCCGCCCCGGCGGCGCGATGCTCCACGGGATCTCGACGAACTCGAACTCGTAGCCGACGATCCCGGCGATCAACTCGACCCACTGCTGCGCCGTGAACTGCACGTCGTCGGCGAGGTGGTAGATCTGCCCCGCCGATCGCTCGGGCTGATCGATCGCCAGGGCGATGGCGTGGCCGACGTTCTCCGAGGCGCAGCGCGTGCTCAGCGTCAGCCCGCCGCCCTGGATGATGAAGCGCCTCCGGTCGTCGAGCGCGCGCTTGATGACCTTCCACTCGCTCGCGACGATGCTGTGCGGGCCGTAGACGTACGGATAGCGGAAGTGCGTCGCCTCGTAGTGCCCCGCCGCGTGGCGATCCATGACGGCGCGCTCGGTCTCGATCATGCGATCGACGAAGGCGTCGACGCCGTCCTCTTCGAGCTCGTTGTCCTCGTAGCCCGGAATCAGCACCGGCCCGTCGTGCTCGGCGTTGTGGGGATCGCGGACGTGCAGCCAGCCCTTCATGACGGGGAACCCGCCGATCGTGATCAGGCGCGGCGTCTTGCCCTCGAGAGCCTGCGCGAGGTAGCGGATGCGGCCGTACGTCGCCACGACCAGGTCGAAGCTGCGGCCGGCGAGATCGCGCGCGATCGTCTCCTCGAAGTGCGGCTCGCCGTGGATGTGCTCGAGGTCGTCAGGCAGCGATTCGGCCTCGTGCAGCCCGCGGTGGTAGAGCGCTACGTCGTAGCCGCGCTCCAGCAGGCGTCGCACGACGGGAGGGCCGGTGGCCGCCGTGCCGCCGATCACGAGTGCGCGCATCGAACCCCCCGGCATGCTTGCTGCCTGCGCCGGTCCCGAAGCGGTCGACGAGGCTCACATACTACCCGCGATCGCGCCGACCCGGCGGGCAAGGCGCGTCGCCGGTCCGCTTCCTCGATGCGTCTAGCTGTCGCCGGCGAAGCGCGGCATCACCTCCGTGGCGAAGGTCTCGAGGTTCCTCAGCGTCCTCTCCAGCGGCATGCCCATGTGCGAGAACTCGACGAGCAGGTAGTCGAGGTGACAGGTCTCGCGCAGCTCCTCGATCTTCGCCGCCACGTCGTCGGGGGAACCGACGAGCAGGCTGCGCGGCTCCAGGAAGTCCCAGTCCAGCTTCACGTCGTCGTCGAGGATTTCGCCGGGGTTGGTGAAGACCTGCCTGCCGCGGAAGGGATCGTTGAAGATGAAGGCGGACATGATGCCCTCTTCGGCATCGCGGCGCGCCTCCTCCATCGAGGGGGCGACATACATGGAGCGCATGACCGCCTGGTCCTCGCCGACGGCGAAGGGCCGCCCCTCCCGTTCCGTCCTGACCCGCGCGTAGAGCTCCATGCGCTGCCTGATCCTTAGCGCGGGAGGCTGCCAGTAGCAGGCCTTCAGCCCGAGCTCGGCCGCGGTCGTCACGGACCTGTCGGTGGAGACGGTCATCCACAGCGGCGGGTGCGGCGTCTGGTGGGGCCTCGGCGTGACGCGTAGCCTCGTCACCCGTTCCCCGTCCTGCCATGCGGGATCCGGCGGATAGAGCGGGTGGGAGAAGACCGTGTCGTCGGCAGGGAAGCTGTAGTTCGTCCCGCGGTACGAGAAGAACTCGTTGGTCCAGATCTCCCGTGCGATCTCCACGGTCTCCCGGAACAGCTCCCGGTTCTCCTCGTCCTTGCGGGGATCCGCGTTGGGATGGAACTGCGGACCCTCGTACGGCCAGATGCCCCGGCCGAAGCCAACCTCGACGCGTCCGCCGGTCAGGTTGTCGAGGATCGCGACGTCCTCGGCGAGCCGGATCGGGTGCCACCAGGGGGCGATGTTCGCCATCTGGCCGATGCGAATCGTGGAGGTCCGCGCCGCGAGGTCCGCGCCGAGCAGGATCGGGTTCGGCAGGTCGCCCGCTGCGTACGGCCCGAAGTGGTGTTCCCCGAGCCACATCGCCTCGTAGCCGAGTTCCTCGGCCAGGATCGTCTGCTGCCGGAGGTTGTCGATGTGCTGCTCGGCGCTCGTGGCCTCGCCGGCGGAACCCGCCACGGTCGTGAACGCCGCGAATCTCATGCCTGGAACCTCTCACCTGCCCGGCTCCGCAGCCCTGCGGATCGGTCGTGCTAGGCTGGCCGCCCACGATACTCCGAGGAGTGGCGCCATGACGTCAGGCCGGAACCGGGGCCTGGTCCAGACCGTGCTCGGCCCCGTCTCCCCATCGGAGCTGGGCGCCACCACCACCCACGAGCACCTCCACATCGACTTCTCGCGCATGTACCGCCCGGCCCAGGACTCGCCGTCCGAGGAGCTGGCGGACGCGCCGATCACCCTCAAGAACCTCGGCTGGATCCGGCGTCACTACTACAGCAACCGCTCCAACCTCCAGCTGACGGACCTCGACACGGCCATCGAGGAGGTCCGGACGTTCCGCGAGGTCGGCGGAGGCGCGATCGTGGACGCGACCAGCACGGGCATCAGCCGCAACCCCGAGGCGCTGGTCCGCATCTCCCGCGAGACGGGCGTCCACGTCGTGATGGGCTCCGGCTTCTATGTGGCGGCGGCCCACCCCGAAGACATGGACGAGCGCGGCGTCGAGGATCTCGCGCAGGAGATCGTCGGCGACATCGTCGAAGGCGTTGGCGACAGCGGCGTCCGGGCGGGCATCATCGGGGAGGTCGGCTGCACCTGGCCGCTCGACCCGAACGAGCGCAAGTCGCTGCTGGCGGCCGCGATCGCGCAGCAGGAGACGGGCGCGGCGATACTGATCCATCCCGGGCGGGACGAGGACGCGCCGCTGGAGATCCTCGAGGTGCTCGAGAGCGGAGGCGCGGACGTAGAGCGCGTGATCATGGGGCACCTCGACCGAACCGTGTTCGAGTTCGAGGCGCTTCGGCGGATCGCCGAGTCAGGCTGCTACCTCGAGTGGGACCTTTTCGGCAACGAGGGGTCGTACTACCCGCGGGCCGACGTCGACATGCCCAGCGACGCGCAGAGGCTCGACCTCATCAGGCGCATTGCGGACGCCGGATACGCCGAGCGGATCGTGATCGCCCAGGACATCTTCACGAAGCACCGGCTGATCCGTTACGGCGGGCACGGCTACGGCCACGTCTTCGAGAACATCGTGCCCACGATGCGCCGCAAGGGCTTCCCGGAGGACGTGATTCGCGCCATCACCGTCAACAACCCGGCGAGGATCCTCGCGCTCGCCTAGCCTCCTCGCGACGAGACCTTTTGCGAATCCCTCCCTTCCGGTCCCCTCTCCCCGAGGGAGCGCCTGTGCGTTGTGGGGGGATTCCCCCCACACCCCCCGCGGGTGAGGGAGGGGTCCGCCCTCCGGCATTG
>VXMT01000177.1:0-681 GCA_009840965.1 Chloroflexota bacterium
ACGTCGCCGACCTCGCAGAGCCGGTGCGCCTACCGCGCACCTCGCAGGCGCTCTACCTGCTGCAGCGCGTGCGCGACGAGGCGCACCGCTTCGCCGTCACCTACCACCGCACCGTCCGCGGCAAGCGCGTGCGCCAGTCCGCCCTCGACGCCGTGCCGGGCGTGGGGCCGAAGCGCAAGCGCGCCCTGCTGCGCAAGTTCGGCTCGGTGAAGGGGCTGCGCGCCGCCTCGGTTGAGGAGATCGCCTCGACGAAGGGCGTGAGCCGGCGCCTCGCCGAGACGGTCAAGCGCTCCCTCTAGCGCGCCGCAGGATCGCCCCGTGTTTCGCCGCCGCCGCAAGCGCAAGCGCTCCGAACGGCGCAACGGCGCGGCCAGCGAGGGCGCGCGCTCCCTCGCCGAGGCGCGCGAGGAGATGGTCGACTTCGTCGCCCGCGAGGTGAGCGACGGGCGCGTGCTGGACGCGATGCGCGCGGTGCCGCGCCACGAGTTCGTCCCCACCCGGCTGTGCCGGTACGCCTACGAGGACAGCGCGCTGCCGATCGGCCACGAGCAGACGATCTCGCAGCCGCTGATCGTCGGCCTGATGACGCAGGCGGCCGCCCTCGGCGGGCGGGAGCGGGGCGAGCGCGTGCTCGAGGGCGGCGCGGGCTCCGGCTACCAGGCAGCCGTGCTCGCCCCGCTC
>VXMT01000177.1:691-6555 GCA_009840965.1 Chloroflexota bacterium
GAGCGAGGTCGTCGCGGTCGAGCGCATCGAGGAACTGAGGCTCGCCGCAGCGCGCCGGCTCGCTCACCTGGGGCTCGACAATGTCCGCTGCCTGGCCGCAGGCGAGCGGCTCGGCGCGCCCGACGATGGGCCGTTCGACGCGATCCTCGTGACCGCCGCCGCGCCCGAGGTGCCCCCGGGGCTCGTCACACAGCTCGCCGAGGGCGGGCGGCTCGTGATCCCGGTCGGCGATCGCGTGGGGCAGGAGCTGCTGGTCGTGACAAGCCGAGGTAGGGGGACGCGGCAGCGCTCGCTCGGCGGGTGCCGTTTCGTGCCGCTGATCGGCGACGAGGCATTCTCCGCGTAGGGGTCTTGTTGAGAGATACGGCGCATCTTCTGCCGGCCCGCGCGCGCACGCCGATCTCCATCCCCTATACTGGCGCAGCCCTGCCGCCGCCCGCCCCCGGCTCCCTCACGAGCCCGCGAGCGAGGCGCGAACGGACGCGAGGACACCTGTGCAAGACCGAGTCCAGTCGTTCCTGCACTACATGTCCGCCGAGCGCGGATCGTCCCGAAACACCATCGACGCGTACCGCAATGACCTCAGCGGCTTCGTTGGCTTCGCCGCCGAGCAGGACGGCAGCGGCACGGAGCTCACGGCGGCCTGCATCGACCGCGAGCTGGTCACCGCATACATCGGCTGGCTCGGCGAGCGCTCGTATGCGCCCTCGACCATCGCCCGCAAGGTCGCCGCGCTGAAGTCGTTCTGCGGCTTCCTGCTGGACCACGGCGACCTCTCCGCCAACCCCACCGCCGCGATCGACTCCCCGCGCGCGCCCAAGCCCGTACCGAAGCCGATGAGCACCCAGGAGGTCGACGCGCTGCTGCGCCAGCCCTCGATGACCGACACGCCCGAGGCGATCCGCGACGCCGCGATGCTGGAGCTGATGTACGCCACCGGCATGCGGGTGACCGAGCTCGTCTCGATCAACGTGGAGAGCGTGCACCTCGATCCGCGCCCCGGCTACGTGCGCTGCATCGGCAAGGGCGAGAAGGAGCGCACCATCCCCGTCTACGAGCGCGCCATCGAGGCTGTCGAGCGCTACCTCGACGAGGGCCGGCCGAAGCTGCTCAAGAACCGCCCGCAGCTGGCGCTGTTCGTGAACCGCCGCGGCGACCGCCTGACCCGCCAGGGCTTCTGGCTGATCCTCAAGGGCTACGCGGGCAAGGCCGGCATCAAGACGCACGTCACGCCGCACACCCTGCGCCACTCCTTCGCCACGCACATGCTGCGCGGCGGCGCCTCCGTCCGCGACGTGCAGGAGCTGCTCGGTCACGCCAACGTCTCGACGACGCAGATCTACACCCAGCTCGCCGACGGCCACCTGCGCGAGGTCTACGAGCAGGTCCACCCCCGCGCCCGCTGAGCGACCCCCGAGGGCCACAGCGTGAGCGCCAGCGAACCTGCCAACCCGGCGGCGCGAACCATCCGGCAGGTCGCCGCGCGTGAGCTGCTCGACTCGCGCGGCAACCCCACGGTCGAGGCCGAGGTCACCCTCGCCGGCGGGGCGCGCGGGCGCGCCATCGTGCCCAGCGGCGCCAGCACCGGCGCGCACGAGGCCGTCGAGCTGCGCGACGGCGACCCCGATCGCTATCGCGGGCGCGGCGTCGCGCAGGCCGTCGCCAACGTCGACGGGCCGCTCGCCGAGGCGGTGCGCGGCCTCGACGCCGGGGACCAGTGGGCGGTCGACGAGGCGCTGATCGCAGCGGACGGCAGCGCCAACAAGGGCGCGCTCGGCGCGAACGCGATCCTCGGCGTCTCGCTCGCCGCAGCGCACGCCGCCGCCGCGGCGGGAGGGCTGCCGCTCTTCCGCCACCTCGGCGGGCTTTACGGCAACGCCGAGGCGAGCACGCTGCCGGTGCCGCTGGCGAACCTGCTCAACGGCGGCGCGCACGCGGCGGGCTCCACCGACTTCCAGGAGTTCATGGTCGTCCCGCTCGGGGCGGGGAGCTTCCGCGAGGGCCTGCGCTGGACCGCCGAGGTCTACCACGCGTTGCGCGACCTGCTGGCGGTCCACGGCTTCGGCACGACCGTCGGCGACGAGGGCGGCTTCGCGCCCGAGCTCGGCCGGAACCGCGACGCGCTGGACCTGCTGATGGACGCCATCGCCGCCGCCGGCCGCGTCCCCGGCGAGGAGATCGCGATCGCCCTCGATCCCGCCGTCACCGAGCTCTACGAGGGCGAGGGCGAGGGCGAGGGCGGCAGCTACGTCCTCGCGCAGGAGGGCCGCACGCTCGACAGCGACGGGCTCGCCGCGCTCTGGACCGAGTGGATCGGCGACTACCCGATCGTCTCGATCGAGGACGGCATGGCCGAGGACGACTGGGCCGGCTGGGCGGCGCTCAACGAGCGCACGGGCGATCGCGTCCAGCTCGTGGGCGACGACCTCTTCGTCACCAACATCGAGCGCCTGCAGCGCGGCATCGACGAGCGCGCGGCGAACGCGATCCTCGTCAAGCTCAACCAGATCGGCACGCTCAGCGAGACGCTCGATGCGATCCGGCTCGCGCACGAGGCCGGCTTCGCCGCCGTCATCTCGCACCGCTCCGGCGAGACCGAGGACACGACGATCGCCCACCTCGCCGTCGCCACGGGCGCGGGCCAGATCAAGACCGGCGCGCCCGCCCGCTCCGACCGCACGGCGAAGTACAACGAGCTGCTGCGCATCGAGGACGCCCTCGGCGCCGACGCCCGCTACGCCGGCCGCGCCGCCTTCCCGCGCAGCCAGTCCTCGCGATGACCACCAACGGCGACATGCACGCCCTTGAGCCGCCGCAGCGGGTGTCCGGGATGCGCGTGCCCGAGGGCTGGACGCTGTCCGGCAAACCCGAGGGCCTCTCCGCGGCCGCCGCCGACGCCTGGCGGCAGAGCGGCTTCCTGCTCGGCGAGGAGCTGCGACGCCTCGAGGCCGGATTCGACCTCGAAGTACGGATCGCGGCGAGCGGCTACACGCCGCGGGCGCGCACGATGGGCATGGCGGCGCTGGCGAGCCTCTGGAGTCGCGCGCTGCTGAGCGCCTCGGACGCCGTCGCGCTTGTCCGGCGCGGCGCCTACCAGAGCGCGGCCCCGCTGATCCGGCAGGCGATCGAGCACGTCGCCGCGCAGGCCGCGTTGCACGAGGAGCCGGACGCCTTCACGCACTGGGCGATCGAGGCCTACGAGCGTAACGAGGAGGCGCGCGCCGAGGAGGTCGGCCTCGGCCACTTCTTCGGCGGCGAGGCGATCGCCCGCGACGAGGCGCTGCGCCCGATCTACCGCGCCGCGGGCGACCTCGGGAGGCCCAACTTCGGGCCGACGGCGCTGTTCAGCGCGGCGGACGCGGGGCGGCAGCGCTACCCGCTCGTCTTCGCCGACGAGGCGTTCCACCTCGGCTGGGCGCAGCTCCTGCTCGGCTGGCTGGTGCGGATCGACGCCAGCCAGCTGCACCTCGCGCTGCACGCCCCCGGTCACTTCCCCGCCGCGCAGGAGCTGCGCGACGAGGCCGTCGCCCACGTCCGCGCCTGCGAGGCCCTGCTCGCCGCCGACGACCGTTGCCGCCTCGAGGAGCACACGGACGCCGAGGGGCGGCGACGCCACCTGATCGACAACTTCCGCCGCCGTCCGGGCGACGCGCCGAAGCGGATCCTGCTCTGATGCGGCCGATCTCCAGCGCCCGCGCCCTCGCGGCAACGGGCGGAGGCGGTAGAATCGAGGCGAGGCCGTCGCTCCCCTCTCCCCGCACCGCGAGAGGATGACCGCATGACCACCTCGAAGCTCCGAGTCGGCATTAACGGCTTCGGACGGACCGGGCGCCAGTTCATGCGCGCCTGGTGGGAGCGCCACCGCGACACCTTCGACGTCGTCGCGATCAACGGCCGCACCCCCGTCGAGATGCACACGCACCTGCTGCGCTACGACTCGGACTACGGCCGCTTCCCGGCCGAGGTCAGCGACGGCGAGGCCTGCTTCAGCATCGAGGGCCACGACGTGCACGTCTTCGAGGAGGACGACCCCGCGCGGATCAGCTGGGGCGCCGTCGGCGTCGACGTCGTCGTCGAATCGACCGGCGCGTTTCGCAGCCGCGAGACGGCGGGCCAGCACCTGCGCGACTCGGTGCGCAAGGTGATCATCTCGGCGCCGGGCAAGGACGAGGACTGGATGGTCATCCTCGGCGTCAACCAGGACGAGTACGACCCGGCGCGGCACCACGTGATCAGCGCCGGCTCCTGCACCACCAACTGCGTCGTGCCGGTAGTCAAGGTGCTGCACGACGCGTTCGGCATCGAGCGCGGGATGATGACGACGATCCACGCCTACACGCGCGACCAGAACCTCGTCGACTCGAAGCACAGCGACCTGCGGCGCGCGCGGGCGGCCGGCCTCAACATCGTCCCGACCTCGACGGGCGCGGCGGGAGCGGTCGCGCAGATCGTGCCCGAGTTGAAGGGCAAGCTGACCGGCATCGCCTACCGCGTGCCGACGCCGACGGTCTCCGTGGTGGACCTCGCGACGGACCTCGCGAAGTCGGCCTCGGCTGAGGAGATCAACGCCGCCTTCGAGGCGGCGGCGGACGGTCCGATGAAGGGCATCCTCTACGCCGAGCGGCAGGAGCTGGTCTCGACCGACTTCAAGAGCCACCCCGGATCCTCGATCTTCGACCTGCCGGCGACGATGGTCGTGGACGGTGGGCGGATGGCGAAGACGATGGCCTGGTACGACAACGAGTACGGCTACTCATGCCGCCTCGCCGACCTCTGCGCCCTCCTCGCGGCGCGGGGCCTGGAGTAGCCCGCGCGAGCCAAGACGGGTCGGCGTCTTGGCTTGAGTTCTAGTCTTCGTTGAAGAAGTCCGAGTCGAGCTGCTTCAACTCGATGGTGTCTTGCGTGGTGACACCGAGATCGACCTCGTACATGAGGTCTACGAGCCTCCCGCCATCTATCAGGATGATGGTCTTTTGGATTGTCTCGGCGTACTCCCGAGCACCCTTGGTGAACGACGATGTCGTAATGAACACGCCCTTCGTTGCACGATACATGTCCAAGCTGCCAGAGAACGCTTGGACGGCGGGCCGCCCGACCGGTGTTGAGTCCCATCGCTTCGCTTGTAGGTACACGCTCTCGAGTCCCAGTCGATCCGGAGAGATCAGACCATCCACCCCACCGTCGCCGACCCTGCCTAAGTGGATAACCTGCCCATCTTCGCCAGCGTAGCCGAGCTTCTCCATGAGGCGGACGACCAAGACTTCGAAGAAGTCAGACGACTCCTCTAAGACCCGCTCAAGCAATTCGTCAGTGACTCTGTCGCGATGGCGGCGATAGTGCTCCCGAACAGCATCCTCAGGATTCAGGTCGTCGAGTGCCGGCGGTTCGTCCGCTGACTCCTCCTCGCTGGTCTGTGTAGCCTCTGCTGAACGCTCGCGGGAACGGAAGTCCGTAAACTCCGAATATCGCTGCAGGAGCGGAACGTCTACTTTCTCATGTTCCTCGCTCAGCAATTCCCGGCCTCGCGCCGTGATTCTTGCAATCGCGCGACCTGGCGCCTCCAAGACACCCGCACGCTTCAGATAGTGCCTCGACCAGTCGACGTTCTTTGCAAAGCGCGTAGAGGTGCCCGAAGGGATCCGCTCACGAAGGTCATCTTGTGAGAGACCGAACTCCTCCGAGAGAGCAGCACGCAACTCTGAGGTCCGCCAATCACGGCCATCCTCAAGCAGGCGGAGGATCGGCAGCATCAGCTCCTGGTACTTCGGTACGGCCACGGCGCCCCCGCGGGGCAGTCTACTCGCCTTGCACGGGGGGGTGTCCCTATCTTCTTCGTCAAGGGCTGCGAGCTGGGATTGATGGCG
>VXMT01000110.1 GCA_009840965.1 Chloroflexota bacterium
GGCCCCCCCTGATCCGTCCCCGCTTAAGAGCGGCGGCAGTTCCTTTTTTTAATCCCCCCCCCCCCCGGGGGTGTGGGCGGGGGTGAGGGGGAGGACTCCCGCGCACCTTCGAAAGCCCCGAAGGCGCGGCGGAATTCGGAGGCGGGCCCTCCCTCACCCTAACCCTCTCCCTCGGGGAGAGGGGACAGAGAAGAGGGTTACGCAACGGTCTCCGTAGGGAGCTGCACGCCGCGAGTCAGGCCGGTACGAAGGCGAGCCGATAGCCGACCTGGCGCACGTTTTGCACGTGCTGCGCGGCGGGGCCGAGCTTGGAGCGAATGCGCGAGACGAGCACCGCGAGACGCGCCCGGTAGTCATCGTCGGCTCCACCCCAGAGCGCCTCGGCGATCCGATCGTAGGCGACGACGCGTCCGCGGGCCTCGGCGATGACGTAAAGCGCCTCGAACTCCATGTAGGTGAGGGGGGCGGGGTCGTGCGCCACGGTGACCCGGAAGCGGTCCCGGTCCACGACGAGGTCACCGACCGCGATGCGCGCCTCGGGAGGGCCGCCTGGCTGGGGACTGTCTGCAGCGTTCTTGGCCATCGCTTCGCCCGGGCCGTTGCCGCCGGGCCCCGGAAGCGCCATTGCGAGGTGGGCACGGCGCTCCCGGGGCCGGCGTCAGACTGCTGCGCTCCACGCCAGGAACGAGGTTCCCGGAGCGCAGGCTTGTCCGCCTTACCGCTGCGGTTGCGACCGCCCGGCCGACGGGGCCGACGAAGGTCTTGCCGTCCCCGATCTGCCAGAGCGGACAGCGTCCGCGATGCGCTCGACGATCGCGTCCAGCGTAGGCGCGCGCCATTTCGTCGCAGTGTCGCCGCCGTTACGTGCAGGTGACGGGAAGGTTGCTCGCGCGTTTCAGCGCCGTTACGCGTCTCGCCTCGCTAGGCCGGATGCGCCGACTCGATCATGTGGCCGTGCGCTCCGAGGTACTCGCGCACCGCGAGCAGCGCGGCGATGCCATCGCCCGTCGCCGATCCGAGCTGTTTCGTCGACCCGGCGCGCACGTCGCCTGCGGCGTAGACGCCGGGCAACGAGGTCGCGAAACCCTCCGTGGCGACGAAGCCCCACTCGTCCAGCTGCACGGCCCCGCGCAGGAACTCCGTGTTCGGCGTCAGCCCGATGAAGACGAAGACGCCGGCCGGGGTCCACGACGCCTCCTCGCCGCTCTCGCGATCGCGCACGCGGACCTCCTGCAGGCGGCCGCCCCGGCCGCGCAGCTCGACGACCTCGGTGCTGGTGTGGACCTCGATCGCGGGGTGGCTGCGCACCTTGTCCTGCAGCAGCTGCGAGCCCTTCAGTTCCGGGTTGCGCTCCAGGATGCGCACGCGCTCGGCGAAGTTCGTGAGGAACAGCCCCTCCTCGAGGCCGGAGTTGCCGCCGCCGATGACCAGCAGTTCCTCCGAGCCGCGGTAGAACGGTCCATCGCAGGTGGCGCAGAAGTGCACGCCCGCGCCGATCAGCCCGTCCTCGCCGGGCACCTCGAGGCGGCGGTAGGAGGAGCCGGTGGCGACCAGCGCGGCGTGCGCGCTGATCTGCTGCCCCGTGCCCAGCGCCAGCACGACGTCGCCCTCGTGCTCGCCGGCCACCACCGAGGTCACGGAGACGGCCTCCAGCATCTCGACGCCGTAGCGGCGCGCTTGCCGCACGAACCTATCCGCCAGCTCGCCGCCCTCGATGCCGTCGGGGAAGCCCGGGTAGTTGTCGACGCGCTCGGTCACGCCGGCCTGCCCGCCGAGCGAGCCGCCATCGACGATGATCGCGTCGATGCCCTCGCGCGCGGCGTAGATGCCCGCGGCGAGGCCGGCCGGCCCGCCCCCGATGATCGCGAGGTCGTAGAAGGCGCGCTCGGCCTCGAGGTTCAGTCCGAGCTTGCGCGCGAGCTCCTCGTTGGAGGGCTCGAGCAGGTGGCTACCGTCGGGGAAGATGATGGTCGGGATCGTGCGCCCGCCGTTCTGCAGCTCCTCGACGAAGCGCAGGCCGTCGGCGTCGGTGTCGATGTCGATCCAGTCGTACTCGACGCGGTGTTCGCCGAGGAACTTCTTGGAGCGGCGGCAATCCGGGCACCACGGCGCCCCATAGACCTGTATCTCCGCCATGGCAGCCTCCCTCCGGGATCCGCTCGAAGCGCTGGCAGCCGGGTGCTGACGGCCGCACACGCCTCGATAGAATGATCCCAGAAGCACGGCGCTCGCGCTCCCGGCGAGAGCCAACCACGGGCGGCGAGCATCGAGGGGTGCGATGGCGATGAGACCGGGCAGCGAGGCAGGAGCACGGCCTGCAGGGCGGCCGCGGCTCCTGCCGGCCCTCGCCGCCGGGCTGGCGCTGCTGCTGCTCGCCTGCACCGGGTCGAGCGAGGAGCCCGCGGCGACCGCCACGCCCGGCGCTGCTCCGGGCCTGACGACGGCGACTCCCCCGCCGGCGACGCCCACGCCGTCCGCCGAGGAGGCGGCCGAAGCCGCGTTCGAGGACTGGAGCCGCACCGTCTGCGCCGTCACGGGCGCGTTCACGCTCGAGTTCCTCGCGAGCGGCGACGATCGCAACCCGGCGGAGCTCAAGTTCGAGGAACGCAAGGAGCGCGCGGCGGCGATGTTCCCGGTCCAGTACGACGCCGTGCGCACGGCGGCGCGAGCCCTCGAGGTGATGGACCCGCCGCTAAGGGCGGCGGAGCTGCACGGGTTGCTGCTCGAGACCTACCGCGATCTCGACGCGGCGCTGCGGGAGCAGGAAGCGATCATCGCCGAGGCGACGACGACGCAGGAGATCGCCGACAGCAACCTCCCGGTCGACGAGCTGATCAGCCTCGCCCTGCGCCAGGCCTCGCTGCTCGTCGACGGCGGCTACTGCGAGTAGCGGACAGCGCTCCCGATCCCACCCGCGACCCGCCGGGATTGCGCACGCCGGTCGAGTTCGCTAGGATACTTTGTAGTGCAAACTAGTTTGCGCTACTGCGGTACTGGGGGGATGGCACGCGATGGAACGGACGGGCGACGAGGCGGGGCTCACACCCGAGGCAAGCTGGCGCACGATCCAGGCGACGATGGAAGACGCGCGCAGCTCGATGTACGTCGCGGGCACGGCGACGATCCTGCTGCTCTGGGGCGTGATCGTCTCGCTGGGATACCTCGCGGAGTTCGCGCTCGACACGGTGGCGTCCGACCTCCGCGAGGACAGCCCCTGGGTCAGCGCGCCGCTCTGGGCGATCCTCGTGATCGCGGGGATGGCGGGCAGCGCCATCATCGGGAGCCGCGCTGGCAAGCGGCAGGCCTCCGGCGACGCCGTGCGCAGCGCCGGCATCCGCGTCTTCTTCTTCTGGCTCGCCGTGGCGGTCGCCGCCTTCCTCATACCGGCGGCCGCAGGGCTGTGGAGCGCAGACGCCGATGGCGTCGACATCGCGCGCGCCGCGATCGGCATCGTGGCGCTCGGGCACGTGCTCTTCGGCATCATGAGTCGCCCGCTGATCGCCGCCGTCGGCGTGGGTATTGGCGCAGCGTTCTACGTACCGAGCTACCTCGCGGGCGACGCCGCGCTGGCGATCGCGGCCGCGGCCACGCTGCTCGTGGTCGCCGTGGCCTACGCCTCGATCCGCAAGAGCGGGGTCCTGTGAGCGACGAACCCGGCGAGACTGCGATCGTCCTCGACGAGACGATCCATCAGTCGACGCGGCTGCGGATCATGACCATGCTGGTCTCCGTCCCCGAGGCGGACCGCCTCGCCTACGGCTTCGTCCAGCAGACGCTCGGCCTCACCGGCGGCAACCTCACGACGCACCTGCGGCGGCTCGAGGAGGCCGGCTTCCTGGCCCTGACCAAGGAGTTCGTCGACGCCCGTCCGCGCACATGGGTTCAGGCGACGCCCGAGGGCCGACGAGCCTTCGCCGGCTACCTCGCAAACCTCCAGCGGGCACTGAACTGGCAGCCGGCGAGCTGACGCCCTGCCCTACCTGATCAGGTCCGCCGGGTTCTCCCGCACCATCCGCGAGACATCCGAGGTGGAGTAGCCGGCGTCGAGGAAGTGCTCGATCCAGCGGCCGAAGCCGACGGGCGGCTCGGGGTTCCGCTCCTGGCCGAAGTCGGTGGAGAGGATGACCTGCTCCGGGCCGACGGCGCGGACCTGCGACTCGATCAGCTCGAACTGCTCCTGGCCGTCCTCGTGGCTCGTCGCCGTCGCCACCTGCTCGATGTAGGCCCCGAGGCTCGCCAGCTCCTGCTGCACCTCGACGGTGATGTAGAAGGAGCCGTGCGTCACCACGGTGCGGATCCCGCGCCGCCGCGCCTCGCGGCCAAGCACCGCGACCTCCGGCGTGGAGAGGTGGCCGGTGGCGAGCACGGCGTCGTGCTCTCCGATGAGGTCGAGGATCGCCATCACCTCGTGGCGGAGGTCGCCCATCTCGTCGAGGACGGTGATGCCGGGCGCCGGGCTGTGGCGGCCGCCGGGGCGGGCGTCGCGCCAGGCCTGCGCGTCGAACGTGGGCATCCACACCACCGTCGTGCCGATCAGCATCGCGACGCTGACGGCCTCCATGTTGAGCCCGCCTACGCCGTGATCGAGCGCGATGCCACCGTAGACGCGGATGCTCTCGTGCTGGCGGTCCAGCAGCCAGGCGAGCGGCTGGGTGTTGTACTCGTGGCTCTTGAGCACGAGTCCTCCCATCCGCGCCTCGACGGCCCGCTCGACGAGATCGTCGGCGTACATCCGCCGTTCGGCGTAGGGGTCTGGCGAGAAGTGCACATGCACGTCGATCGCGCCCTGCAGCAGCTCGCGCGCGTCCTCCCGGACGTCATCGAGCGTCGCCTCGCGGTCGAACAGCATCGCCATGGCGGCCGTTCCTTCCCTGCGCGGAGAGTCCGTCTAGTCCGTGAGCAGCTTGGTGTGGTCCCAGGAGGAGACCTTGCCCGGCCGGATGCGCACGGCGATGCGCTTGGGCACGGCCCGGCGGCGGTCGGGGCGCGCCTGCGCGCCCGCGCGGGCGTCGTCGCCGCCCGGCCCCTCGTTGTAGTACTTCACGCCGATCAGGCGCATCACGTTACGAGTCGTCTCGACATCGTCGAGGAGCTCCGCCTCGCCCTCGATCATGACGCCGCGCAGTTGGTCGTAGACGGTGCCGTCCTCGATCAGCATCGTGACGCGCGGGTCGCGCTCGAGGTTGCGGATCTTCTGCGAGGAGCGATAGGTGGTGAAGACGACGCAGCCCTCGTCGTCGACGCAGAACCACATCGGCACCAGGTGCGGGCGGCCGTCCGGGCCGATGCTCGCGACCTGCAGGGTGTGGGCGCTCTCGAGGAACTCGCGCAGCTCCTCGTCGGTCAGGCGGATGCGTTCGCGCAGGTTGGGCACCGGCGTCTCCCTTCGCTGGCGGCGAGCCGCATCATAACGCCTCGCGCGGGCCGGGCCGTGCGGTAGGCTGTGTCGCGAGGGCCGGAGGAGGCCGCGCATGGAGTTGCGCCTGTTCCCGCTGAACACCGTGCTGTTCCCCGGCATGCCGATCCCGCTCAACGTCTTCGAGCCGCGCTACCTGCAGTTGGTGCAGGAGTGCGTCGAGCAGGAGGAGCCCTTCGGCATCTCGCTGATCCGCGAGGGCCCGGAGGTCGGCGGCCCGGCCGACCCCTACGAGGTCGGCACGACCGCGCGCATCGAGCAGGTCGCGCAGGGGATGCTGAACACGATCCAGCTGCTCGCGCGCGGCGAGCGCCGCGTGCGCATCCTTGAGCTGCACCACGACCGCCCCTACCTCTGGGCGGAGGCCGAGGAGATCGAGGACGCGCCGGGCGAGGCGCCGCAGGAGCTACTGGAGCGCGGGCAGGCCCTGCTCGACGAGTTCGAGCGCCTGCGCTTCAGCTCGCAGGGCGGCTACGTGCGGCCGCGTTCGCCGGAGCCGGTCACGACGCCTCCCGGCGTGCTTGCCGATGCGATCGGCGCAACCGGCGCGGGCCGGCCGGCGGAGCGGCAGGAGCTGCTGGAGACGCTCGACCCCGCCCTCCGGCTGGAGCGCGCGGTCGCGATGTTCGCGCCGCTGATCGAGCGGATGCAGCAGCAATCGACGGACACCACGATCCGCCGCTGGAGCGAGCCGGGCGCCCTTAACTAGGCCGGGGTGAGGGGACCGGAGCCTCCTTTCCCGTCATTCCGGCGACCCTTCCCGTCATTCCGGCGCACGCCAGAATCCAGGCTCGGCAGACACGAGAGCGCCCTCGGAAGGTTCGTTGCGCCCTTGAGGGCGCGCTGCGCGCGCTCCCCCTCACCCCTGCCCTCTCCCGCCAGGGGAGAGGGGGCCGGAGGCGGAGGCTGCCTTCCCGTCATTCCGGCGCACGCCGGAATCCAGGCTTGGCAGACACGTGAGCGCCCTCGGGAGGTTCGTTGCGCCCTCGCGGGCGCGCGGCGCGCGGTCCCCTCACCCCCGGTGACGTATACACAGATGTCCCGGGCGGCGGTCATAAGGGGTGAGGAGGGCGGGGTGG
>VXMT01000017.1 GCA_009840965.1 Chloroflexota bacterium
GCCCCCTCTCCCTGGGGAGAGGGCGGGGGTGAGGGGGAGGACTCCCGCCTGCCCCCGAACGCTCCTGCCCCGCGGGCGTCGGACGAGCGCGCTGCGCGGCTCGGCTGGATTCCGGCTTTCGCCGGAATGACGGGGTTGGGGAACGGCCCCTCCGGCCCCGCTCCCTCAGGGAGAGGGGACCGGAGGGAATGCGCTCCGCTACCGTCCGCGCCGGGGCTGCTTGAGCCCGGTCTCGAGCTTGTGCCGCACCTCGCGGCGGACGAGCGCGGCGAGGGCGTCGCCGTGCTCGTCGAGGAAGGCGCGGACAGCGGCGGGATCGCGGTTCGCGAGGGTTCGCAGCGCCCATGAGAGCGCCTTTATCACCATCTCGTCGGGGTCCTCGGCGAGCCGGGCGCAGATCGCGAGCGTGCGCCGCGCGTCGCCCGTCCCGTCGCCTGCGCGCTTCTTGTTGAGCGCGGTCGTGGCAACGAGCGCGGCGCGGCGCCACCAGCGATCGGAGGAGCGTGCCCAGCGCTCGAGATCCGCGTCGCCGAGCTGCCCCGCGAGCCAGGCCGGCCCGGCGACAAGCGAGCAGAAGGCGTCCACCGACGCCCAGTTGTCCATCCCCCGCCCGAGCGCCTCGATGTCGCCGGCGCGCAGCGTCGCGAACGCCTTGAAGTGGCGGGACAGCAGCAGGCAGGCCAGCGTGCGCTCCTCGAACCCCCCGCCCGCAACGAGGTCGGAGGCCAGCCCGACCGCATCCGAGGGCGTCTCGAGGCGGCGCGCGAGGTCGGCAGCGATCTGGCGTAGCACCGGCGTCCCCACGCCCGTGATGCGCATCGCCGTCGGAAAATAGCCCTCGCCGTGCGCGGCGCGATCCGCGTCCGCCTCGGCGGCGAGCCGCCCTCGGATCTCGTCCAGCAACGGGCCGCGGTCGGCGGCCACCGTCAGTGCGCCTCGGCGACGAGGCCCGCCTCGGCGCGCTCGACGAGGGCGCGCAGGGCGGCGTGCGGCTCGGCGGCGAGCTCGGGGTCGGCCTCGATCAGGGCCTCCGCCTCGCCGCGGGTCGTGTTGATCAGGCGGGCGTCGAGCAGCGAGGCGACGCGCAGCGAGGGCGTCCCCGCCTGGCGCGTGCCGAACAGCTCGCCCGGCCCGCGCAGCTCCAGGTCCGCCTGCGCGAGCGCGAAGCCGTCGCGGTTGCGCGCCACCAGCGAGAGCCGCTCCTGCGCCTCGGGCGTCGGATCGTCGGCCAGCAGGTAGCAGGTCGAGGCATGCTCGCCGCGCCCGACGCGCCCGCGGAACTGGTGCAGCTGCGAGAGCCCGAAGCGGTCCGCGCCCTCGATCAGCATCACCGTCGCGTTCGGCACGTCGATCCCGACCTCGACGACGGCGGTCGAGACGAGGATCGAGGCCTCGCCCCGCGCGAAGCGCTGCATCACGGCGTCCTTGTCGCGGCCGGACATGCGCCCGTGCAGCAGCGCGATGCGGTCCGCGAGGTCCGGAAACTGCTCGCGGCAGAGCCGCTCGTACTCCTCGGTGGCCGCGCGCGAGACAACGGCGTCCGAGCCCTCGACGAGCGGGCAGATCACGAAGCCCTGGCGGCCCGCCTCCACCTCCGCGCGCAGCGCCGCGAAGGCCTCGCCGCGATCGTGCGGCGGCAGCCACCTCGTCTCGATCGGCGTACGGCCGGGCGGCAGCTCGTCGATCACCGTGAGGTCGAGGTCGCCGTAGATCGTGAGCGCGAGCGAGCGCGGGATCGGCGTCGCGGTCATCACCAGCAGGTGCGCGCTCGAGGCGGCCTCGACGCCGCCGTCGCCGGTCCGTTCGGGCTGGCGCAGCGCAGAGCGCTGCATCACGCCGAAGCGGTGCTGCTCGTCGACGACGGCGAGGCCGAGCCGCTGGAACTCGACGCCCTGCTGGATCAGCGCGTGCGTTCCGACAATCAGGTTCGCGCCGCCGTGGCGGATCGCCTCGAGGGCGTCGCGCCGCTCCTTCGCGCGCGTCGAGCCGGTCAGCAGCACGACGCGCAGCGGGAGCGGAAGGAAGGGCAGGCTCACGACGCCGTTGAGCGGCGGCTCGGGCTCGCCCGAGAGCACGCCGCAGATCGTGCGGAAGTGCTGCTCGGCCAGGACCTCGGTGGGCGCCATGAGCACGGCCTGGTGTCCGGCGGCGACCGCGCCGATCATCGCCGCCAGCGCGACGACGGTCTTGCCCGAGCCGACGTCGCCCTGCAGCAGCCGCGCCATCGGCTGCGGCCGCGCGAGGTCCTCGAGCATCGCGTCGAGGGCGTCACGCTGCGCCCTGGTCAGCTCGAACGGCAGCGTCGCGAGGAAGGCCTCGATCGCCTCGCGTCCGGCGAAGACGGGCGCATCGCCGAGCGACTGCCACTCGCGCTTGCGGCGCACGACGCCGATCTGGATGGCGAGCAGCTCGTCGAAGGCGATCCGTCGCCGCGCCGCGTCGAGTTCCGCCTTGCTGTCGGGGTAGTGCATCTGCCGCGTCGCCTCGACGATGCCGGGCAGGTCGTGCTTCGCGCGCAGCTCCTCGGGCAGCGTCTCCGGCAGCCGCTCGACGAAGCGATCGACAATCCTCGCGATCGCGGTGCGCAACGTGCGCTGCGCCAGGCCCTGCGTCGAGGGGTAGACGGGCACCAGGCGGCCGGTCTCGCGCTGCTCGCCGCCGAGCTTCTCGAAGGCGGGGTTGTCGATCGTGGGGCGGCCCCGATAGGCCTTCACGGTGCCGGAGAGCGCGATCTCGGTGCCCGCCGGCAGCTGCTGGGCGAGCCAGGGCTGGTTGAACCAGACGACCCGCAGGCGCGCGCCGGTCTCGTCCGTGATCATCGCCTCGCAGACCTGCATCCGCCCGCCGCGGCCCATGCGCACCGGGCGCGCACGATCGACGGTGCCGCGCACCGTCTGCTCCTCGCCGACGCGCAACGCGGCGATCGGCACGGTCACGGAGAAGTCGTGGTAGCGGTGCGGGTAGTGGCGCAGCGCGTCGCCGACGGTGGCGAGGCCGAGCCGCTCGAGCCGCTCGAGGTTCTTCGCCCCGAGCCGCGTCCCGGCGCGCGCGATCGGCCATTCGAGGGCAGCTTCGCCCTCGGGGACCGGCTCGGCGGGCGGCGAGCGGCGTTGCGAGGGCTTGCGGCGCGGCTTCGCGCCCTCGCTGGAGGCGGCCGGGGCGCGCGTGCGTGTCGCCGCGCCGTTCGTGGCGCCACGTTGCTCCTGCGCGATCGTCGCGCGGGCGCGGCGCAGCCAGCTTCTGCGCTCCTCGACGCCGAGCGAGCGGTAGCCGGCGGCGGGAAGCGCCGCGACCATCCGCAGCAGCGGCGAGCGCGGCGGCTCGTCGCGGGCCTGGCGGCGCAGCAGCTCGTCGAGGCCGCCCTCGACGAGCGTGTCGCGGCAGCCGGAGCGGAGCTCGCCTTCGAGCACCGCCGCGAGCCGCGCGAGGTCGGCGGTCATGCCTCGGCGCTGTCCGGGGAGAGTACTGCGACGACGGCAAGCAGCCCGGGACCGACGTGCACGCCGATGGCGGGGCCGACCTGGCCCTGCATCACGGGCGCGCCGGGCGCGTTCTCGCCGAGTCGGCTGGCGAGGTCGGCCGCCTCGTCCGGGGTGGTCGAGTGGAGCACGGCAAGCTGCTCGATCGAGCCGAGCGCGGCGGTGCGGCGGATCACCTCGGCGACCGCCTTCTTCTTCGTGCGCACGCGGCCGACCGGGACGATCACGCCGTCCTGGATCGCGAGCAGCGGCTTGACGCGCATCAGGCCGCCGAGCATCTCCTGCGCGCGCCCGATGCGACCGCCGCGGCGCAGGTATTCGAGCGTATCGACGAGGAGGAAGTTCTCCGTCCGCCCGAACTGGTCAAGCACCCGGTCACGCGCCTCGTCGAGGCTCGCGCCGTCCGCGACCGCCTCGGCCGCCGTGATCGCACCCAGACCGAGCGCCAGCGTCGCGCTCTCCGAATCGACAGTCTCGATGCGCACGCCCTCGACCTGCTGCGCACCCTGGCGCGCCGAGGCGAGCGTCCCGCTCAGCTTCTCGGAGACGTGGAGCGAAAGGATCTCCGTCGCGCCCTCGTCCTTGAGTTGCTGGTAGACGTCGCGGAAGGCGCCGGGCGAGGGCTGCGAGGTCGTCGGCAGCTGGGACTCGCGGGCGAGCCGCTCGAAGAACGTGTCGGAGTCGATGTCCACGCCGTCGAGCAAGTGCTCGTCGCCGAAGAAGACGCTCGCGGGGACGATGGTGATGCCGTGCTCCTCGGCGAGGTCGCGCGGGATGTCGCAGGTCGAGTCGGTGACGATGCGGATGCTCATCGGGCGTGGTCCTTTCTTCTGCTGTCTACTCGAGGCTGACGAGGTACGGATAGTGCGGCTGCCCGCCCGTATACACCTCGACCTCGAGATCTTCGTGTGCGTCCTCGAGCAGTTCGGGCACTCGATCCGCCGAGCCGGCCGGCGCATCGACGCCGAGGTACACGGTCGCCAGTTCGAGCATGTCGTCGGACTCCAGCGCCTGCGTCACGCCGGCGAGCAGGGCGTCGTCGACGTCCTCCGCACGCGCGACGAGGCGGCCGTCGAGGATCGCGATCGCGTCGCCCGCGGTCACGCTCACGCCGTCGGCGGTCGCGTCGCGGACCGCGCGCGTGACCTCGACGCAGCGGGCGGCGGCGGCGGCGTTGCCGAGCGCCTCTTCGAGCGCCTCGGGCGGCTCGCTGGGCACGAAGCTGAGCGCGGCGGCGAGCCCGGCGGCGACCGTGCGTGCGGGGACGACGCTGATCAGGTCCGGCTCCTGCTGCGCGGCCTGCTCGGCGGCGAGCAGGACGTTGGAGTCGTTGGGGAGGATGAAGACGCGGTCCCTGCCCGCGCGGCGTGCGGCCTCGAGCAGCTCGCCCGCGCTTGGGTTGTTCGTCGCGCCGCCGCTCACGATCCGGGTCACGCCGAGGTCGCGGAAGTGCGCGGTCAGGCCCGGGCCCTGCACGACGGCGACGAGGCCGACCGGTGGCGCCGGAGCGTCGTCGTCCTCGGCATCCTCGTGACCGGCGGCCCAGTCCTCGTGCTGGGCCTGCATGTTGTCGACCTTGACGCTCTGCAGTCCGCCGTGGGCGGCGCCCTTCGAGATCGCTATGCCGGGGTCCTCCATGTGCACGTGCACGCGCAGCGCAGAGGGGTCTCCGACCACGAGCACGGACTCGCCCTCGGCCTCGCTCAGCTCGGCGGCGAGCACGGCGCGTTCGAGGTCCTGCCCCTGCACGATGTACTCGACGCAGTAGCCATGCCCCTCGTGCTCGACGCCGCCGAGGTCCACCGCGCCGGTCGGGGCGGGCGGCGGCTCCGGCAGCGGGTCGCCGCGCACGCCGTAGAGCAGCCCGGCGAGCACGACGGCGACGCCCTGGCCGCCGGCGTCGACCACGCCCGCCTCCTGCAACCGCGGCAGCAGGTCCGGCGTGCGCTCCACGCTCGCCTCCGCCTCTTCGAGCGCGACGGCCAGCAGCTCGTCGAGGGCGAGCGCGGCGTCGGCCTCCGCGGCGACCGCGGCGGCCTCGCGCATGACGGTCAGCATCGTGCCTTCGACGGGCTCGGGCACGGCGCCGTAGGCGACGTCCGAGGCGGTGCTGAGAGCGGCACGCAGCTCGGCGGGACCCAGCGTCTCGACGCCCTCGAGGCCGTCGGCGAAGCCGCGCAGCATCTGCGAGAGGATGACGCCGCTGTTGCCGCGCGCGCCGAGCAGGGCGGCGTCGGCCAGCGCCTTGCTGATCACGCCCACGCCCCCGGACTCGGGCAAGGCCGCGTTGGCGGCTCGCAGCGTGAGCAGCATGTTGGTCCCGGTGTCGCCGTCCGGCACCGGATAGACGTTGATCGCGTTGAGCGCCTCGCGGTTGGCCTCGAGCCAGAGCTCGGCGACCTGGAGGGCGTGGCGCAGGTCCGCGCCGTCGAGGGTCGTGGCGGTCCCTGCGTCGGTCGAGGTCATAGGCTGCTGCGTCCTCGTTCCTCGCGCTCGCGCGCCCCTACAACGGCATGGCGCAGCACCCGGTCCGGTGCTACGCTCTGATCCCGCTCAAGCATAGCGCGAGCCGCGACAAGAGAGATGGCGTCTCATGGCCTCCGGAAAGTGCGACCTCTGTCCGAAGCGCACCGCCTTCGGCCGCAACATCCGGCACAAGCACTCCGGCCGCTGGGAGCGCAAGGCCCAGCGCACGAACCGCGAGTTCCGCCCGAACGTGCACAAGAAGCGGCTGCTGATCGACGGCCGCTGGAAGCGCGTCAACGTCTGCACTCGCTGCCTGCGCACCCAGCTCAAGCGCCTTTCCGAGGGCAAGCCGGCGATCCCCTCGGCCAGCACCGCGGCCGTCTGACCCTTCGCCCACCCTCGCACTCGGCCTCGACCCCGGCGTCGCGCGCCCGCTAGCCCGCAGGAGGCCTTTGCGAAACTCCCACCAGGCCCGATCCGGCCCCCTCTCCCTGGGGAGAGGGTGGGGGGG
>VXMT01000088.1 GCA_009840965.1 Chloroflexota bacterium
TGTCCGCCCACGGCTATCCCCCCCCCCCCTACCCCCCACCCGGGGGTTGTGGGGACGGGGGGGTGCGGCGGGCCGCCGCCCCCCCACCCGCCCCCGCCGCCCCCCGCGCCGCCCGCGCGCCTGCGGCCGCGGCCGCCGCGCCGTCCGCGGCGACGGCGCCGCGCGGGCTTCTGGCCTTCGCCCTCACCCTGCGAGGGTCGGCGTTCCGGCTGCTGCTCGCCGGGGTCGCGGTCACGCGCGGGCGCGTCGACCGCCTCGATGGTGGCGAGCATGCCCTCCTGGCGGTGGCGATCCTGGCGGCGCAGCGGCTCCTCGACCTGCTCCTCGAGCTCCTCGGGGCGCACGGCGTTGCCGTATTGGCTCGACAGCTCCTCGGCGGTCATCTCGATCACCTCGCCGCTGTCGTCGAGGCGCATCCGCACCTGGCCCTTGAGCGTGTTGTGGGCGATCACGCGCGCCCGGCCCACCGGCGTGGTGACGCGCTTGCCGACCTTCGGCAGCGTGCCGCGCAGGCGGCGGTACTCGTCGACCTCGTAGGAGAGGCAGCAGAGCAGCCGTCCGCAGACGCCCGAGATCTTGGTCGGGTTGGGCGGAAGGTCCTGCTCCTTCGCCATGCGCATCGAGATCGCCGGGAAGCTGACCTGCCAGGTGCGGCAGCAGAGCGCGAGGCCGCACACGCCGACATCGCCGAGCGCCTTCGCGCGATCGCGGTCGCCGACCTGACGGACCTCGACCTCGACGCCGAGCAGATCGCGGCTCATGGAGGTGAACCAGCGGTGCTGGATGCGCTCCGGCGCGGAGAACGTGATGCGGCAGTGCGTGCCCGCGAGGTTGTAGGTCAGGCTCGCGACGCGCACCCGCGGGTCATTGCGCGTCGCGAGCTCCTGCGCGCGGCGAAGGTCCTCCAGCGCGCGCTCCTTGTTGTCCCGCCACGCGTCCACGTCCTCGGCGCTGGCGAGGCGCTCGATGACGCGCAGCGGCCCCTCGGGCTCGGCGGCGAGCGTCTGATCGGGGGTGACGACCACCCAGCCCAGCTGCTCGCCCTGCCCGACGTTGACGACCACGTAGTCGCCCAGCGCCGGCTCGATCTCGCCCGGCCTGCACCACGTCAGCGGCCCCGCCTCGGTGAAACGGATCCCGACAATGCCTTCCATGCGGTCCCGGCGGTCGCGACGCCGGCCCCTGCCTCGCGGGCGAGAGCCTGCTCAGGCGGGCGGCGCGGCGGCCGGACGGGCCTCCTCTCGGCTTGGCTCCGGTTCCTCGAACTGCAGCCGCGGGAGGTCCAGCATCAGCACCTCCAGCGCGAGCTGCGGGTTGGTGTTCTCGATCAGGTGGCGGCGCGCCCGCTCCGTGGCGCGCAGCGCCAGCACCGCCTCGCGAGGCGAGCAGCCGCCGACCGCGCCCCCCGCAGGCTCCTCGCCCCCGCGCTCCGCCTCGGCGATCGCGGCCAGCGTGTCGCGCCACCACCAGCGCCAGACATCGAGCGTCTCAAGGACCGCGCGCCGCTCGCGGCGCCACGAGCCGGCGAGCCGCCCGGCGTGGTCGAAGCGCTCGTTGCGCGAGGCTCCGCAGAGCCGCCGCACGTCGGCGATCGCGGTCTCGCGCAGCTGCCGCTGCGCGGGGTCGCGGTGCAGCCGCAGCGCGAGCCCGTAGCGCCCGCGCCCCTGCGCGGCCAGCTCGCCCGCATCCTCCGCGTCGAGGTCCTCGATATCCTCGGCCAGCGCCCCGGCGAGCGCGGCGCGCGGCAGCGGGCGCAGCGTCAGCTCGCGGCAGCGCGAGCGGATCGTCGGCAGCAGCTCGTCGGGGTCGACGGCGAGCAGGATCAGCAGCGCGCTGCCCGGCGGCTCCTCGAGCGTCTTGAGCAGCGACTGCGCCGCCTCGGTCTGCAGGTCGTTGGCGCTGTCGATGATGAAGACGCGCCGGGCGGCGTGGAAGGGGGCAAGGTTGGCGAGCTTGGAGAGGCGGCGCGCCTGGCAGATGCGGATCCGTGTCGAGCCGTCCGCCTGGTGATCGCGGTGCCCCTCCTCGTCGCAGGGGCCGCCGATCGCGATCCACTCCACGTCGGGCGCCTCGCCGCCCTCGATGCGGGCGCAGGCGCGGCACTCCAGGCAGGGGTCGACGCCGCCGCCGTCCCCCTCGTCGCGCTGCTCGCAGTGCAGCGCCTGCACGAGCCGCCGCGCGAGCGTGCCCTTGCCCACGCCGTCGGGGCCGCTGAACAGCCAGGCATGGCCGAGCCGGTCCGCCGCGAGGGCGGCGCGCAGCTCGGCGACCGGCTGCTCCAGCCCGCGCACGCCCCAGCGCGCCTCGCCGCCGGCCTGCTCGGCGCTCACGGGTCCACGTCCAGCGACATCAGGTCCTCGAAGGTCTGACGGCGGCGCAGCAGGCGCGCCTCGCCGTTGGCGACCAGCACGACGGCGGGCCGCAGCGCGAGGTTGTAGTTCGACTCCATCGCGACCTGGTAGGCGCCGGCCGCGGGCATCGCGACGATCTCGCCGGCGCGCAGCCGCGGCGTCTCGATGTCGCGCGCCAGCAGGTCGCCGGACTCGCAGTACTTGCCGGCGATCGTCACGGTCTCCTCGGAGGGCGCGAGCGGGCGCTCGGCGGAGATCAGCTCGTAGCGCGAGCCGTACATCGCCGGGCGGACGTTGTCCGCCATGCCGCCGTCGACCGAGACGTAGGTGCGCACGCCCTCGATCTCCTTGCGCGCGCCGACGCTGTAGAGGGCGAGCCCGGCGCGCCCGACGAGCGAGCGGCCCGGCTCGATCACGAGCCGCGGCAGCGGCAGCCCGCGCGCGTCCGCTTCGCGGCGCACGGTCCCGCAGATCACGCGCGCGTAGGCGGCGGGCGGCGGCGGCTCCTGCTCGCCGTGGTAGCCGATCGCGAAGCCGCCCCCGACCGACAGCTCGTCGAAGTCGAGGCCCAGCCCGTCGCGGCAGACCTCGGCCTGGAAGGCGGCGACGACCTCGATGCCCCGCTCGTAGGGCGTCAGCTCGAAGATCGGGCTGCCAAGGTGCATGTGCAGCCCACGCAGGTCGAGGTGCTCCGAGGCCGCGATGCGGCGCACCGCCTCCTCGGCGTCGCCGGTGGCGATCGCCACGCCGAACTTGCTGTCGAGGATCCCGGTCGTCGTCTTCTCGTGCGTGTAGGCGTCGACGCCGGGCGAGACGCGCAGCAGCACCGGCTGGCGCACGCCCGCCCCCGCCGCCGCCTCCTCGAGCAGCGCGATCTCGCCGAGGTTGTCGATCACGACGCGGCCCACGCCGGCCTCGACGGCGCTGCGCAGCTCCTCGGGCGACTTGTTGTTGCCGTGCAGGTAGATCGTGGCGGGGTCGACGCCGGCGGCGAGCATCACCGCCAGTTCGCCGCCGGAGACCGCGTCGAAGCCGTAGCCCTCGGCGGCGATCAGCCGGGCGAAGGGGCGGTTGAGGAAGGCCTTCGCCGCGTAGAGGGCGGTCGTCTCCTCGTGCTCGGCGCGGAAGGCCTCGAGGAACCCGCGCGCCTGCCGCTGCAGCGTAGCGAGGTCGTAGATGTAGAGGGGCGTGCCGTACTCACGCGCGAGGTTGGGCAAGTCGCAGCCGCCCACGGAGAGCGCGCCGGACTCGCCGAGCGAGGCGCTGATTGGCAAGAGATGCGCCAGCGGCAGTGATGCCGTCGCGGAGGTAGCCACAGTGATTCCGCGTTCCCGCGGTGTCGTCGTATTCGCCCTCGCGGGCGGCGCTCCGGCAGAGCCTGGGGAGCGCGCGCGAGGTTTGGACGTCACGCGTCGTTGTTCGGCCGGATTATCGCACGCCCGAAGCCGGACCGCACGGCGGGCGGGCGGCTCGGCAAGCACCCTCATGCCAACCTCTCCCTGTGGGGACCTGTGCAAGAGTCGCGCCGAGTGCCCTCCGGCCCCCTCTCCCTGGGGAGAGGGCGGGGGTGAGGGGGAGGATTCCCGAGCGCTCGGCAGTGGATGGGTGTGCCTGGATTCCGGCTTTCGCCGGAATGACGGTTGTGGAAGGACTCTTCGGGGCCCTCACTGCCGCTACCGTCGCTTCGCGCGGGGACGGACAATAGCGCCCGTGGACAAGCGTGAGCCGACTGCCGAGCAGCGCGAGATCGACGCCTTCCTCGCGCGCTACGAGCGCGAGCTCGAGTACTTCGTGCTGACGCGCGACCGGCTGCTGCCGCTGATGCGCCAACTGCTGGAGGCGCTGGGCGAGTGGGCGCACAGCGGCGAGGACCGCGACGGCCGGGCGGCGCTGCTGCGCCGTGAGTACGTCGCGGCCCTCAACACGCTCGCCGGCCAGATCGACGACTGGGTGCGGATCCGCGGCTCCGGGCTGCGCGCAGCCTCGCTCGCGGGTGGCATGACGGAGGCGCAGATCGAGCGCTTCAGCGCGCTGCAGTCGCGCGAGGTCGCCGAGGCCGTGGGCCGCGAGGAGTTCGATGCCGCGCAGGCGGAGCTGCGCGAGCTGTTGCTGATCTTCGAGGAGTTCGCGGAGTAGCGCTCAGATCCGCTGCAGCGCCGTCGCGGGCGGCCTCGGGCGCGTGGCGAAGATGAAGCAGAGCGAGCCGAGCCCGGCCAGCACCGCCAGCAGCAGGAAGGCCGGCGTGTAGGTCCCCTGCGTGTCGTAGATGATGCCGGCAATCAGCGGCCCCAACATCATGCCGAGCATCACGATCAGCGAGGAGAAGCCCTGTATCTGCCCGTAGGAGCCGGGACCGAAGTAATCGGCGCGCAGCGCCGAGGTGAGCGGTCCCCGGGCGCCCCAGGCCGTGCCCTGCACAGCCACGGCGACCGTCAGCACCCAGAACGACGGACTCCAGGCCAGCAGCAGCATCCCTGTCATGTGCCCGAACATCGCCGAGACGATGATGACGCGCTTGTTCATGCGGTCGCCGAAGACGCCGCCGATCAGCATCCCCACCACCAGCATCGCCGTGAGCAGTGCGATCAGCCGCGCCGCCGTCGCCGAAGACTCGCCGAAATCGCCGGTCACGTACACGAAGAGGTGCACCGAGACGGCGCCGACCGTCACCAGTCCCGAGGCGTGCCCGAGCGAGAGTAGCCAGAACGCGCGCGTCCTCATTGCCTCGCGCACGGTGAAGCTCGTCTCCGGCATGGCCGCCGCAGCGGCCGCTGCAGCGGCGGGCGGGAGCCCGTCCGGCGTTCGTCCGTGGTCTCCGGGACGAGTCCGCACCAGGCTCGCGAGCGGCAGGCCGATCGCCAGCACGATGCAGCCCGAGACCAGCGCCGTGGTGCGCCAGCCCCAGCCCTCGAGTGCCAGGACCACGACCGGCGTCACCAGCCCGCCCGCCGCCACACCCGTCGACATCACGCCCAGCGCGAGCGCGCGCCGGCGCTGGAACCAGTTCACCACCGCGACCGAGACGCTCAGCATCGAGGAGAGGCTGGCGCCGATCGCGATCAACGCGAACACCAGGTAGAAGCCCAACAGCGAGTTGACGAGGCTGAACGCCGCCAGCGACAGCGCGAAGATCACCACGCCGATCAGCATGATCGCCCTCGGCCCGTAGCGATCGACCGCCCAACCGTGGATCGGCCCGAGGACGCCCGTCTCCACGCGCTGCAAGGCGAAGGCGAGCGAGAGCTCCGCGCGGCTCCAGCCGAACTCCTCCTCCAGCACCTTCACGTAGGCCCCGAAGGCGTGGAACATCAGTCCGCCGCCCACCACCATCAGGCCCCAGCCGGCGAAGACGATCCACCAGCCGTAGAAGATGCGCTCGCGGACGAACCACGGCGGCCCCGGCGGCGGCGCGGCGCCATCTCCCGACGCGCCGTTCCCCCCGGCGTCCGCTACGTCGACGACCTTCGCCACCCGTGAAGACTCCTCGCGCTGCCGCGACTGCATCGCTCCGCTGCACTGATGCGGCCCAGCCATCATAGGCGCGAGGTCGCTAGAGACCCCGGCGCGGGCGGCTAGCGCTCCCGGCCGTCGCCCTCGACGGCGTCGAGGCGGCGCAGCAGCGTGCCGGCTCCGACCACGTTCGCGCCGAGCCCCTGTACCTCGCGGCGCAGCGCGGCGTCCGAGGTCACTACGGTCAGGGACGCCGGGTCCGGGTCGTCCGCCACCAGCTCCACGATCCGCTCGTCGGCGGCGTTCCTGCCGCCGCGCCGCGCGTAGAGCACTCGCAACGGGATGCCCTCGGGCCGTTCCGGCGGGCCCGAACGGCCGGGCCGCCCGTCGAAGACCACCGTGAGGTCGTCGCCGCTGGCCTCCGCGAGCGCCTCGAGGCGTCGCGCGAGCCGCCGGGCCGCGGCGGCGCGGTCGCGCCACCAGCCATCCGGTCGTGAGCCGATCACGTTCATGCCGTCGACGATCACCCTCGCCACGATCCGCTCCCGCGCGTGCAGCCGCTACGCCGCCATCCTCGCACGGCACGCCGCGCGATCGTGAGGCCGATCCGGTCCCCTCCCCCCTTGGCGGGGGAGGGCGGGGGGGGAAGGGGAG
>VXMT01000111.1 GCA_009840965.1 Chloroflexota bacterium
CCTCCGCTCTGCCCCCTTCTCCCCGGGGGCCGTTCCTTTTTAAACTCCCCCTGCGGCCCCCCGCGGCCCGCTCGGCCCCGCCGGCGGGGCCCGCGAGCGCGACGCCGACCGCGAGCGCATCCCCTTCGAGGGCGAGCTGCCGCTCGTGCCGGGTGCGCCCGACGATCCGCCGCTGGCGCCCGGCGCCGACGCCGAGGACGAGATCGACTTCGCGGGCAGCACCCTGCGCGAACTGCTCACCTTGCTCGGCCTGCAGGACACGCAGATCGAGGCGCGCGAACCCGAGACGCCGGGCGACGGCGTCGGCCGCACCGCCCAGGTATTCGAGATCAGCGGGGAGACCGAGGACGCCTCGGACGAGCTCGGGCTGCTGATCGGCCGCCGCGGCGAGACGCTGGGCGCGCTCCAGTACCTGCTCAACGTGATCACGCGCCAGCGCTACGGCGAGGCCAACCACGTCTTCGCCGTCGACGTCGAGGGCTACAAGCGCCGCCGCGAGCGCTCGCTCGTCGAGATGGCGCGCCGCGTGGCGGCCGAGGTGCGCGACACCGGCGACGTGATCACCCTCGAGCCGATGAAGCCGGCCGAGCGCCGCATCGTCCACCTCGCCCTCAGCGAGGAGCCCGGCGTCGTCACCGAGAGCGTCGGATCGGGCAACGACCGCCAGGTCGAGGTGCTCCCGGCCGACTTCGAGGAGTACGACGAGGGATACGAGGACGACTACGACGATTATGATGAGAGCACGAACCGGGACGACGCCGGTGAACCCGGCGATGAGCCCATGGACGAGCCCGCGGACGAGCACTACGAAGACGGCGAGGGCGACGAGCAGTACGACGAAGACGAGGACGACGGGGACGACGAGGAGCCGAACAGGTAGGGAGCGCCTCGAACGTGCGGAAGCGGCAGCGCAGCCAGGGCACGCCATCCGTCGTGCCCGCACGTGCGCCCTCCGTGCTGATCGCGGGCGCCGCCACCCGGGACCACTTCGCCGACGAGCAGCGCCCCGGCGGGGCGGTGCTCTACGCCGCCCGCGCGGCGGCCGCCCTCGGCGTGCGGGCGAGGATCCTGACCATCGCGGGCGCGGACGCCGGGCTCGAGGCGCTGGATGGACACGACGGCACGGTCGTCAACTCGGCCGGGGCGCTCACGTTCGTACATATGTTCTATCCCGAGGGCGGCGAGCGGCTGCTGCGCGTCCTCGCCCGGCCCGAGCGAGCGCTGAGCGCCACGGACCTCCCCTGCTCGCACGCGGGCGCTGAGCTCGATCTGCTCGTGCTCGCGCCGCTGCTGCCCGACGACCTCGATCTCGACTCGTTCGCGGGCGTGCCGGCGCGGCGGCGCGCCCTGCTCGCGCAGGGCCTGCTGCGCGAGGTCGGCGCGGACGGCCTCGTGAGCCACGCCGACGCGCCTCCGCCGGCGTTGCGCGCCGCCGTCGACGCGCGGACGAGCGTCTTCCTCTCCGAGGACGAGATCGCGCGCTGGGACGCGTCGGCGCTTCCCTCGCTCGCCGAGTCGGCCGAGCGCGTCGTCGTCACTCGCGGCGCGCGCGGCGCCACGATCCTGCGAGGCGGCACGCGCATCGAGACCTCGGCGCGGCCGGCCGAGGCGGTCGATTCGACCGGCTGCGGCGACGTATTCTCGGTCGCGCACATGATTGCCCTCGTCATGGGAGCGGACGACGCCCGGGCTGCGGCGGTCGGGGCGGAGCTGGCCGCGGCGGCCCTCGGGCTCGCGGGCGCGCAGCCGCTGCCCGCCGTCCGCATCGATCTCCCCGGCGCAGTGCGGGCCGGGGTGTGACGTGAGCGTCGTGATCGCCGTGGTCAACCAGAAGGGCGGCGTCGGCAAGACGACGACCGCCATCTCCCTCGGCGCAGCGCTCGGCGATCGCGGGCTGCGCGTGCTGCTCGTCGACGCCGACCCGCAGGCCAACGCGACCTCGGCGCTCGGCCAGCCGCGCAGCGAGGACGGCGGCCTCTACGACGCGCTCGTCGGCGAGCGCCCGCTCGACGGCTCGCTGGTGGAGACGGGCGCGCGAGGGCTCTCGCTCGCCCCGGCGACGCTCGACCTCGCGGGCGCCGAGGTGGAGCTTGTGCCGGTGATGGCGCGCGAGTTCCGGATGCGGCGCGCGCTGGCCCCGCTGCAGGACCACTTCGACCTGATGCTGATCGACGCTCCGCCCTCGCTCGGGCTGCTCACGGTGAACGCCCTGGCCGCCGCCAACTGGGCGCTCGCGCCCGTGCAGACGGAGTACCTCGCCCTCGAGGGGCTGCTGCACCTCTCGCAGACGATCACGCTCGTGCAGCAGAACCTGAACCCCGATCTGCGCGTGCTTGGCATCGTGCTCACCATGTTCGACGGTCGCACGAACCTCTCCCGCCAGGTCGAGGAGGAGGTGCGGCGGCACTTCGAGAGCACCTTCGAGTCCGTCATCCCGCGCTCGGTGCGGCTCTCCGAGGCGCCGAGCCACGGGCTGGCGATCCAGCAGTACGACCCCGCCTCGGCCGGCGCCGAGGCGTATGGGCGGCTCGCCGACGAGCTGCTCGGACGGCTTGCGCTCCCCGGAGTGGAGGTACCCGGTGACCACTGATCGAGGACCGGCGAGAGGCCTCGGACGCGGCCTCGGCGCGCTGATCCCGGGCGGCATGCCGCCCGGCGAGATCGCCGAGCAGCCCGTGACCGAGATCGCCATCGCGGAGATCGAGGCGAATCCGCATCAGCCGCGGCTGATGATGGACGACGAGGCGCTCGACGAGCTGACGCAGTCGGTACGTGAGCACGGCGTGATCCAGCCGCTGCTCGTCACGGAGCTGCCGCCCGGCTCGCCGGGCGGCGTGCGCTACCGCCTGATCGCGGGCGAGCGGCGGCTGCGCGCCGCGGCCGCCGCCGGCCTCACGCGCGTGCCGGTCACGCTGCGCGAGTCCAGCGATCGCGACCAGCTGGAGCTGGCGCTGATCGAGAACGTCCAACGCGAGGACCTGAACCCGATCGAGGAGGCGCGCGCCTACCGCCGCCTGATCGACGAGTTCGGGCTGACGCAGCAGCAGACCGCGGACCGCGTCGGCTGCTCGCGGGCGAAGGTGGCGAACCGGCTGCGCCTGCTGGAGCTGCCCGCCGAGGCGATCGAGGCGGTGCAGGACGCGCGCATCAGCGAGGGTCACGCCCGCGCGCTGCTGGGTGCGCCCTCCGTCGAGGCGCGCCTCGCGATCCTCGCGCGGATCGAGCGCGAGGGGCTGAGCGTCCGCCAGACGGAGCGGCTCGCCCGCCGCGCGCAGGCGACGGGCGCCGCGCTCCCGACCGCGAGCGGCACGCTGCACGACCCGCAGATCGAGGCGCTCGAGGAGGCGTTGCGGCGGCAGCTCGGCACGAAGGTCGGCCTGCGGCGCGGCCGCGCCGGCCGCGGCACGCTCACGATCCACTTCCACAGCGACGAGGAACTGGACGGCGTGCTGGAGCGGTTGCTGCCGGAGTGGATGGCGGACGAGGCGTGAGCGCGCCCCTGTTCGCGCCCCGCCTCGCCCCCCACGCCTACGCCTCGCGCCGATCCGGGGCTATCCTCTCCGCTGTTCGGACGCAGCGGCAGTAGGGTCCCGGACGGACTGATCGAGGTCGGGTCGATGGCGCACGCGCTCGAGGGCATCCGCATCGTCGAGGTCGGCGAGGGCAAGCAGCTCGCCTACTGCGGCAAGCTGCTGCGCGACTTCGGCGCCGAGGTGATCAAGGTCGAGCCGCCCCACGGCGACCAGCTACGCCTGCACGGCCCCTTCCCGAACGACGAGCCGGGGCCGGAGCAGAGCGGCCTCTTCATCTACCTCAACGGCGGCAAGCAGGGCGCGCGGCTGGACCTCGAACGCTCCGAGGACCGCGCGGCGCTGCAACGCCTGCTCGACGGCGCCGACGTGCTGCTGATGGGGATGCGCCCCTCGCAGGCGCGCGCGGCGGGCCTCGATCCCGACGTGCTGCTGGCGGAGCGGCCCGGCCTCGTCGTCGCGACCGCGACGATCTACGGCTTCACCGGACCCTACGCCGAGTGGCTCGGCTACCCGATCCACGCCTACGCCGGGTCGAGCGTCGCGCATCGCGTGGGCGACCCGGAGCGCGAGCCGCTCAACGCCCCGCTCGACGGCGCGGACATCCACCACGGCGCCGTGCAGCTCGCCGGCGCGATCCTCACCGCGTTGCTGCACAAGGCGAAGACCGGCGAGGGCCAGCTCGTCGACATCGGCAGCCTCGAGGCCTCGAACCTTGCGATCTGGGGTCACGGGATCGCGCAGATCGTCTACCTCGGCTACCTGACGCCGGAGCGCAATGGCTTCCAGATCAGCGGCGGCGTCTGGGGGGCGTGGCCGACGAAGGACGGGCACTTCGCGATCATGACGCAGGTGCCGCGCCACTGGCAGGACTTCATGATCGGCCTCGGCGACCCGGAGTGGGCGCACCATCCGATCTTCTGGAAGCTCGGCCACGCCGGCATCCGGCGCGACATCACGCCCGAGCAGGGCGAGGAGATCCAGCAACTGCTGCGCGGCCCCTTCTCCGACCTGCTGAAGCAGTGGACCAACGACGAGCTGTGGGAGCTGTGCCGCCGCGAGCGCATCGCCTGCCAGCCCGTGCTCACCATCCCCGAGGTCTGCGAGGCAGACCACCCCAACGAGCGCGACTGGCTGACCGAGGCGCCGGGACCGCACCCGCCCCTGCGCGTGCCAGGCCGCCCCTACCACCTCTCGAAGACGCCGTGGCGTGAGCCCGGCCCGCCGCCACGCCTCGACGAGCCTCCGGTGACCTCGTGGCAGGGCGAGCACCGGCCGCCGGCCGCGCTACGCGCGAGGCCGGACGCGGTGCTCGAGCCGCGCAACGCGGGGCAGCCGCTCGCCGGGCTGCGCATCCTCGATCTCGGCATCGTCTGGGCGGGGCCGCAGACGATCCGCTTCCTCGCCGACTTCGGCGCGGACGTGATCAAGCTCACCACCAACACGCGCCCCTGGATGTCCGGGGTGCGTGGCGGCTCCGACCCCGCCGACCCGATGTCGTGGGAGTGGATCCTGCGCAACCGCCGCTCCGTCAACATCGACCTGAGTCACCCGGAGGGCCCGGACCTCGTGCGCCGCCTCGCGAGCGTCGCCGACGTGGTGCTCGAGAACTTCGGCTCCGGCACCGCCGAGCGCATCGGCATCGGTTACAAGGCGCTCTCGAGGGACAACCCCGGCCTCGTCATGATCTCGATGCCCCCGGCGGGCGCGACCGGACCGTGGTCGGACCTCGTCTCCTACGGGCCGACGCTGACGGGGCTCAACGGCATGAAGGCGATCAGCGGCTACCCGGAGGACGGCTCGATCTCCGAGGAGGCCGCCGAGCTGGACCCGATCGCGGCGGCCTACGGCGCGCTCGCCATCCTCGCGGCGGTGATGCACCGCTGCCACAGCGGCGAGGGCCAGCACATCGAGCTGGGGCAGGCGCAGGCCGGGTTCACCGGCCTCGCCGAGGGCGTGATCGAGTACACCTGGAACGGGCGCGACATCGGCCCGGTCGGCAACACGCACGCCTTCCTCGCACCGCACGGCATGTACCGCACCGCCGGCCCGGACGACTGGATCGCGATCGCCTGCGACGGCGACGAGCAGTGGCGCGCCCTCGCGCGCGTGGCCGGGCGGCCCGACTGGCTCGAGCGCGAGGACTTCGCCTCGCCGGCGGCGCGGCGCGCGGCGCGCCATGCGATCGACGCGGAACTCAACGCCTGGACCCGCGACCAGGAGAAGCGCGAGCTGGCCGAGCGGCTGCAGGCCGCCGGCGTGCCCGCCTTCCCCGTCCTCGACGGCATGGAGGTGATCGCCGACCCGATGCTGCGCGAGCGGCGGGCGGAGTTCGAACTGCACCCGGACTTCCCGGCGGATGAGCTGCTCAACGGCATCGCCTGGCATCTCTCGAAGACACCACCGCGGCTGCGGCGGCCCGCGCCCGAGTTCGGCGGGCACAACGTCGAGGTGCTCGGCGAGTACCTCGGCCTGAGCGAGGTGGAGGTGCGGGCGATGGAGGAGTCGGGGCTGCTCGCGTAGGTTGGGCGGCAACGGAGGAGGGCACGATGAGCGACGACCAGCAACTGATCATCGAGGAGCGCGACCAGATCGCGTTCGTGACCTTCAACCGGCCCGAGAAGCTCAACGCCTGGTCCTTCGAGATGAGCAACGAGCTGCGCGAGTACCTCTGGGGCCTCAACGAGGGCGAGTACCGCATCCGCTGCGTCGTGATGACGGGCTCTGGGCGCGCCTTCTGCTCGGGCGCGGACGTCGGCAACCTCGCGGCGCGGCAGGGCGGCGAGGGGGGGGCCCGGCGGGCGCCGCCCCCCCGGGCGGCCCCCCCCGCGGCGCGGCGGCGCGGCAACGCGCCGGTGATAGCCGCGCTCAACGGCGACCCGCGCGGCAGGGGGCACGG
>VXMT01000277.1 GCA_009840965.1 Chloroflexota bacterium
CCGCGATCAGCTTCCCGCAGTGTTTGGCCGGCCTGCGCCAGCTTGACGACACGATGGAGGGGGCGAAGGCCTTCGCCGAGAAGCGCAAGCCGGTCTTCAAGGGCCGCTAGCGCGGGTACCGCAGTCGCGGAACTTCCGCACACAAGAGAACCGGCCACTCTGGTGGCCGGTTCTTTGTTGGTCTGCGGCCGTGCTCTGCGACCGTCTCGAACGGCGGTGGAGACGCTAGGCGCCAACTCGCTTCCAGAGCAGCACCTTCTGGTTCTTGTCCTCCCACGTGGAGCGGACGCGAATCCCCGTCTCCCTGGAAGCCTCGGCGAGCAGCCGCTTGACGCGGGATGCCTTCTCGCCGCGCGACAGCTCGATCATTCCCGCTTCGGAGCCCTGCAACGCCTCAATGTACATCTGGCGCTCACGAGCCGAGGCACGCTCACGGCCAATAAGCACCTCGGATGCATCTTTCGGAGTAAACGTCGCCATCGGGGAGATCACCTTTCGTCATCACTTCGGGCAGCGAATGATCGCATCCTAGCACATCCAGGGCACCTATCCAGAGTGTGCATCAAGTTCCCCGTCACCATGCGCGTTATGCAGTGGGATTGGCGAGCGTTCTAGGCAACACTGCACGGCCCGTGCGAAGTGGCTAGGATGGCGCCCATGACAGTCGATGCCGAAGCGCTGGCGCGAGCGGCCGACCTGCTCGCGAGTTCCTCGCATGCGATCGCGCTGACCGGCGCGGGCGTCTCGCACGAGTCCGGCGTACCCACCTTCCGAGGCAAGAGCGGGCTCTGGACCAAGATTGGCGAACCTCGCAGCGACGGCTTCGAGCGCTTCATGAGCGACCCCGAGGGCTGGTGGAAGGAGCGGCTCTTCGGCGAGCGCGATCCGGACATCCAGGACCTGATGGACAAGCTCCACGCCGCCAAACCGAACCCCGGCCACTACGCCATGGCCGAACTCGAGGCGCTCGGCGTCCTGCGCCATGTCATCACGCAGAACGGCGACGACCTGCACCGCCAGGCGGGCACCACCTCCCTCACCGAGGTGCACGGCAACATCTACTGGCTGCGCTGCCCCGGCTGCGGCCTACGCTGGCACGAGGACGACCTCGTCGTCGACCCGGAGGCGCTGCCCCCCTGGTGCCCGGAGCCCGGCTGCGGCAGCCCCGTCAAGACTGACAGCGTCGGCTTCGGCGAACCGGTGCCGCGGGCGCATCTGCAACGCTGCGAGCTGGAGACGGACAGGGCGGACGTCTTCATGCTCGCCGGCACCTCGGCCGTCGTCTATCCCGTGGCCTACTACCCGCAGCTCGCCGCCCAGCGCGGCGTGCCGCTGATCGAGATCGACCCGGAGCCGACGGCGCTGAGCGACTGGGCGACGGTGATCCTGCGTGGACCGTCCGGCGAGGTGCTCCCGCAACTCGTCGAGGCGGTGCGCGAGCGCCTCCCCGCCTAGCGGAGCCGGCGAGCCCGGATGAGCGACACCTCGCGGCTGCTCGAGGAACAGAAGGCCTACTACCACGAGCGCGCACCCGAGTACGACGATTGGTGGCTGCGCAGCGGCCGCCACGACCGCGGGCCCGAGTTCCGCAGCCGCTGGATCAACGAAACCAACGAGGTGCGCGCCGCCCTCGCCGCCTTCGGCGCCTACGGCCGAATCCTCGAGATCGCCTGCGGTACGGGCTGGTGGACGCAGCAGCTCGCCGAGGGCGCCAAGGAGGTGACGGCGCTCGACGCCTCGAGCGAGATGCTCGAGCGCTGCCGCGCGCGCGTCGAGACCGCCGGGCTCGGCGCGGAGCGCGTGCGCTACGTGCAGGCCGACCTCTGGGATTGGACGCCGGAGCGCCGCCATGACGAGGTGTTCTTCGGCTTCTGGCTCTCGCACGTCCCGGAGGAGCGCTTCGACGCCTTCTGGGCGCTCGTCGACGCGGCGCTCGTGCCGGACGGGCGGGTCTTCTTCGTCGACTCCGCCGCCTCGACCGGATCGAGCGGCGCGAGCGGCGGCGGCAGCGCGGCGGAGACGGAGCTGCGCGAGATTGCGGGCGGACGCCGCTTCGAGATCGTGAAGCGCTACTACGAGCCTCGAACGTTGCGTGAGAGGCTGGCGGCGCTCGGCTGGGAGTTCGAGGTGCGAACGACGGCGGAGTTCTTCCTCCATGCGCAGGGCAGGCGCGGCTAGCCGCGCCACATGCTTAGCACTCTCACCCGGAGAGTGCTAAGCTTGGTGCATGAGCGACCTCGTCCACTACGAAGAGCACCTACCGGACCTCTTCGGGTTGCGCGACCCGCTGCTGATCGCCGGCTTCGGCGGCTCCTGGGGCACAAGCGCCGCAGCCGCGCTGCGCGAGCTTGTCGAGCACTGGGAGGCCGAGCCCCTCGCCTCCATCGATCCGCAGCCGTTCTTCGACTTCACCGTGCGCCGGCCGCACGTGCGCATCGTCGAGGACGCCGAGCCGGGTACGCGCGCCGTCGACTGGCCCGCCAACGAGTTCTTCCTCGCACGCCCCGAGGGCGCGACGCGTGACCTCGTGCTGTTCGTCGGCTCGGAGCCACAGCTGCGCTGGCGGGACTTCATCGAGGCGGTCATCGCGGCGATGGAGCGCTTCGGCCTCAGCGAGTCGCTGATGCTCGGCGCCTACCGCGCCGCGACGCCGCACTCGCGCCCGCTGCCCGTCCAGCTCTACTCGCGCGACGCGCAGCTGGGCGCGCAGTTTGGGCTCGTGCCGCAGCCCTGGAGCTACGAGGGCCCGGCCGGGATCACGACGCCGCTGGCCGTGGCCTGCGAGGAGCGCGGCTGGAGCAGCTCCAGCCTGCTCGCCGCCGCTCCCTTCTACGTCTCCGTCGAGCCGCACCCCTTCGCCGCCCGCGCGCTGATCCAGGCGCTCGGCGAGGGCCTCGGCGCGGAGGTCGACATCGCCTCCTACGACGAGCAGATCGAGGAGCTGTACGAGGAGGCCGAGGACGCGCGCGGGCAGTCCGACCAGTTCGCCCGCTTCGTCGAGACCCTCGAGCAGAACTACGACGACATGCACCCCGCCTTCGACTCGATCGACACGAGCGAGGCGCCCGAGGCGCCGGAGCTGGTCGAGGACGTCGAGTCCTTCCTGCGCCAGCTGCGCAACCCGGAGGACAGCGGCCAGCCCGGCAGCGAGGCCGCCTCCGGCTCACCGTAGGCTCGGCCCCACTACCCGCGACTTCCTCCGGCCGAAGGCGGTGTAGCATCTCCTCGTGCGAAGGAGCGGCGATGACCACCGCCGAACGCGAGCCCGCGGGCGCCGACAGCGACCAGCCGGACAGGGGCCAGCCGGGCATCATCGGCATTTTCGTGGCGACCGAGGCCGGCGCGCCGATGCAGCAGCGCGAGTGGGTCGAGGTCGTCCCCGGCGTCGGCATCCTCGGCGACCGCTACGCGACGCGCCGCGGGCACTGGAGCGACCCGCGCTGGCGCGAGCAGCAGCTCACGATCATCGAGGCCGAGACGGCCGACGAACTGGGGCTGGAGCCGCACTTGCTGCGGCGCAACCTCGTGACGCGCGGCGTCCAGCTGCAGGGCCTGCTCGGCCTCGAGTTCCGCATCGGCGGGGCGCGGCTGGCGGGGATGCTGCCCTGCGACCCCTGCAACTACCTGCAGGACTTGCTGGAGCGCCCGGGGCTGCTGCGCGCCCTCGTCGGGCGTGGCGGCATCCGCGTGCGCGTGCTCGAGGGCGGACGCATCTCCGCAGGTGACGAGATCGAGGTGCTCGGCGTGTACGAGCCCGCCCTGGTCTTCGACGACGAGGCGGACGAGGGCGCGTGAGCCGCGAGGAGGACGTCGCCGCGGCGGCGGCGCGTCTCTGGGCCGGTCGCGACCCCGAGGCGCTGCTCAGCAGCGGCGCGCGCGAACTGAGCCCCGGCACCGCCACCGACTGGGGCCTGCCCGCCAGCGCCTGGGAGCTCGCCAGCAGGGGCGAGGCAATCAGCCTCGCCGGCGGCATCCCGGACCCCGCGGCGCTCCCGAAGGAGGCGCTGCTCGAGGCGCTCGGCCGCGTCCTCGCGGGCGACGACGGAGGCGCGCTCACCTACGGCGGCGGGCTCGGCTTCGAGGGCCTGCGCGAGCAGCTCGCCGAGCGCTCGGCGCGCGAGCTGGGCCTGCCCGCGAGCGCCGGGCACTTCATGCTGACCAACGGCTCGGCCGGCGGCATCGCGCTCGTCTGCGCCGCGCTGCTCGATCGCGGCGACACCGTCGTCAGTGAGTCGCCGACCTTCTCCGGCACGATGCGCACGCTGCGCGGGCACGGCGCCCGCATCGTGACCGTGCCGGTCGACGAGGACGGGTGCCGCACGGACGCGCTCGCGGACACGCTCGCGCGCCTCGAGGCCGAGGGCCGCCGCGCGAAGCTGATCTACGCGATCCCGAACTTCCACAACCCGACCGGCGCCTCGCTCGCCCTCGAGCGGCGGCGCGAGCTGGTGCGGCTCGCGGCGGAGCACGGCGCGCTGCTGCTCGACGACGACCCCTACGGCGAGATCCACTTCGACGAGGCTCGCCCGCCCTCGCTCGCGGCGCTGGCCGGCGGTCGAGGCGTGATCACCGTCGGCACCTTCTCCAAGACGGTCGCGACCGGGCTGCGCGTCGGCTGGGTGCAGGCCGAGCCGGAGCTGATCGAGCGCTTCATGCGCATGCGCTTCGACATGGGCGGCAGTCCGCTGCTACAGCGCATGCTCGCCGCATTCATCGAGGACGGCGGCTACGCCGCGCACGTCGCGCGCATACGCCCGCTCTACGCGCGCAAGGCCGCGGCGCTACAGCGCGGCCTGCGCGAGTACGCCGAGCCGTATGCCGGGTTCCGCAGCCCTCAAGGCGGGTTCTTCCTCTGGGTGCGGCTGCTCGGCGGGCTGAGCGCCGACGCGGTGCAGCGCGAGGCGCTCGCCGAGGGCGTCGTCTTCCCGGTCGGTCGCGCCTTCTTCCCGGACCACGCACAGCGCGACGATGACCCGGGAGGCGACTACATCCGCCTCGCCTGGTCGACGGCGAGCGTCGAGGAGCTCGAAGAGGCCGGGCAGCGGATCGCGCGCGCCTGCGAGCGGGCGGCGGGCAGCTAGCCCTCACCCTCCGCCCTCTCCCTCGGGGAGAGGGGACCGGACGGGCGCTACGAGTCCAGCATCATCACCTGCCGGGTGACGGCGCCGCCCTTCATGATCTCCAGGAAGTCGTTGACGTCCTCGAGCGAGCCGCGGGTGGTGATCATCTCGTCGAGCTTGAGCCGGCCCTGCATGTAGAGGTCGACGAGCATCGGCAGGTCCATGCGGAAGCGGTTCGAGCCCATCATGCAGCCCTGGATGCGCTTCTCGCCGCTCAGCCGCCGCCAGCCGAAGGTGAGCGGCGTCTCTTCCGGGATCACGCCGATCAGCGTCGCCGTGCCCTGCGGCCGCAGGCAGTCGAGTGCCTGCATCGCCACGCTGGCCAGCCCGATCGCGTCGAACGAGTAGTGCACGCCCTCACCGTCCGCGATCTCGCGGATCGCGGCGACAGGGTCCTCGGTCGACCCGTTGACGGTGTGGGTCGCGCCGAACTCGCGCGCGACCTCCAGCTTGCTGTCGAGCAGGTCGACGGCGATCACGCGCTGGCAGCCTGAGACGACGCCGCCCTGGATCGCGGACAGGCCGATGCCGCCGCAGCCGAAGACGGCGATCGAGGAGCCGGCCTCCACGTGCGCGGTGCGCATCACCGCGCCGAAGCCCGTGATCACGGCGCAGCCGAGCAGCGCGGCGGCGTCGAGCGGCATCTCCGGCGAGATCTTCACCACGCCGTTCTCGTGCAACAGCATCTGCTCCGACCAGCCGAAGATGTTGGAGCCCCACTGGTTGAGGCGCTGGCCGTTCCAGGACATCACCGGAACGTCGTCCGGGGCGCGGCCGGGGCGGTTCGTGCAGACGTTGAGGTGCCCGGTGAGACACATCTCGCAGTGGCCGCAGAACGTGCCTCGGGCGATCACGTGGTCGCCGGGCTGCACGTAGGTCACGCGGCTGCCGACGCGCTCCACGACGCCGGCGGACTCGTGCCCGAGCACGGAGGGCGGAGGCACGGGCGAGTGGCCCTCGATCATGTGCAGCTCGGAGTGGCAGACGCCCGCGGCCGCGGTGCGCACCAGCACCTCATAGTCGCGCGGCTCGTCGACGTCGATGTCCTCGATGGTCAGCGGCTGGTGCACGCCGTGGAAGACTGCTGCTTTCATCCCGTACCCCCTCGATACGCGCGATCGGGCGCGGGCGGACGCTACACGACCCCGCCCGCCGACGCCACACAGCCGTCCGGCCCCCTCTCCCCCTGGGAGAGGGCTGAATCTAAT
>VXMT01000011.1 GCA_009840965.1 Chloroflexota bacterium
CGTCACGTCGCCCTGGGTGGTGCCGCGGACGATGGCGGCCTCGCCGCCGACGCCGAGGAGGCCCCGCTTACCCTCGCGGATTACCTCGACGTCGACGCGATCGCGAGCCACCCCGAGCCTGGCGAGAGCCCGTTCGACGGCGTCTTCGACCGTCCTGCCGCTTACCTCTTCGACGCTCATTCGAGCCTCCTGCTCCGTCGTCGCCGGCGCCGTCCTCGGCCGGCGGCTCGTTGCCATCGGTTTCCTCGTCGGAGGCGGCCCGGCGCTGTTCGCGCTCAAGCCGTCGTTCGCGTTCGCTGCGAGTCTCGATCTCTGCGGACATTCCGATGCGGGTGCGCACGAAGACCGGGATCAGCGAGCCCCAGGTGAAGTCGCCGGGCCCGACGAAGACCCATTGCAGCACCAGGCCGATCAGCGTGCTCGCCGCCCAGTAGAGCCCTAGCCCCGCCGGCACGAAGAGCGCGAACCAGCCGAACATCAGCGGCAGCATCCACTGCATCATCTGCTGCGTCTGCGCCTGCGAGGTCCCCGGCTGCGCCGCCGCGCGCGACGAGGAGATGCGCTGCGTCAGCCACATCGAGCAGAAAATGACGACCACCAGGACGATATTGCCGTTCGCGGCGAGGTTCATCCCCAGGAAGCTCGTATCGAGCGGGATCGCGTTCTGCACGGGCCCGAAGTCGTAGAGGCGGTCGGAGAGCTCGAGGGTGTCCTCGGGCGCCTGGGAGAGCGTGAGCCGGATCACGGAGAAGAGCGCGAAGAAGATCGGGAGCTGCACGAGCTGCGGCCCGAGGCAGCCGATCGGGTTGATCCCGCCGGCAATCGCCTTGCGCGCCTGCTTGAGCTGCCTCCCCGAGGCGTCGGCGATGCGCACGCCGTGCACGCGGTCGAGGTGCGTGACGTACATCTCGAACAACTCGCCCCTGTCGGTGTGCTGCCCCTTCCAGTCGCACTCGACGGGGACCGGCGCGAGCAGCGCCGAGGCGACCCCGGCGTCCTCGCAGGCCAGGGTCTTGCGCCGGTAGAGCTTCATCTGCTCCTCGGAGCGTCGTTTCGGGTCGGAGTGGCGCTTCTGGATCGCCTGCATCTCGGGTTGCAGTTCCTGCAGGCCGCGGGTGGCGCGCAGGGTGCGCATGGTGAGCGGGAAGGTGACGACACGCGTGAGCACGGTGAAGACGAGGATCGCGGCGCCGTAGGAGCCGAACGCGATGAAGCTGAGCAGCACCATGAAGTTGACGAGCGGCGTCTCCAGCAGCAGCTGCCAGGTGTCGGTCATCGTCGCTCCGCCGTCTTCCGGCCCATCATCGGCCTCACCGGCGTTCGTAGAGGATGGCGGCGCGACCCGATTGCGGGTCGATCTCGACCAGATCGCCTCGTGTGGTTGCATAAATCAGGCTTGAGTCGAGCACGAGCGGGTCGGCGAGGAAGCGATGGCCGGGCAGCGGCGCGCTCCAGCGCAGGTCGCCGGTGGCGGGGTCGATGCCCCAGATCGTCGCTTCCTCGGCGGCCACGACCAGGACGCCGCCCGCGAGGACGGGCGCGGCGCGGATCTCGCTGTCGAGCTGGTTGAAGTGCCAGCGCACGCGACTGGCGTCGCCCCCGCCTGTGTTGAGGGCGTAGATGCTGCCCCACGTCGACGCGGCGTAGACGGTATCGCCCGCGATCACGGGTCGCGCCCAGAACCAGCCGTCGCCGTCGAAGACCCACTCCTCGGCGCCGGTTTCGGCGTCAAGGGCGTGCAGCCGGCGATCGAACGAGCCTACGACGAGCAGGCCGCCCTCGAGCGCCGCGTCACCCGGCACGGCGCCGCTCAGCTCGGTTGGCCGGGCCCAGACCTCGCCGCCGGCCGGGCTGATCGCCCGTACGCGCTTGTCGAGGGCGGAGACGTAGAGCGTGCCGCCGTCGAGGAGCGGTTCGGACCAGATGCGCTCGCCCGCCTGGGCGATCGGCGGCCCGACGGCCCCACTCGCAACGGTGATCGGGACGACCGTGCCCGCCTCGGTGCCCACGTAGAGCGTCTGACCGTCGTAGGCGGGCGTGGCGATGATGTGCTCGTCGAGATCGCGCAGCCAGATGACCTGTGGAGGCTCGAAGGTGAGGTCGAGCGCGACGATCTCGCCCGAGTAGCCGGCGACGTAGAGCGTATTGCCGTCGAGGATCGGGTTGGCGTAGACGGCTTCGAGGTCGACATCGTCGTCGTCGCCGGGGAAGCGCCAGGCGACGCGCTCGTCGACATCGGGTGTGCCGGGATTGTCGGTTGCGCCGAGGCGGACGGCGGCGAGTTCACCGCTCTTCTCCTGGAGGATCGTGAAGTCGCGTGCCTGTACGGGCGCGGCCCAGCCGTCGGGGCTGCTGACGTCGGTCGTGCAGGCGGCGAGCAGCGGCAGCGCGAGGAGCAGCGCGAGGAGCGGGGCAAGCCGTCGGGAACGCCCTCGCGACGCCCGTGGGCGCCGAATTCGGGCTGTCGATGTTTCACGTGAAACACCGAGGATGGGCTCGGCTGGTGCATGGGTTGCCGATAACGTACGTAAAACTGCGCAGAATCTGTAGATATGCATAGATTCTGTCTCAGCTCGCCTTCGCGCGCGTGCGCAGTTCGTCGCCCGGACCGCCGGCCGGCAGCTCCGGGCCCGTGGCGTCGAGACCCGGCACCGGGTCGTAGCCGCCCGCGCGGCCCGGGTGGCAGCGGCTCAGCCGCTTCAGCCCCAGCCACGCGCCGCGCAGCGCGCCGTGCCCCGCGATCGCCTCGAGGGCGTACTGCGAGCAGGTGGGCGCGTAGCGGCAGGCGGGCGGCAGCAGCGGAGAGATCGCATGCTGGTACCCGCGAATCAGCAGCAGCAGGCCCCTCGACGGGCTCGATCTCGCCGATCTCAACACGGGCTCAACGCCTTCCGCCGGCGGCGAGCCCGGCGCGGCGCAGGCAGCCGGCAACGGCCTGGCGGAGCTCGCCGAAGCTCGCGCCGCGGCTCGGGGGCCGCGCGGCGATCACGATGTCGTGGCCGGACGCGATCGGCAGCGCGCGCACGATCTCGCGCAGCCGCCGCTTCACGCGGTTGCGCACCACCGCGCCGCCCACCGGACGCCCCACCGCGAAGCCGACGCGGCAGTGGTCGAGGCCGTTCGGCCTCGAACGCAGCGTGAGCAGGCGGTGGTGTACCGGCCGGCCAGCGCGCTGGTTGGCGTCGCGGCGGCGCATGAGCGCCTCGAAGTCGCGCCGTCGGCGCAGGCGCTCGCAGCCGCGCGTGGCCTCCGACGCCGCAGCGCCGTTCGCCGCATCGGTGGGGCGGGACTGGCCCACGGGCCGAGCGCTAGACCGCGAGACGGGTGCGGCCGCGGGCGCGGCGGCGCTTGAGCACCGCGCGACCGCCGCGGGTCGCCATGCGCGCGCGGAAGCCGTGCTTGCGCTTCCTCGGGATTCGCTTGGGCTGCCATGTTCGTTTCGGCACGTGGAACTCCGTCCGGGGTCGCGGCGGTCGGTCGCGAGGTCGATCGCACGCTCGATCGCGCGCTGCGGCAAGTTGGTGGCCGCCGAAGTACGTGTCTGGGGAGTATATGGGTCGGTTTGCCGGAGCGGCAATCGCAACGAGGGCGGCCGTCGCGCCTCGTGTGCGCCGCGCCGCCGCAACCGCGGCCGGTGGTAGACTGCCGCACGGACGGTACGGGGCGCGCGACTTCCCCTCGAGGTCGCGCCGGGAGCAGGGTCGGAGGTGCGTGTGCGACGGCTAGTGCGACGGCGCTGCGGCGCCGCGATCGGTGTGGTGGCCGGCGCCCTGGCCGCCCTGTTGCCCTCGATTGCCGCGGCGGACCACCCGGCGCGGGCGCTCGATCCGCCCGGGGACTGGCCGGCGGCGCTGCTGCTCACCGCGATCGCGCTCGCCGCGACGATGGTGCTGGCCGCGGTCGGCTACCTCTACCGGCGTCAGCGCGGCCTGCACTGGGACTACCAGCTCCCGCATGGCGCACTGTCCGAAGGCGAGATGGGCGGCGACGACCACGACGGGGATTCGCACTAAGCCCTTGGCACGACCGCGGGCGCGACGCGCGCCCGAACAGGAGGATCCATGCTGCAGCCAGGCGATTCGATGCCGGAGTTCTCGTTGCGCGACCCCGATCGCGAGCGCTTCACCGACGAGCAGTTCCGAGGAGCCATCGCGGTCATCGCCTTCTACCCGATGTCCTTCACCGGCGGCTGAACGCGCGAGATGGAGGGCTTTCAGCGGCACTACCGCGAGCTGAAAGCCATGAACGCCCACGTGGTGGGCGTCAGCTCCGACACCTGGGCGACCCAGGGCGCCTTCGCCCGCGAGATCGGCGCGGACTTCCCGCTGCTCTCGGACTGGCCGTCCTACCGCACGATCGCGACCTTCGGCGTCGAGCGCGAGCAGGGTCCGACGGCGATGCGCGCGACCTTCGTCTTCGACGCCGACGGCGTGCTGCGCACGGTGATCGACGACCAGGGCGACATGGAGGCCCACCCCGACGGCGCCCTCGAGGCCGTCAAGGCGATCGCCGGGGCGTAGCAGGCGCGAGCCGCCAGCCCGGTCCGGCCCCCTCTCCCTGGGGAGAGGGCGGGGGTGAGGGGGAAGACTCCCGCGCGCCTCCGAAAGCTCCGATGGCGCAACGCAATCCCGGAGGATGGACCCTCCCTCACCCTAACCCTCTCCCTCGGGGAGAGGGGACCGGAAGGGATGCGCTCGCCGCCCCGAGGCGAGGGTTACGCAAAGGCCTCAGCAGGGCGCTGAGCGCCTTGGCGGCGATTACGCCAGGTCGAAGCGATCGAGGCTCATCACCTTGTCCCACGCCGCCACGAAGTCGCGCACGAAGGCGTCCTGCCCGTCGTCGGAGCCGTAGACCTCGGCGAGCGCGCGCAGCTCGGAGTTCGATCCGAAGGCGAGGTCCACGCGCGTCCCGGTCCACTTGAGGTCGCCGCTTGCGCGATCGCGGCCCTCGAACACGTCCCCGGAGGGCTGCCACTCGGTGTTCACGTCGAGCAGGTTGACGAAGAAATCGTTGCTGAGCGTGCCCGGCCGGTCGGTGAGCACGCCGTGCGCGGACTGCCCGGTGTTCGCATCGAGGGCGCGGAGGCCGCCGACGAGCACCGTCATCTCCGGGGCGGTGAGCGTCAGCATGCTGGCCCGCTCCACCAGCAGATCCTCCGCGCGACCCGCCTGCCCCGCCTGCAGGTAGTTGCGGAACCCGTCCGCCGTCGGTTCGAGCACGGCGAACGACTCCGCATCCGTCCACTCCTGCGTGGCGTCGGTGCGCCCCGGAGCGAACGGGACCCGGACGTCGTGGCCGGCGTCGCGGGCCGCCTGCTCGACGCCCGCGCACCCGGCGAGGACGATCAGGTCGGCCAGGGAGATGCGCGTACCGCCGCTCTGCGCGCCGTTGAACTCCGCCTGGATGCCCTCCAGCGTCTCCAGCACGCTGGCGAGACGGGCCGGGTCGTTGACCTCCCAGTCCCGCTGCGGGGCGAGGCGGATGCGGCCGCCGTTCGCGCCTCCGCGCTTGTCCGTGCCGCGGAACGAGGCCGCGGAGGCCCACGCGGTCGCCACGAGATCGGAGACGGACAGGCCGGAGGCGAGGACCTGCGCCTTGAGGGCGGCGACGTCGTCCTCGCCGACCAGATCGTGGTCGACCTCGGGGACCGGGTCCTGCCAGAGCAGCAGTCCGCCGGGAACGAGCGGCCCGAGGTAGCGGCTGCGCGGACCCATGTCGCGGTGGATCAGCTTGAACCACGCCCGCGCAAAGGCGTCCTCGAGCTCCGCCGGGTTCTCGAGAAAGCGCCGCGAGATGGCGTCGTAGGCCGGGTCCGCGCGCAGCGAGAGGTCGGTGGTCAGCATCATCGGCGCGTGCGTCTTCGACGGGTCGTGCGCGTCGATGACGGTGGCCGCGGCGGCCGGATTCGCCGGCTGGTACTGCGACTTGCCGGCGGGGCTCGTGGTCAGTTCCCACTCGTGGCCGTAGAGGTTCTCGAGGAAGTTGTTGTCCCACTGCACCGGGTTGCTGGTCCACGCGCCCTCGATGCCGCTGGTGATGGTGTCGTTGGCCGTGCCGCTGCCGAAGCCGCTGGTCCAGCCGAAGCCCTGCTCCTCGATGCCCGCCGCCTCGGGCTCCGGCCCGACATGGGATTCGAGGGAGGCGCCGTGCGCCTTGCCGAAGGTGTGGCCGCCAGCGATCAGGGCGACCGTTTCCTCGTCGTTCATGGCCATGCGCTCGAAGGTCTGGCGGATGTAGCGCGCGGCGGCGAGCGGGTCCGGGTTGGCGTTCGGGCCCTCGGGGTTCACGTAGATCAGGCCCATGTGGTCGGCGCCGAAGGGGCCCTGCA
>VXMT01000251.1 GCA_009840965.1 Chloroflexota bacterium
CGATCGCGCCCCACCCCACGCTGCGGGGCTGGGCTGACCTGCGCCCCGGGCCCCCGGCCGGGGGGCCCCCGCCCCGCCCCCCGCGCCCCCGCGGCCCGCGCCGCCGCCGCCGTGCAGGGCGGCGCGAGCTGGGAGGAGGCGTGCGACGCCGTCCTCGCCGCGCTCGATCTCGACGCGCCCCCCGACCTCCTGCTGGCCTTCGTCGACTCGCGCTTCTCCGACCACTACCCCGAGGTGCTGGAGCGCCTGCGCGCCGGCAGCGGCGCTCGACGGCTGGCCGGGGCAAGCGGGATGGGCGTGATCGGCCCCGGCCACGAGGCCGAGGACCAACCCGCGATCTCGCTGCTCGCGCTGAGCCTGCCCGGCGCCTCGATCACCACGCTCGCGATCGGCTCCAACGAGGAGGCCGCCGCCACGCTCGCGCGCGTCGCGGAGACATCGGCGCAGGCCTGGCTGCTCTTCGCCGACCCCTTCACCACGGACGCCGAGGCGCTGGTCGCGGCGATCGAACAGCGCCAGGCCAACGCGACGGTCCTCGGAGGGCTCGCCTCGGCGCAGCCGATGCAGCGCAACACCGCCGTCTTCCTCGATGGCGAGGTGCGCGAGTCCGGCGCAGTGCTGGCGGGCATCGGCGGCGCGTTCGGCATCCACACGATCGTCGCGCAGGGCGCCGAACCGATCGGTCAGCCGTGGACGATCACGGAGTGCGAGGGCAACCTCGTGCGCGGCCTGGGGTCGCGCCAGCCGCTGCAGGTGCTGCAGGAGACGCTCGCCGGGCTGGATTCGGCCACGCGCGAGCGGGCGCAGCGCAACCTGCTGGTGGGGCTCGCGATGGATGAGTACCGCCACCAGCACTCGCGCGGCGACTTCCTGATCCGCAACATCCTCGGCGGCGACCGCGAGAGCGGCGCGATCGCGATCAACGCCACGCCTCGCCTCGGCCAGACGCTGCAGTTCCAGTTCCGCGACGCCGAGGCGGCCGACCTCGACCTGCGCGACCACCTGCGCACGCTGCGCATGCGGCTGACGCCCGGCGAGCAGGTGCTCGGCGCGCTGCTCTGCTCCTGCAACGGGCGCGGACAGGGCCTGTTCGGCGAGCCGCACCACGATGCGCAGGCCCTCGAGCAGGCGCTGGGCCCGACGCCGACCGCCGGCATGTTCTGCAGCGGCGAGATCGGGCCCGTCGCCGGCAAGACGTTCGTGCACGGCTTCACCGCCAGCATCGCGCTGCTCACGCTGCGCGGCAGCGAGTCGCGATGACGCGCGTCGTCGTCACGTTCGCCCTCGATCCCGAACTGGCCGACCGCATCCGCGCCGTCGATCCGCGCGTCGAGGTCTCCGTGCTCGGCCAGGATCTGCTTGACGCACTGCGCGGCAAGCGGCGCTTCCCGAGCGAACTTCAGGCGGCCACGCCCCTCGACGAGATTCGGTCGGCGCTCGACGAGGCCGAGGTCATGTTCGGATTCTGGAGCGGCGCGATGCCGAGCCTCGTGGGCCCCGACGACCTGCCGGGCGCGCTGCGCTGGGTGCAGCTCACCTCGGCGGGCGCGGACCGCGTCGACCCGGACCTGATCCGCGCGGGGCTGACGTTCACCAACGTGAGCGGGCTGCACGCCACGCCGATCGCCGAATACGTGCTGACGTACATGCTGATGTTCGAGAAGGGCTGGCCGGCGCTCGCGCGCAACCAGGCCGCCGGCGTCTACGACCGCATGGTCATGCCGCGAAACCTCTCCGACCGCACCGTCGGCGTCGTCGGCATGGGCGCGATCGGCCGCGAGTGCGCGCGGCTCGCGAAGGCCATCGGCTGCCGCGTCCTCGCGATCCGCCGCTCGGTGACCGAGCGCGGCCCGGACGACGTCGCCGACGAAGTGCTGCCGCCGCGCGACCTCGACGAGCTGCTCACGGAGAGCGACTACGTCGTGCTGGCCATGCCGCTGACCGGGGAGACGCGCGGCATGATCGGCGCCGAGCAGCTGCGCACGATGGGCGCGCGCGACGACCGCTCGTACCTGATCAACATCGCGCGCGGCGAGGTCGTCGACGAGCCGGCGCTGATCGAGGCGCTGCGCGAAGGCGTGATCGCGGGGGCCGCGCTCGATGTCTTCTATCAGGAGCCGCTGCCCCCGGACAGCCCGCTCTGGGAGCTGGACAACGTGATCCTCACCCCGCACATCTCGGGCGGGAACGAGAACTACAACGAGGTTGCGACCTCGATCTTCTGCGACAACCTGCGGCGCTACATGGCCGGGGAGTCACTGCGCAACATCATCGACCCCGATCGCGGCTACTGAGGGAGGTACGGGATGGCCGGTCTCGAGTTGACGGGCTTCGAGGGCAAGGTGGCGGTGGTCACCGGAGCGGGCCGCATGCGCTCGATCGGCCGCTGCATCGCCGTCGAGCTGGCGAAGGCCGGCGCCGACGTCGTCATCACCGGCACGGGCCGCCCGCCCGAGCGCTACCCCGACGACGAGAAGGAGGCCGGATGGCGCGACATCGCCTCCGTCGCCGAGGAGATCGAGGCCGCGGGACAGCGCGCGCTGCCACTCGTGAGCGACGTCAGCAACCCGGAGGCGGTGCAGGAGCTGCTCGCCGCGATCCTCGAGGAGTTCGGACGGATCGACTTCGTGGTCAACAACGCGGCGTTCGCGCGCGGGCCGGACCGCATGCCCGCGGTCGAGATCCCGATCGACGTCTGGCAGCGGGTGATCGACGTGAACCTCAACGGCACGTTCTACATGTCGCACTACTTCGGCCAGCGGCTGATCGAGCAGGGCGAGGGCGGCGCGATCGTCAACATCTCCTCGGTCGCCGGGAAGCGGCTGAGCGTGAACGCCTCGGCCTACGCCTCGAGCAAGGCGGGCATCCACGCGCTGACGGGCTGCATGGCGGGTGAGATGGGGCGCCATAACATCCGCGTGAACACGATCTGCCCGGGCACCGTCGACACGTTCCGTATGGACGACATCCCGCGCGGCCAGATCTGGGACGAGCGCGTCGCGGCGGGTACGCCGCTGGGCCGGGCCTCGGACGGTTCGGATATCGCCTGGATGACGGTCTACCTCTGCAGCGATCAGGGCAACTGGATCACCGGCCAGAGCATCAACGTCGACGGCGGAGCGGTCGTCCAGCACTAGCCGACGCTACTGATACCCAGTGCCTGCGCGGTGCGGTACGGTGGCGCACGAGCGAAGCACGGAGACGCAGATGCACAACACCTTCCACCACAGCCTTGTAGCCCGTACAGGCGCCCACCTGCTCGTGGCGGCGCTCTGCGCCGCGATCGCGCTCCTCGCGGGCGCGCTGGTGCTGGGAGGGCCACGCGCCGTAGAGGCCCAGACAGCCGAGTGCGAGGTCATCGACCTCGGCCCGCTGAGCGCCGAGGTCGGACTGGAGGCGAGCGGTAGCTGGACCACCGAGGACTGCGACTCGCGGTTCCGCATCGACAGCGATGCGCACACGTACCGCTTCGAGGTCACCGCTCCGGGAAGGGTCAGGATCGAGCTGGGATCGCCCGACGCCGACTCGCAGCTCTATCTGCTGGCCGAGGACGAGACCCGCATCGCGGACGATGACGACGGTGGCGCAGTCGTGGATTCGCGCATCGAGCGCGATTTCGTGCCCGGGGTCTACCTGGTCGAGGCCACTACGGTCGGCGGGCGCGCGCGCGGGCCGGCGGACTTCTCGCTCTCGATCCGCTATCTCAGCGGCTGCGAGCCGATCGACCTCGGCGTCCTCGAGTCCGGAACCGATCTGACCGCGGAGGGCACCTGGTCGCTCGATGGCTGCGGCTCACGCATCGTCAGCAAACACCCGGGCCACAACTACACCTTCACCCTTCCCCAGGACGGTCGCGTGTTGATCGACCTGACGTCAGAGCACGGCGACCCGGTGCTCTCCCTGGCGTCGCCGGAGCGGGGCGTGATCGGCGCCAACGACGACGGGGGCGCGGGCATCAACTCACGGATCGAGAGCTACCTCCCGGCGGGTCTGTACCTGATCGAGGCGACAACCTACCGGGAACGCGGTCTTCAGCCCCTGTCCAGCGACTTCGAGCTCGTGGTGCAGTTGCTGGACGAGGAGGAGACGCAGCGCGGCTTCAACCTCAAGGTCGAGGCGGTCCTCGCCCCCGATCAGGTGATCGCCGGCGAGCCCTTCGCCATCGACTACCGCGTCGGCAACGTCGGTCTGGGCGACCTGCCCGACGACGGGTCGTACGCGCTCGCGTACGCCCGCGGCGGTCCGCGGTGGGTGATCGATGTCGGAGAGGAAATCCCGGCCTCGCCGGAACGGTGGCAGGCCGGCGTCTCGTACCACTCGGACGCCGTCACGGCGAGCGCGACGAGCGTCGCGATCGGCGAGCTGCAGTCGTTCGAGATCACGATCGACGACCCCGGCCCGGCCTGGGTGTTCGTCGGCCTCCTGGTGTTCGACGCCGACGACGAGGAAGTCGGGTTCCATGGCGTCTGGCGCGACTTCATGGTCGTGACCGGCCCGACCTTTGACCCGGTCACCATCAGCATCGACGGCACAGACTACATCGTCTCGGCGATCCCGAGCGACGGCGAAGAGGCCGACGAAGCTGAAGACGGCGAAGAAGCCGACGAGGGCGAGGAAGGCGAAGAGGAAATCGAAGAGGGCACGGTGATTCCCGAAGTCACCGTCGCCGGCGACCCGGAAGCGGAGATCGACCCGGCGATCGAGGCTCAGGCGATCTACATCGCCGCCGTGCAGGAGTACTTGCTCGCCGGCATCTTCGAGCGCCCGCTGATCGCCGCGCTAGGCGAGCCGGGCGAGGCGGCCGGGGAGCCGGTCAGCCTCGATGACCTCTCAAGGGGGCCACTGCTTGCCGAGATTGGCCGCCGCTACGCGGACGCGGTCGCCGCGTCCGGGCTCATCGAGGCGCTCGCCGGGGACGAGTTGTTCAACCACGTGGCCGCCGAGAACCTGCTCCTCGGCTCGGTGCAGGCAGCGGCCGACTCATATGCGCCCCTGGCCGCCGCCTGGACGGCGCTGCAGGCGCGGATCGCCGGGGGCGACGGGCTTACGCTCGATGAGGCGATCGCCGTGCACACGCAGCTCACACACGCCGAGGCCGTGCTCTCGCCGATCTTGGTGGCGGAGGCGATCATCGACGCGACTCGCGCCGACGACGACCGTGAGCCTCCTGCAACCGCCCAGTGGATGACCGCGGACCTCGAGGAGCGAGCTTCCTGCGGCGTCGGCCCCGCCCACCTGCGCGCGGCCCTCACGGAGGCGGGCGTCGCGAACGTGGGCGAGTTGCTCGCGCTCGACGCCGAGCTGCGGTTCGCGCTTCCGCTCTACGGGTACGCGACGGACGCCGCGCTCTGCGCAGCGTTCCTCACCCGCGGCGACGTCTCGCGGCTCATGGACCAGTTGGGTATCGAGGACACCGCGGTGCACGTCCGGCTCGTCCCGCCGCCGCCGGAGCCGCCGCCTGCCGGGCCCACGGCGCACTCGCTGCGCATCCTCGTCCGCCTCGGCGAGGACGGCCGGCCGGAGCACGCGGTGCAGCTCGCCGACGGCCGGGAGCTGCTGCCGCGGAAGCGCTTCCTCGACCACGACGCCGAGGTCGACCGCTGGAAGATCAGCACGATGATCGTGGTCGACGGGCAGGAGATCGGGCGGATCCGCGCTCGGCGGCTCGCCGACGGGCGCATCGAGCTGGGCTTCCGCGACGTCAACGGCGTTGCGATCGTGCCCGAGGTCCGCTTCGTGCCGGCCGATCTGCCCGACGACTGGCTGCGCAGCAGCGCGATCGTCGCGCCCCCGCCGGATCCGGGAGCGCAGCAGCAGACCGGGACGGAAGATGCGATGGGCGGGGACCCGGACGGGGCGCCGGCGCCGCCGTCCACCGGCCACGGGAGCGCGCAGTAGCGGCAGCCGCACGCGCGCGCTTTGACTCGACGGGCGGGGCGGCGTAGCGTTGCGCCGCCCCCTCGAACGGCGGGGGTGACGACGGAACGCACGAGGACACGCAAGGAGACTGCACGCATGGCCGTACTCGAAACCCGCATGGAGGGCTACACCTTTGTGATGACCCTCAACCGGCCCGAGTCGATGAACGCCTTCAACTCAGAGCTGATCGCCGCGGTCGGCGAAGCCTGGGGACGGGTGCGCGAGGATTCCGACATCCGCAGCGTGGTCATCACCGGCGCGGGCGATCGCGCCTTCAGCGCGGGGGCCGACCTGAAGGAGATGGCGGCGCGCAACGCCGCCGCCGGCGGCGCGCCCCAGCGCAACCCCTTCTGGGGCCAGGCGGAGCCCCAGCGCTACCGCGGCCGGGTG
>VXMT01000253.1 GCA_009840965.1 Chloroflexota bacterium
TTGTCCGGCGCCCCACCGAGATCTACACGCGTTCGATCGTCGGCAGAGTCAGATGGGTATTCCTTACTGGCGTCCAAATCCGAGCGATCCGGCTACTCCGTCCGCCACACCCACGCCGACACCTACGGCCACGCCGACCGCCACTCCCACGCCAACGCCCACGGCTACCGCGACCGCCACTCCCACGCCAACGCCCACGCCAACGCCCACGCCCACGGCTACCCCGACCGCCACTCCCAAGCCGACGCCCACGGCCACCCCTACCGCCACTCCCACGCCGGAGCCGGAGGCAGCGGCGGACACGGCCGAGGACACCGCGGGTGAGGCGTCGGACAGGGCCGCGCTGGTCGCGCTCTACAGGGCCACGGGCGGCGCACGCTGGCACACCAGCACGAACTGGCTGAGTGACACGCCCATTCGTGAGTGGCACGGCGTCACCACGAACAGCGACGGCCGTGTCATGGGGCTGGATCTCGTTGGCAACCAGTTGAGTGGACCGATCCCGGCCGACCTGGGCAACCTCACCAATCTGGAACTGCTGAACCTCTCGAGCAACGCGTTGGCGGGGCCGATCCCGGCCGAGCTGGGCAACCTCGCTCATCTGGAGTGGCTGGGCCTCACGCACAATGAGCTGACGGGGCCGATCCCAACCGAACTGGCCAATCTCACGAACCTGCAGAGGCTCTACCTAACGTCCAACGGCTTGACGGGACCGATCCCGGCCGAGTTGGGCAACCTCACCAACTTGGTAGCGCTGGAGCTCTGGGGCAACCCATTGGCGGGTCCGATCCCGGCCGAGCTGGGCAATCTCGCCAATCTGGAGGTGCTGAACCTCTGGACCACCCAGCTGACCGGGCCGATCCCGGCCGAGTTGGGCAACCTCCACAATCTGGTCGTGCTCTACCTCCTCCCCAATGAGTAGACGCGACCTATCCCTCCCGAACTGGGCAACCTCACCAACCTGGTCGAGCTGGACCTCTCGTCCAATCAGTTGACGGGGCCGATCCCGGCTGAGTTGGGCAACCTCACCAACCTGAGACTGCTGTACCTGTGGCGCAACGAGCTAACGGGGCCGATCCCGGCCGAGCTGGGCGACCTCACGAACCTGGTATCGCTAGACCTTCAGTCCAACCAGCTGACCCGTGCGATTCCGGCCGAGCTGGTCGACCTCTCTAGCCTGTTGCGGCTGTACCTCTCGAATAACCAGTTGACCGGGCCGATTCCGAGCGAGCTGACAAGGCTCACCAACCTGGATTGGCTGGACCTCTCGTCCAACCAGTTCACCGGGCCGATCCCGGCCGAGTTGGGCGACCTCACCAATCTGAGGCATCTCGGTCTCAAGGAGAACCAGTTGACGGGGCCGATTCCGGCCGAGCTGGGCGACCTCACGAACTTGACGCAGTTGCACCTCTGGGCGAACCAGTTGACGGGGCCGATTCCGGCCGAGCTGGGTAACCTCACCAGCCTGGTGTCGCTGGAGATCTCGTCCAACCAGCTGGAGGGCCCAATCCCGGCAGAGTTGGGCAGCCTCATCAACTTGAAGCAGTTGCACCTCTGGGCGAACCAGCTGACGGGGCCAATCCCGTCCGAGCTTGGCAGCCTTACCAACCTGAGAACGCTCTACCTCACGTCAAACCAGTTGACGGGACCGATCCCGGCAGAGCTGGGCGACCTCACCAACCTGAGAGAGTTGCACCTCTGGGACAACCAGTTGACCGGGCCAATCCCTGCCGAGCTGGGCAACCTCGCCAACCTGGAGGTGCTCTACCTCTCGTCCAATAGGTTGACGGGGCGGATCCCGGCCGAGTTGGGTGGCCTCACCAATCTGCGAAAGTTGTCCCTCACACAGAACGAATTGAGAGGTTGCGTACCCGGTGACTTGCGAGGTGTAGCGGAGAGCGATCTTTGGGACCTCGACCTGCCAGACTGCAGGTGAAGCGTACGAGCCTGTCCCGGGCGGCCAGAGCATGGTAGATGAAGCAGTTGCCGACGCGGCTGCAGTGGTCGAGGTCGATCCTGACCCGCATGACTCTCCTTGCAAGGGCGAGGCGCCGAGGCGGCGCTACGCCCGCGGCAGCCCCAGGCCTCGCGTCGCGATGATGTTGCGCTGCACCTCGGACGTGCCGGCCGCGATCGTGCGCGGCACGTCGAGGACGTAGCGCTGGGTGTAGAGCGCGAACAGGGGCGCACGCTCGTCGTCCTCGTCCCAGAGGTTGGAGTAGAGGCCGAAGATCCGGGTGCCTGTGCGCGTTGCCGCCTGCGTGATCTCGGAGATGAACATCTTGGCCGTCGAGGCCTCGTAGTTCGGGATCAGCCCGCTGTTCTGCATCGAGATGATGCGGAACGAGAAGTTCTGGCCGACCTCGGTCTCGACGTAGCGGTCGGCGAGCTCGGCGCGGAGCGTGGGCGAGCGGCGCGCCCGCTTCCGGCCGTCCTCGGTCCCGAGGTACTCGCGCAGGAGGTCGAGCCGGCGCCGCACGGTGATCGCGCCGGAGATGTTCGAGCGCTCGTAGTCGAGCAGCGTCATGCCCACGTACCAGCCGCGGTCGACATCGCCGACGACGTTGTCGCCGCGGGTGCGGACATCCTCGAAGAACGTCTCGTTGAACCCGTGCTCCCAGCCCATGTTGATCAGCGGGCGCACGGAGAGGCCGGGCGTCTTGATCTCGGGCAGGAGCATGAAGGAGATGCCGCGGTGCTTGGGGGCGTTGGGGTCGGTGCGGACGAGGACGAAGAGGGCGTCGGCGTGATGGGCGTTGGACGTCCAGATCTTCTGCCCGTTGATCACCCACTCGTCGCCGTCGCGGACGGCGCGCGTCTGCAGCGAGGCGAGGTCCGAGCCGGCGCCCGGCTCGGAGTAGCCCTGCGCCCACATGATCTCGCCCGAGAGAATGCCCGGGAGGACGCGCGACTTCTGCTCGTCGGTGCCGTGCACGATCAGCGTCGGACCGAGCATCGAGAGCCCGTTGCCGCCGACCTGCGGCGCTCCGGCCGCCGTCCGCTCGTACGCGAGGATGAACTGCTCCATCGGGGTCATCCCCGCGCCGCCGTACTCCTTCGGCCACTGCGGAGCAAACCAGCCGCGCTCGGACAGCGCATCGCCCCAGGCGATGGCGGCTTCGCGGCGCTCGTCCTCGTCCGACTTGCGGTCGGCACTCCAGTCGTTGTCGAGGCCTCGAGCCTGGCGCGCCCGGTAGTACTCCGGCGTGTGCTCCTCGAGCATCGCCCGGACCTCGCTCCGGAATGCTGCCTGCTGTTGGTCGTCAGCCCAGTCCATGGTCGTCCCCCGATCCCGCGGAGACTGCGTGCGCCGATGCTAGCAGCACGAACAGCCCGTGACGTCCGTTGCGGCTCGCGCCACGCCTCCAGCTAGGGCAGCGTGGTGACCAGCACCCACATCGGCGTCTCGCCGACCTCGTAGGTCTCGAGCGGCTCGAGCGTCCCGCGTTCGCCGTCCACCCGGTACGAGATGAGCCGGCCGGACTCGAGGCCGGAGGCGAACACGAAGCTTCCGCTCGGGTCGAGGCCGAAGGCGCGCGGCACGGGCTCGGCCTCGACGCGCCCGGTCGCCATGAGCAGCCCCGTCGTCTCATCGACGGCGAAGCTCGCGACGCTGTTGTGTCCCCGGTTCGGGGCGAAGAGGAACCGCCCCGACGGCGTGATCTGGATCTGCGAGCACGAGTTGCGCCCGTCGTAGTCCTCGGGGAGCGTCGAGACGGTCTGCACGGAGGCGAGCGTGCCGCTGTCGCGGTCGAACGCCCAGGCGGTCACGCTGCAACCCTGCTCGTTCGAGGTGTAGACGAGGTCCTTGTCGGGATGGAAGCAGAAGTGACGCGGCCCGTCCGCGCCCTCCGGGTTCGCCCGAGCCGGGTCGTTCGGCGTCAGCTCGCCGCTGCGCTCGTCGAACCTGAACTGGAAGATCGCGTTGGGGCCCCGGTTCTCGATGTGCGGCACGAAGACGAAGCGGTTCGAGGGGTCGGCCTGGATCGAGTGCGCCCCGGTCGCCGTCTCCAGCCAGTGCACGGCTGGCCCGCCGAGGGCGCCGTCGGCATCCAGCGGGTGCACGGCCACCTTTCCGATGAAGTAGTAGGAGGAGAACAGGAAGTTCCCCGTGCGATCGGTGGCGACGAAGTTGGGCTCGCCCTCGAGGGGAACAGTCCCCGTCATGGAGAGGTCGCCGGTAGCGGGGTCGACGTCGAAGCTCGACATGAGGCGCTCGCCGCGCCGGCCGACGTACATGCGCCTCCGATCGGGGTCGAGGGCGAGCGGCGCCGGTCCCCCCGACACCGCGATCTCGTGTCGCTGCGTGAGCCGGCCGTCGGCCGGGTCCATGACGAAGCGCAGGATCCTGTCGTCGCCCTGCAGCGATACGTAGACGTAGGTGGTCATTCGTTGCGCTCCCTCGGATTGAGCGGGCTCTCCGAGCCCCAGACAGACTAGCGAGCCCCGGACAGACTAGATCGCGCCGCCCGGGCGCAGCGACTCGATCTCGGCAGCGTCGAGGCCGAGCTCGGTCAGCACCTCGGCGGTGTGCTCGCCGACGAGGGGGGCGCGTCGCGTGATTGCGAGCGGGGAGTCGGAGTAGCGGCCCCAGATGCCGGGGTAGCGGAAGCTCTCGCCCAGCTCGGGGTGCTCGACGTCGACCCAGTAGCCGCGGTCCTCCCAGTGCGGGTCGGTGAGGATCTCGTCGACGCTGCGCACGGCGCCCCAGGGCAGCCCGCGCTCCTGCGCCCCGCGGTAGGCCTCCTCGGCGGTGATCTGCGGGAAGAAGGCGTGCAGCACGTCCGCGATGTGCTCCTGGCTCTCGGCGACGACCTGCGCGTCGCGGTAGCGCTCGTCGAGGAGGTCGTCGGCTGCGCCGTACTCGTCCATCCACTCGGCGAAGATGCGGACCCGCTCGGGCGAGATCCGCTGGTTGAACATCGCGTTGATGTATTTTCCGTCCTTGCAGAGGTACTGCGTCCGCGGGCGCGGCATCGACCACGCGGAGTGGCGGCCCGTCTGGCGGCGGACAACGCGGCCGGTCGAGAAGTACGTGGGAATCGCCGACTCCGTGGTGAGCGAGCAGGCCTCGTGGATCGAGACGTCGAGGTGCTGGCCCTCGCCGCTCATGTCGCGGTAGACGAGCGCGGCGCTGATCGCAACGAGGGCGAAGTGGGAGCCGATGTGCCAGGCGTTGCCGCCTCCCGGCGCGATCGGCGGCGCGTCCGGGTAGTCCTCCTCGTCGTAGCCGCACTGCGCCATCTGGCCGCCCGCCGCCAGCTGCACGAGGTCGGTGGTCCGGAAGTCGCGCCAGGGCCCGTCCTGCCCGAAGGGCGTGAGCGAGCAGTAGATCAGCCGCTGATCCGCGTCGCGCAGCTCATCCGGGCCAAGGCCGAGCGACGCCAGCCGGCCGGGCCGCTGCGTCTCGAGGAAGACATCGGCCCCGGCGACGAGGCGGCGCAGCACGGCGGCGCCCTCGGCGCTCTCGATGTCGAGCGTGATCGCGCGCTTGCCGCTGTTGTAGTGCCAGAAGGAGAGGCTGCGCTCGGGGTGCGGCTCGTCGCGGTACCAGGGACCGACCTCGCGCTCGGGCGCGCCGCCCGGCGGCTCGACCTTGATCACGTCGGCCCCGAGGTCGGCGAGCAGGCGCCCGCACCACTGGCCCTGCTCGCCGGCGAGCTCGACCACGCGCAGATCCGCGAGCGGGCCGCCGGCCGTCACGAGGCGGCCCCCGATCCGGCTGCCGCCTCCGCCGCGAGGTAGGGCTCGATCGGCAGGTTCTCGGGCCAGATCGAGTCGTCGCGGTAGCCCTCGCCAAGCTCCTGCTCGCTGAGGCCGAGCAGCCCGCACAGCACCTCACGGTTGTGCTCGCCGATGAGGGGAGCAGCCGTCCGCGAGGCCGTCTCGACGGCCGAGCCGCGGAAGGGGAGGTTCTGGTAGCCCATCGGACCGAGCCCGGCGTGCGGCAGCTCCGTGAACATCTCGCGATGGCGCAGCTGCGGGTCGCGGGTGACGCGGTCCTCGTTGCTCTGCACCGGCATGGCGGGGACGCCGGCCGCCTGGCAGCGCTCTGCCAGCTCGTACTTCTCGAGGGTCTGCGTCCACGCCTCGATCTCCCGGTCCAGCTCCTCCTGGTGCTCGATCCGCCCGTCGTTGGCGGCGAAGCGGGGCGCGCGCGCCCCCCGCCCGGGGCCCCACCCCCCCCCGCGGGCGCGCCCCGGGGGGGGGGGGCGGGCGGCGCTGGCGGCCGCGCGGGGGGTGGCGCCCGGGGGGGGGGGGG
>VXMT01000039.1 GCA_009840965.1 Chloroflexota bacterium
GCATCGGCCTCTGCCGCACGGAGCACATGTTCTTCGGCGAGGACCGCATCCTCGCGGTGCGGCGCATGATCCTCGCGGCCGACGAGGCCGGGCGGCGCGCCGCGCTCGACCGGATCCTCCCGATGCAGCGCGAGGACTTCGTCGGGATCCTGCGCGCGATGGCCGGGTTCCCGGTCACGATCCGCCTGCTCGACCCGCCGCTGCACGAGTTCCTGCCGCAGGGCGAGGCGGAGATCGCCGAGGTCGCGAACGCGCTCGGCATCGACGGCGCGGAGATTCGCCGCCGCCTCGACGCGCTGCACGAGTTCAACCCGATGCTCGGACATCGCGGCGTGCGGCTGGCGATCAGCTTCCCCGAGATCTACGAGGTCCAGACGCGCGCGATCCTCGAGGCGGCCTGCGAGCTGACCAGCGAGGGCGTCTCGGTGCTGCCGGAGATCATGATCCCGCTCGTCGGGATCGAGGAGGAGCTGCGGCGGCTGCGCGAGCAAGTCACGGCCGTCGCCGAGGCGGTGATCGCCGAGCGCGGCGTGCGGCCGGAGTACCTGATCGGCACGATGATCGAGCTGCCGCGCGCCTGCATCGTGGCGGACCTGATCGCCGAGCACGCCGACTTCTTCTCGTTCGGCACGAACGACCTGACCCAGACGACCTTCGGCCTCTCGCGCGACGACGCCGGCCGCTTCCTCTCGGACTACCTCGACACGCAGGTGCTGTCGGTCGACCCGTTCGTCGAGATCGACACCGAGGGTGTCGGGGGCCTCGTGCGGATCGCGGCGGAGCGTGGGCGCGGGGCGAAGCCCGGGCTGAAGCTCGGCATCTGCGGCGAGCACGGCGGCGACCCGGCCTCGGTCGGCTTCTTCCACCGCTCCGGCCTGGACTACGTCTCCTGCTCCCCCTACCGCGTCCCCATCGCCCGCCTCGCGGCGGCGCAGGCCGCGGTGGCGGCGGGGTAGCGCGGGCTCGTCCTCAGAACGCCAGCCAGGCGAGGATGGCCGTCGCGCCGGCCACCACCAGGCCCGCCACCGTCACGGCGGCGCTCTCCAGCGTCACGGGTCCGAGGTAGAGCAGTGGGAAGCTGACGATCGTCCCGAGGAGGGCGATGTGGCGGAGCTTCTGCTTCGTAGCGTCCGGCAGCACGGTTACCTCGACAGCCCCGGCAGCAGCTCGATGATGATGATCGCCTCGATGCCGACGATCAGCACGAGCAGCAGGATGTAGGGGATCACGAGCCGGAAGATCGCGCGCTCGCTCCCGGCGAGGCCGACGACGGCCGCGCCGACGAGCACCTTGGCCGGCGCCATCGGGCTGCCGACCGAGGCGCCGATCGACTGGATGCTCGAGATCGTCACCGTGCCGATGTCGAGCGCCCTCGCGGTCTCCAGCTGGAGCAGGCCGAACATCACGTTGGAGTTTGTGTTGCTGCCGCTCATGAACGAGCCGAGCAGGCCGATGAAGGGCGAGACGAGCGGGAAGACCGGCCCCGAGGCGTCGGCGATGCCTCGCGCGAGCAGCACCGTCATGCCGGAGTCCGCCATGACGACGGCCATCATCACCATCGTCGCGACGCCGATGGTGGTGCCGAGGCACTGCGAGTAGGTCAGCGCCGCCGCCTCGCGGGCTGCCCCAGCGCGCCAGCGCCCCGCGAGCACGTAGAGCCCGACACTGCCGAGCACGGAGAAAGCGATCAGCGGGGCCGGGTGGTTGAGCAGCCGGATCGGCGCGTAGTCGTCGACCGAGGGGACGGCGAAGCCCTCGGCGGTCACGAAGCCGGGGTAATCGAGCGCCCACCTGAGGCCGGAGACGGCCTCCTTGATCGGGCCGATCTGCGAGATCACGCTGAGCGTGATCAGCAGCAGGTACGGCATGAACGCCAGCCAGAACGGCATCCCCTCGCCCTCGCCGCCCTCCGGCTCCGCGGGCGCCTCGGCGGGACCGGGCTCCCGCTGGAACAGCGGCGTGCGGGCCACGAGGGCGATCGCGACCATGCCGAGGACGGCGGGCACGCTCGAGGCGATCTGCGGCGCGCCGGCGAGGGCGAGGACGTACATCCCCACCGCCATGACCGCCCCCGCCACGACCACGAGTGGCAGGCTCCGCGCGACCGCCGCCAGTCCGCCATGGATGTGCGCGACGAGCGCGCCGCTCACGAGAATCACGGGCGCGAACAGCAGCGCCATGTGCGGCGCGATTACGTCGCCCTCGATGCCCGTGACGAGCTGGATCGTGTAGTAGGACGAGCCCATCGAGCCGAAGGTCACGGCCCAGCCGTGCCCGACCAGCGCCATCCCGGCCGCCCGCGCAGGCGAGAAGCCGAGCATGATCAGCAGCGGCGCGGCCACGGCGACCGGCACGCCGAACCCGGTGATGCCCTGGATGAAGCTGGAGAAGCCCCAGCCGATCAACAGCGCCTGCGTGAGGCGATCGTCCGCCAGCCGCGCCATCGCGCGCCCGATCGCGTCGATGCCCCGCAGCCTGTCGACGAGGTTGAACATGTAGACCGAGGCCCAGACGATCGTGAGCACGAACAGGGCGAGGCTGAGCCCCTTCGCGCTGGCGATCGCGACGTGGTCCCTCGCCGCCCCGAACGCCAGCAGCCCGAGCGCCAGCGCGACCACCCAGGCAGCCGCCCCCGCCCGGGGCGCGCTCCAGTCGAGGGCGAGGATCGTCACCACCAGCAGGACCACCGGCGCCGAGGCCAGCAGCCAGTTCAGCAGCGTGAGTTCGGGGCCTGTCACAGGGCGCCTTCCCGCCGTCCGGTTCCAGTGACGCCGGCGGGCAGTGTCGGCCTACTCGACGGTAACGGTCTTGGCGAGGTTGCGCGGCTGGTCGACGTCGGCGCCGCGCTCCAGCGCGATGTGGTAGGCGAGCAACTGCAGCGCAATCAGGCTCACGACCGGCGCGAGCGCACCCTCGAACGCGGGCACGGCGACCACCTCGTCGGCGATGCCGTCGAGGCTGTCGTCACCCTCGCTGACGAAGGCGATCACGGGGCCGCGGCGCGCCTTCACCTGCTCGATGTTGGAGCGCATCTTGTCGCGCACCTCGTCGCGCGTCGCGAGGGCGACGGTGGCGAGCCGCTCGTCGATCAGCGCGATCGGGCCGTGCTTCATCTCGCCGGCGGCGTAGCCTTCGGCGTGGATGTAGGAGACCTCCTTGAGCTTGAGCGCGCCCTCGAGCGCCACGGGGTAGGAGAGCCCGCGCCCGAGGAAGAGGAAGTCCTCGAACTGCGCGTAGCGGCGCGCGACGGCGGCCATGCGCTCCTCCAGCAGCAGCGCCTCGCCCAGCACCGCGGGCAGCCGCATTGCCGCCTCCGCCTCGGCGCGCTCGACCTCGGGATCGAGCGTGCCGCGCAGCCGCCCGAGGTAGAGCGCCATGGCGTGCAGGGCGATCACCGAGGCGGTCATCGTCTTCGTGCTCGCCACGGCGATCTCCGGGCCGGCGCGCGTGTAGATCACGCCGTCGGCGATGCGCGTGGCCTGCGATCCCGGCGTGTTGCAGACCGTGAGCTGCGGGCAGCCGTCGCGGCGCGCCTCCTCCATCGCCAGCAGCGTGTCCACCGTCTCGCCCGACTGCGCGACCGAGACGACGAGCGTGCGCGGGTCCAGCACCGGCCGGCGATAGCCGAACTCCGAGGCGTTGTCGACCTCGGCGGGCAGGCGCGCGAAACGCTCGATGTAGTGCCGCCCGATCATCGCCGCGTACTGCGAGGTGCCCATCCCCACCAGCACGGCGCGCTGCAGCTCTCGCGCCTGCGCGGCGTCGATCGGGAACCCGTCGTTCAGCTCGACGCGCGGCGGATCCTGGAGGTAGCGCCCTCGCATCGTGTCGAGGGCGACGTCCGGCTGCTCGTGGATCTCCTTGAGCATGAAGTGGCGGTAGCGGCCCTTGACCGCCGCCACCGGGTCGTAGGGCTGAAGCTGCGACGCCCGCTCGACGGCCGCGCCGGCGGCGTCCGTCAGCGTGACGCCCTCGCTGCGAATGTCGGCGATCTCGCCGGGGTTGAGGAAGGTGACGCGCCGCGAGTAGGGGAGCAGCGCGGCGAGGTCCGAGGCGACGAACTGCTCGCCCTCGCCGTGGCCGATCACCAGCCCGCCCGCGTTCCCGGCGCGGGCAGCCACCAGCCTCCCCGGATCGTCCGTCGAGATCACGACGACCGAGTAGGCGCCCTCCGTCTCCGCGAGTGTCGCCCGCAACGCCTCGGCGAGGTCGGCGCCCTCCTCCATCGCGTGGGCCACCAGGTGCGCGAGCACCTCGGTGTCGGTCTCGGAGGCGAAGCTGGCGCCGCGCGCGGTGAAGCGCTCACGCAGCGCGGCGAAGTTCTCGATGATGCCGTTGTGCACGACGGCGACGCGCCCCGACGGATCGAGGTGCGGGTGCGCGTTCGCCTCGGAGGGGCGGCCGTGGGTGGCCCAGCGCGTGTGGCCGATGCCCGCGACGGCGGGAGGCAGGACGCCCTCGATGCGGCTCGTGAGGCGTTCGAGCTTGCCGGTGGCGCGAGCGCAGTAGAGACGGTGCTGCTCGTCGAAGAGCGCGATGCCGGCCGAGTCGTAACCGCGGTACTCGAGGCGGCCGAGTCCTTCGAGGAGGATCGGGCCGGCGGGCCGCTCTCCTGTGTAGCCGATGATTCCGCACATGGCCGCCGCTCCTCGCCGGCCCCCGCGCAGCAATCAGCGTACCGCGAGCAGCGCCGCAACGGAAACGCCGCACTCGCGAACCCGCGCCGGCTGCAGCATCGCAAGCCGTCGCGTTGGGCTTGATACACTGTCGCCGCTACCGCCCGGATCGGAACGGGCCCGCCCCGGACCCGGTCGCAGCGGGCGTTCCTCGAGGGCGATCGAAACGACGCGGCGCCAGCCGACTGGCCCCCCGCGCGGGAGCGGGCTCGTGCACAGCATCGGCGCAGTCATCGAGGCGCGACTCCCCCGGCGCCGCGCGCCGACCGGCAGGCAGGCCTGACCGTGCAGGACGAGCCTCGGCAAGGCTCGCGCTGGCGCTGGCTCGTGCCGCCGCTGGCTCTGCTCGCGACCGCGGCGGCCACGGCGGCGGTGCTGCTGCTCGTGCTCGATCCGGGGTCCCGCGAGGACGGCGTCGCGGGCGCCGCGCCCGCGCCCGCGCCCCCCGCGACCCCGGCGACGCCCGGCGCCCTGTCGGCGGCAAGCCCGGACGCCACCGCGAGCCCGACCGCCACCCTACCGGCGACGCCGGTCGCGCCCGCGACGGAGGCGGCGTCGCCGGCTGCCTCTGCTGCATCACCCACGCCGTCCGCGGAGGCAACCGCGACGCCCACCCTCGATCCGCGGCTGGACTACCCGGACCTCGTTGTGCGCGAGGTGTTCTCGCGCCTGAACCAGCTCTACGTCGTCGTCGCCAACGCGGGAGACGCCGACGCCGACGGCCTGATCGAGGTCAGCGTTGACGGCGGTCCGCCGCAGCCGATCGACACAGGCAAGGCGCTGCGCCCGGGCGACTTGCTCGAGTACCCGCTCGAGGGCGCCTACGTGCAGCGCCGCGCCCAGGTCGTCGTCAGCGTGCAGCCCTCGGTCTCGATCGTCGAGCGCAACGCCGGCAACAACGTCTTTGTCGGCGTCGTCGAGCCGGACGTGCCCAACGACCTCGCAATCATCGACGTGACCTACGGGGGCAGCGGCCCCCACCTGATCGCGACGCTGCGCAACCGCAGCCCGATCCCGCTGCGCGGCGAGGTTACGATTGGCATCCGGGAGATCGCGCCGGAGAACCGCCTCCTGCTGCGCGAGACGCGCGAGCTCGAGATCGACAGGGGCGCGACGCAGACGTTCGAGTTCCCGGGGATCACGAGTGCCCCGCTGGAGTCCGTGCAGGTGATCATCTCGACCGACGCGATCAACGACGCGGACGAATCCAACGACGCACTTCCCCGCTGGGGACCGCGCTGAGGCGATGCCGTGAGCGACTCACCCGGCAACGAGCGGCAATCCGGACCCGACAGCGTCGCTGCCCTGCGCGACCGCCTCGAGCGATCGCGGGCGGCGCTGCTCGAGACGCTCGCGACGCTCACCGAGAGCGACTTCGCGAGCGAGATCGAGGAGGGGCGCAGCGTCCTCGACCTGCTCGCCGAGTTGGCGCCCGCGGAGCTGGCCGCCAGCACGGATGCCGGCGCGGCGGCCCCCCCCCCCGGGCGCCCGGGGGCCCCGCGGGGCCCGCCCGGTGTCACCGCGCATGCAGGGGCGCCCCCCCGCCCCCCCGC
>VXMT01000036.1 GCA_009840965.1 Chloroflexota bacterium
CGTCTCGCGCTCGACCTCGATCGGTGCGGCCGGGCGGACGCGGGCCTCCTGCACCGACAGCACGTAGGGCGCGGTGCGAATCACGCCGTGCGAGTCGTGGCCCTTGAGGTTCGCCTCCACGAGGTGGGCGGCGACCTCCCGGGCGTCGTCCAGGGGCGCGCCGACCGCCTCGAAGATGCGCCCGAGGTAGCGCCTCAGCTCATCCGGCGGGACCGTCGGCAACTGCTACGCGCCGTGGACGTTGGCCACGCCCGTCGTCGAGCGCGCCTCGGCGAGCTGCGAGCCCGCCGCCTGGCGGATGAAGCCGACGTCGTTGTTGAGCATCGCCGTGTCGAAGCCCGCCTGCAGCCACTTCACCGTGTACTCCAGGCTGCCGGTGTGGATGCCCGCCGCGACGCCGTGCCGCCGGCACGCCTCGAGGATGCTCAGCACCGTCTCCTGGTGCTTCGGGTCGGCGTTGTCGCCGGTGGGCGTGATGCCGATCGCGTAGGCGAGGTCCGAGGGGCCGATGTAGGCGCAGTCCACGCCCGGCGTGGAGAGGATCTCGTCGAGGTTCTCGAGCGCCTCCTCGGTCTCGATCATGCAGATCACGGCGATCTCGTCGTTGGCCTCGTCCTGGTAGCCGGCGCCGCCGTACATCGCGGCGCGCGTGGGACCCGAGGAGCGCCCCCCGTCCGGCGGGTAGCGGCAGGACCAGACCGCCAGCTCGGCCTCCTCGCGGTTGTTCACGAGCGGCACGATCACGCCGTAGGCGCCCGCGTCGAGCACCTTCATGATCATCGCCGGGTCGTTCCAGGGGACGCGCACGAACGGCGTGGTCTCCGTGGTCGAGATCGCGCGGCACATCTCGAGCACGTCGGCGTAGTCGATCGCCCCGTGCTGCATGTCGATGCAGAGCCAGTCGAAGCCGAGGTTGGCCATCACCTCGGCGGAGTGTCCCGACGGGGTGCTCAGCCAGCCGCCGATGGTCTGCCGCCCCTCACGCCATGCCCGCAGCACCCTGTTCGGTCGCATCCCGTGTCTCCTCCCAAGCGCCCCGAGGGCGCGTCCTTGCGTTTTCCTGCGCCCCGTCGCGGTCTACTGCAGCGGCACGCGCGGCGTGACCTCGTGTTGATTCGGCAGCGCCGCGAACTCCAAGGGCCAGCGGCCCTGCATCACCGAGACCACCGTGTTGCCGACGCGCTGCTTCACCCGCTGGAACGCGAGGTCCGAGTATGAGGCGGAGTGCGGCGTCAGCACCACGTTGTCCATCGCCAGCAGCGGCGAGTCGGCAGCCAGCGGCTCCGTCTCGAAGACGTCGAGACCGGCGCCGGCAATCTCCCCGCCCTCGAGGGCGGCGATCAGCGCCGCCTCGTCGTGCACCGGCCCGCGCGAGGTGTTGACGAAGATCGCCTCCGGCTTCATCAGCGCGAACTCCTCCGCGCCCACCATCCCGCGCGTCTCGGGTGTCAGCGGCGGGTGCGCCGAGACGTGGTCGGCGCCTCGCAGCAGCTCCTCGAGGCTCCCGGCGCGCCCGACGCCGAGCGCCGCGAAGGTGGCGTCCTGCTCGTAGGGGTCGTAGGCGGCCACGGTCATGCCGAGGGCCTGCGCTCGCACGGCGACCTCGCGGGCGATCGCGCCGAAGGAGATCAGGCCGAGCGTCTGGCCGTGGATCGCGGGCGCCGGGCTGCGGTCGACGCTGCCCCAGCGCCCGGCGCGGCTCGCGCGGTCGTGCACGACCAGCTTCTTGGCGACGGCGAGCAGCAGCATGATCGCGTGGTTCGCGACCTCCGGCTGGCAGAAGTCCGGGTAGTGCGCGACGACGATGCCGTGCTCCGTCGCGGCGGGAATATCGAGCGTGTCGAGGCCGACGCCGTAGCGGATGATCAGCCGCAGCTCCGGCAACGCCTCGATCACGCGCCTGTTGATCCGCGCGGAGCCGACGAGCACCGCCTGCGCCTCGCGCAGCAGCTCGATCCGCTCGTCCTCGCCTCCCGCCTGCGCGACGAGCAGTCGCCCGCCGGCGGCTTCGATGATCGAGCGCTCGATCGCGTAGCGGTCCTGGTCGGACGTCTCGGTCTGAACGGCGATGAAGGGCGCGTCGCTCACGGGCCGGATGGTCACGGCGAGCCTCGCAACTGTCAATGAACGACGATGCACAGTGTGCAGCGCGAGGTGTAGGTGGCGTCCGTGGTACGCTCGATCGAGAGCGCGAGCGGCACGGACGGAGAGGTGTCATGGTCGACCAACCGACCGACGAGGACCGCATGCAGGCGTCCGACAAATCGCTCCAGAAGATGTGGAAGTTCGTCGAGAAGTTCGCCGAGAAGAGCGGCTCATACCTCCACCCGCAGCGCGAGATCACCGAGTTCCTCGTGATCGGCCTCGCCAAGCACGTCGACGACCTCGGCAGGCCGCTCTGTCCCTGCAACTTCTACGAGGACAAGCAGGAGGAGGTGAAGCGCTCGACGTGGATCTGCGCCTGCGAGGAGATGCAGAAGTATAAGTACTGCCACTGACTGCTCTTCTGCAATGAGGAAGGTCTTCCCATCACCGAACACCTGCCAGAAGACCACGAGGGCCGCGAGATCTACGGCCTCGTGAAGGACCCGCACCCCGACAAGGGTCGCGCCCTCGCGCGCCTCGAGGAGAAACAGGGGCGCAGCATCAGCAAGGAGTGAGGCTCGCCCAACTCGTGCTCGTAGTGGAGCCGCGAGGCGGATGGAGATAGGCGAGACCCTCTACGTCATCGAGCGCCGGGCGTGGCGCGAGTGGCTCGAGGCCAACTTCGACAGTGCGAGCGAGATCTGGCTCGTGTATCCGAACAAGGCGTCGGGCGAGCCGCGCATCCTCTACAACGACGCGGTGGAGGAGGCGCTCTGCTTCGGCTGGATCGACAGCATCATCAAGAAGCTGGACCCGGCACGGGCCGCGCAGCGGTTCTCACCGAGGAGGCAGGGCAGCCGCTATTCGCAGCTGAACAAGGAGCGGCTGCGCTGGCTTGCCGGCGAAGGGCTGCTGCATCCCTCCGTTCGCGCGTCGGTCGAGGAGGTGCTGCGCGAGGAGTTCGTGTTCCCCGACGACATCCTCGACGCGATCAAGGCGAACGATCAGGCGTGGACGCACTACCAGGGCTTCTCCGAGGCGTACCGCCGAATCCGGGTGGCGTACATCGACGTCGGCAGGGCGCGCCCCGAGGTGTTCGAAAGCCGCCTCGCCAGCTTCATGCGGGCGACCGAGCGGGGGCGGCAGCTGGGCTACGGCGGCGTCGAGAAGTACTTCTAAGCGGCGGCGCAGGCCGCCGACGCACGACGGGCGCCCACCCCGGCCCCCCGGGCGGCCGGATGAGAGTTAGTGCCCAGCGCGGACCGAGGGGCGCGGCGGAGGGGGTGGCGGGGTCGGGCGGGGGCGGGGCGCGCCCCCCCACGCCGGGCGCCCGCGCGTGCGGGGGGGGCGCCCGTTTCAGTGTCCGTCGCGAGGGCTACGCGAGGGCGGCGTCGAGGTGCTTCGCGAGGTCGCTCTTGGGGCGGAAGCCGACGATCTGACCGACGGGCTCGCCGCCCTTGAAGACGAGCAGCGTGGGGATCGAGCGGATCCCGTACTGACCGGCGGTCATCGGGTTCTCGTCGGTGTTGAGCTTCACGAACTTGACGCGGCCGTCGTACTCCTCGGCGAGCTCCTCGACGATCGGGGCGACCATGCGGCAGGGGCCGCACCAGGGCGCCCAGAAGTCGACCAGCACCGGGTCGTCGTTCTCGATCACGTCCGAGTTGAACGTCGCGTCCGTCGTGTCGGTAGGCATCGCCATGACGTGCATTCCCCCTTCAAGCGCCCGCACCTGCCGGGCCCGGATCCAGTATCTCACGGCGCGCCAGCCCTCGTGCGGATCGCCAACGAGTCGGCGCTACTCCCCGGCCCCCTCCGCCGCCTCGATCGCTCCGCGCAGCGCGGCGAGCGTGCCGCGCTCGACGTCCGCGGCGGCGCTGCGCAGCGCGTTCGCGATCGCGAAGGCGTCGCTCGTCCCGTGGGCGATGAAGACGCAACCGTCGATGCCCAGCAGCGGCGCCGCGCCGTGCGCCCGGTAGTCCAGCGAGTCGCGCACCCGTCGGGCCGCCGGGCGGATCAGCAACCCGCCGAGGCGGCCGCGCCACGAGCGCGCGGCCTCCTGCCGCAGCTCGCCCATCAGCAGCTCCATCAGGCCCTCGCCCAGCTTGAGCACGACGTTGCCCGTGAAGCCGTCCGTCACCACCACGTCGGCGCGGTTCTCGACCATGTCGCGGCCCTCGACGTTGCCGATGAAGCGCAGGCCGGACTCACTCAGCCGCTCGAACGTCTCGACGGTGAGCTGCGAGCCCTTGCTGCCCTCCTCGCCGATGTTGAGCAGGCCGACGCGCGGCTCGGCCACCCCGCGCGCGGCGTGCATGTAGCTGCTGCCGAGGTGCGCGAACTGCACGAGGTGCGAGGCGCGGCACTCCGCGTTCGCGCCCGCGTCGAGCAGCAGCGTCAGCCCGTTGGGAAAGGGGATCGGCGCGCCGATCGCCGGCCGCTCGACGCCCGGCAGCCGCCCCAGCTCGAGCAGGGCGACGACGAAGACAGCGCCCGTGTTGCCGGCGGAGACGAAGGCGTCCGCCTCGCCGTCGCGCACGAGCTCGATGCCAATGTACGTGGAGGACTCTTTGCGGCGGTTCGCCGCACGGGCGGCGTGCTCGCCCATCTCGATCACGTCCGGCGCGTGCACCACGCTCAGGCCCCCCGGCGCGCCCCCGAGCCGCTCGATCTCGGCTGCGAGGCGCGGCTCGTCGCCCACGAGGGCGACCTCGATGCCCTCGCGGGCCGCGGCGATCGCGCCCTCCGTCGTCGCGGCGGGCGCGTGGTCGCCGCCCATCCCGTCGATCGCGACGCGGGTCACGGCGCCTCCTCCGGCTCGTCTTCACCGGCGTCGTGCGAGAGCACGGCGATCAGGCGCTCGTCGCCGTCGCGCGGCGGGCCGCCCTCGTAGTCGCCGTACCAGGCATCGACACGCAGGCCGGCGAGGCGGGCGGCCAGCTCGATCTCGCCGGCGGTGATGACGCGCAGCGCGAACTGCTGCGTGACGCGGCGCAGCGGCCCGGACGGCGGCTGCACGTCGAAGTGCCACGTCACGAGGCGCAGCGACTCGCTGGGGACGCCCTCGACGGCGACGAGCTTGGTCACCAGCGCCTCGCCGTCATCGCAGGGCAGCGGGCGCGTCCAGTGCTCGACCAGCGGGCGCGAGCCCGGCAGCCAGTCGTCGGCGTGCGGCGCCTCGACGTCGACCGCCGCGATCCCGTCGGGCGCGAGGTGCACGGCGACCGTCGCGAAGGCGGCCGCCAGATCCTCGGTGGTCTCAAGGTGCTGCAGGCCACCCAGCGGGACCAGCACGAGGCCGAAGCGTTCGCCGAGCGTGAGCGAGCGCATGTCGCCTTCGACGAGGCGGACGGGGAGGCTCTCGGTGCGCGCGCGGGCGGCCTCGATCATCGCTGCGCTGTAGTCGACGCCGACGACGCCGAACCCCGCGCCCGCAAGGGCGCCCGCGACGCGGCCGGTGCCGCAGCCGAGCTCCAGCACGTCCTCGCGGCTGTCGCGCTCCGCCGCGCGCTCGGCGAGGGCGAGGTAGAGCGCGAGATCGGCGTCGAACCCCTCCAGATCGAGGTCGTAGAAGCGCGCGATCCGCGCGAAGGGGTCGGCGGCTGGCTCCGGCATTCGCGCGATGCTAGCACCGCAGGTCGCAGGCGGGCTCGCTTGACCCGGCTGGCGGCGGATCGCAGCATCGGCGCATGACGGCCTCGGCCTCGGTTGACGGCGAACGGCTGCGCGCGCTGATCCGCGCGATCCCGGACTTTCCGGAGCCCGGCATCCTCTTCCGCGACATCACCCCGCTGCTGCACGACCCGGACGGCCTGCGCGAGACGAACGACGCCCTCGCGGAGGTCGCGAGGGGCTACGGCGCAACCCTCGTCGCGGGGATCGAGGCGCGCGGCTTCATCTTCGGCGTGCCCGTCGCCGAGCGACTCGGCCTGCCCTTCGTGCCGATGCGCAAGCCGGGGAAGCTGCCCGCCGATCGCGCCTCGGTCGCCTACGAGCTGGAGTACGGCAGCGCCTCGCTCGAGGTGCACCGCGACCCCTCGGTGGACGGCCATCGCGTCGCGATCGTCGACGACCGGCTCGCGCCCGGCGGCCCCGCCGCGGCGGCGGCACAGCTGGTCGCGGGGC
>VXMT01000286.1 GCA_009840965.1 Chloroflexota bacterium
GCCTCGCCGGCGCCGCAGCGCGTCGGCGAGGCTCATCGGGAGACCGATCCGGCGGCTGTTAGCATGGCGCGCGGCGCAGAGCGCAAGCAGCGAGGGGGTACGACGCGATGCGGATCACGCGCATCTACACCGGCGACGACGGGGAATCGCACTTCGAGGACATCGAGATCAACTTCACGGCGGCGATGGGGCTCGGCAAGCGCACGGAGCACCTCCCGGCGGAGAGCATCAGCATGCGCGAGGCCGATGTCGAGAACGTGATGGACTGGCATGTCGCGCCTCGCCGCCAGTTCGTGATCAATGTCGCCGGCAGGGCCGAGATGGAGTGCGGCGACGGGACGAAGCGCCAACTCGGTCCCGGCGACGTGCTGCTCGCCGACGACCTCACCGGCCGCGGCCACATCACCCGCACCATCGAACTGCCTCGCCGCTCCGTCGTCGTGCCCGTGCCCGACGACTTCGACGTCGACGCCCTGCGCGCCTAGTCCGCGCATCGAGGCAGCCATGGCTCGGAGCGCTCGCGTCGTCCGCCGCTAGACAGCGGCGGCTTCGACCGGCTGGTTCGTCCTGGGATCGACCTCGAAGGGGCTGTGCAACTCCAGCGAGGCGCCGATCTCGCGCACCGCGGGGAGCACCTCGTCGCCCATCAGCTTCATGCTGCGCATCTGGTCCTCGTGGCTCATCGCCCCCTCGCCGTCCCAGAGGATGATCACGCCGGGCCTCAGCAGCTCGAGGATATAGCGCAGCTTCTCGATCACCGTCGTCGGCGATCCGGTGATGATCGTCATGCGCTCGATCTGCTGCTCGTAGGTGCCGGCGGAGCGCTCGATCCTGGAGAGCGCGCGGCCGCTCTCCTCGGGCGGCGCGGCGAGGCCGCGCGAGTAGGCAGTGGCGCGGTTGAGCGCGGCCGCCGGCATCGTGCGGTTGCGCGGCGCGAGGCCCGGCAGGTTCTGCAGATAGCGATGGACGCCGCCCTGGTTGCCCTCGAGGAAGGGGTTGGGCGGGCCCTGGATGTACTTGCGGCCGACCTCGAAGGCCAGCTCGTCGGTCGCCTCGACGTGGACCTTGAAGAGGTAGCCGCGATGCTGCGGGCCGGCCTCGTAACCGTGCTCGCGGGCGTGCTCGGCGTAGAAGTCGAAGGATTGGCGGGTCGCCTCGGGCGCGGTGGCGAGCATGACGTAGGGGTAGCGGTGCATCGCGGCCCAGTCGGTGCTCTCCTTGCTGCCGCCGCCGGGGATCCAGATCGGCGGGTGCGGCTGCTGGTAGGGGCGCGCGAAGGGGTTCACGTAGCGGTAGTTGTAGTGCTCGCCCTCCCAGCGGAAGGGGCCGTGCTTCGTCCAGGCTGTCACGATGAAGTCGTGCGCCTCCTCGAAGCGCTCGCGGTTGAACGGCGGCTGCGCGTTGTGCGAGACGCTCTCGCGGCCCGAGCCGTGCACCCAGCCCGTGACGAGGCGGCCGCGCGAGATCATGTCGATCTCCGCGAGCGACTCGGCGAGCCAGAGCGGGTCGTCCCAGAGCGGGAGGATGTTGCCGAGCAGGAGGATCCGCGGCTTCTTCGTGATCCTCGCGAGGATCGCAGCCTCCACGTTCATCACGCCGCCCATGCAGGCAGGCGTGCTGTGGTGCTCGTTGAGCATCAGCGCGTCGAAGCCGGCCTCCTCGGCGGCCAGCTTCTCGTCGAGGTAGCGGTGGTAGAGCATCGAGCCGAGGCGCGGGTCGTAGTCCCTGTTGCTGAGGCCGAGGTCGAAGTAGGCCTCGCGGGTGGTGGAGCCGAAGAAGCCGTGCTCCTCGTCCTGGTAGGGCCGCTCCGTAAAATGCCCGATCAGCATTGTCCCCGCCCCTCTCACGCCGCCCGCGATGGCGTCTCACGGGCGCTCCCGGCCCTCTCGGGCCGCGGCTACGTTACCATCCCGGCGCGCCGCGTCGCTGGCGCGGAACGGGGCCTTGATGTGCGGAAGGCGCGCCCAACCAGGTAGGCGTCGGTGGCCCTTGCAGCCCGGATGAGGGCGCGCGCTCAGACCGGCTTCCGCGCGCGAATCGAGAACATGAGCGGAAGGTCCGCGCTGCCCGCCGGTAGCTTCCAGACCCGCCCTTCGCGTCGCATGAACGGGAACGCCCGGTACACGGTGTGGTCGAACTCGTGGAGGAACTCGACCACGAGGCCGGCGCGCGCGATAGCCGTGACGACCGAACCGATCGTGTAGGACCACTCGTAGCTCTCGTTATAGCGGGTGGCCGCGTCGGGATCGGCGTAGCTGCCGGGCTCATCCCAGCGCCGGGGCTCAGGAACGGAGAAGTAGCGGAAACACGGGTCGAGCACAGGTTCGCGCTCGTCGAACAGATAGCCGACGGGGTGCATGTCGAGGACGTAGCAGAGGCCGCCGGGCGCGAGCAGGCCGGCGACGACCTCGGCCCAGCGGTCGAGGTCGGGGAGCCAGATGAGCGCACCCTTGCCGGTGTAGACGATGTCGAAGGCGCGACCGGCGAGCGCTGCGGGGGCGTCGTAGAGGTTCGCTTCGACGAACTCGGCGGAGATGTCAGCCTCGGCAGCCAGTTCGCGGGCGGCGCGGATGCCTTCGCCGGAGAAGTCGAGGCCGGTCACGCGCGCGCCGAGGCGGGCCCACGAAAGCGTGTCGAGGCCGAAGTGGCACTGGAGGTGGAGGAGCGACTTGCCGCCGACGTCGCCCACCTCCGCCAGCTCGTGCGGCTCGAGGGAGCTGGCGCCCGCGAGGAAGCCCGCGACATCGTAGAAGGAGGAGCGGTAATGAATGGGAACCCGCTCGTCCCAGCGGCGGCGGTTGGCCTCGAACCAGGCGTCCGCGCTCACGGGTGGCGGCGGGCGAAGGCCTCGTCCTGGCAGGGCCGCTCCGTGAAGTGCCCGATCAGCATTGTCCCCGCCCCTCGCGCGCAGCCCGCGCTGGCGTCTCGCGGGCGCGCCCGGCCCTCGCGGGCCGCGGCTACGGTACCATCCCGGCGCGCCGCGTCGCTGGCGCGGAACGGGGGCGGAGATGGAACTGGGCGTCGTCTTCCCGACGAACGAGATGGGCACCGACCCGATCGCGATCCGAGACTACGCGCAGGCCGCCGAGGACCTCGGCTACACCCGCCTCGTCGCCTACGACCACGTGCTCGGCGCGCACCCCGAGCGCCCCGAGGGCGGCGCCTGGCTCGGTCCCTACGGGCGGCACGTCAACCCGCCCTACACGCACGAGCACGCCTTCCACGAGCCGTTCGTGCTGTTCGGCTATCTCGCCGGGGTGACGAGCAGCCTCGAATTCATGACCGGCGTGCTGGTGCTGCCGCAACGGCAGACGGCGCTCGTTGCCAAGCAGTGCGCGCAGATCGACATCCTCGCGGGCGGCGGGCGGCTGATCCTCGGTGTCGGCGTCGGCTGGAACTCGGTCGAGTTCGAGGCGCTGGGCGAGAGCTACGGCACGCGCGGGCGGCGCATGGAGGAGCAGATCGGGCTGCTCAGGCAGCTCTGGAGCGAGCCGGTCATCACCTTCGAGGGCGACTTCGACCGCGTCACCAAGGCCGGGCTGAACCCGCTGCCGGAGCACCCGATCCCGATCTGGATCGGCGCGATGGCCGACGTCGCCGTCGATCGCGCCGGCCGCCTCGCCGACGGCTGGCACGTTCCGCGCGCCTACCGCGGCGACCCGGATCGGATCGCTTCCGAGGCGCAGAAGTTCTTCGGCGCTGCCCGCGCCGCCGGACGCGACCCCTCGACCCTCGGGCTGAGCAGCAACCTGCACGTCGTCGGCCTCGACCCGGACGAGCAGCTCGAGCTGGCCGAGCGCGCGGAGGCGGCGGGCGTCACGCACCTGCACATCAGCACGATGGAGCAGGGCTACACGCCCGAGCAGCACATCAGCGCCGTCCGCGACTTCGCCGAGCAGTACGGCGTCGGCGCGTAGGCGCGCGGCCAGTAGCGTGCCCGTTCCCGACCTCGACGAGTGGCGGCGCCGTTGGCAGCGCCCGATCCTCGAGCGCCTCGGCATCAGCGGCGATGCCATCGAGCGCGGCTACGCGCGCATGCGCGTCGATCGCCCCGAGGACGGCGACGAACTGCTGCTGCGAAGCTCGCTCACGATCGCCGTCGACCTTGCGGCGATCTCGGCCGTCACCTCGCAGCTCGAGGAGGGCGTGCAGCTCGCCAACGGCACCGCCGAGCTGCACCTCTCGTTCATCGACACGCCGGGCGGCCTGCCCGACGCCGTCGAGGTGAGCGCGCGCGTCGCGAACTGGGCGGACTACGCGACGCACCTGGAGGTCGAGGCGCGCGAGCCCGGCGGCGAACTGCTCGCGCGCGGGCTGACCACCTACTCGCTGCGGCCAGCGGCGGGGGCCTCGTGAGCTCCGCCGGCGCGGCTGCCGGGCCGCTCTTCGACGTCTTCGGCATCGAGGTCGAGGAGCTGGGCGAGGGCTACGCGCGGCTCGCCGTCGAGCGCTCCTCGATGCCGCTGCGCGGGGTGCGCAACTCGCTCAACGGGGGCGTCGTCGCCTCGCTCGCCGACGCGGCGATGCAGCTCTGCACCGAGACGGTGCTGCGGCCCGGCGAGCGGCCGGGACCGACGCTGGAGCTGAGCATCTCCTACCTGTCCTCGGCGCGCGGAGAGCGCACGATCGCCGAGGCGCGGCTGCTGCGCCGCGGCGGCCGTCTCGCCGTCGGCGACGTGGAGCTGCGCGACGGCTCGGACGGAGCGATCAACGCGAAGGCGCGCGTCACCTGCGGCATCCGGCGCGACGGCGCGGACAGTAGCGAAACGAACTGACGGGAGGCGACGGATGACGGAGCAGAAGCCGCGCTGGGCGGTCGAGGGCGTACTCAGCGACGAGATGCTGGACCGGCACCGCACGAGGCTCGGGCGGACCTGGGAGGCGGACGGCCTCCTCGATCGCTCGGCGATCGACATCTTCGCGCGCGCAATCGGCGACTCCAACCCGCTCTGGCAGGACCCCGCGTACGCGGCCTCCGGGCCGTACGGCGCGCCGATCGCGCCGCCCGGCGCGCTCTACCGCATCCACCTCGGCAACGCGATGCACGGCCTGCGCGGCGTGATGGGCTACAACATCGGCACCGCCTGGGAGCTGCTCGCGCCCGTCTACGAGGGCGACACGATCCACGCCTCGATCGTCTTCGACGAGATCGAGGAGCGCGACGAGTCGCGCTTCGCCCAGCGCTCGATCATCGAGCACTACCGGGGCGACTGGACGAACCAGCGCGGCGAGCTGGTGGCGCGCTCGCACGTGCGCAACCTGCGCGTCGAGCGCAGCAGCACCCGCCGCAAGGGCCGCGACACGAAGCTCGAGGTGCCGCACCCGTGGAGCGACGAGGAGCGGCTCGCCCTCGAGCAGGCGGCGGCGCGCGAGCCGGAGCAGATCCGTGGCGGCGAGCCGCTGTGGTGGGAGGACGTCGAGGAGGAGACCGCGCTGGAGCCGCTGGTCAAGGGGCCGCTTCGGATGTGGGACATGATCTGCTGGTTCTCCGCGCGCGCCATCCTCAACGGCTATTCGCGCTCAATCCGCGGCATCCTCGACACCCCCGCGCTCGGCATGCTGCACCCCGCGAGCAACGCGCGCGAGCCGATCGAGATCGTGCACGTGGACAACGAGGCGGCCCGCACCGCCGGGCTTCCCGGCGCCTACGACCTCGGGGCGGCGCGGCAGTCCTACCAGCTGCAGTCGCTGATCCACGCCGTGGGCGACGACGCCTGGGTCAAGCACAACTCCTGCGAGTACCGGCGCTTCGTCTACCTCGGCGACGCGATGACGTTCCAGAACACCGTCACGCGCAAGTTCGTCGACGAGGACGGCGAGCACTGCATCGAGGTGCACGGCTCCGTCTTCAACCAGCGCAAGGAGGACGTGATGCCGTCGCGCTCCGTGATCGCGCTGCCCAGCCGCGAGGAGCAGACGACGCCGGCGCGGCGGCGCGCCCGCACGAGCTGAGGCGCGGTTCGGTAGAGCTTCGTAGCGCGCAGCGGGTGGGCGCCGGCTCAGGCGAGCAGCGCCTCCAGCGCCCGACCGACCTCGCGAGGATCGCCGGGCGGCATGTAGAGCATCTGCACGTCCGCGCCCAGCCGGGCGCGCTCGGCCAGGTGCTCGCGCACCTGCTCGATCGGTCCGATCACCTGGA
>VXMT01000213.1 GCA_009840965.1 Chloroflexota bacterium
GGCCCCCCTCGGGCCGGTCGGCGCCCCCGGGCCGCGGCGCGCCGGCGGCTGTAAAACCGGGGCCCCCCCCCCCGCGTTGGTGCGCGCCCCCCCGGCGACGGCGGCCGGGTGATCGGCGGGTTGCGCGAGGGAGCCGCCCTGTTCGAAGAGGTCCAGGCTTCCGCCCCGGTCGGGCGTCCCGAGCAGCAAGAGGCTGAGCGTGTGCGGCGTGTCGGGCGGGTCCTCGTTCGCCCCCGGGGCCAGCACGATGCGCGCCGAGTAGCGCCCGTCCACCGTGGCAAGCACGCCGAGCCACTCGAGGGGATCGTCGTCGCAGTCCTGGATCCGGCGGGAGGCCTGCACGAGCGATCCGTCCGGGCCGAATAGCTCGAGGTCGTAGTCGCTGCACGTGGCGCTCCACTCGTCGTCCCAGCGCAGCGAGGCGCTGATCAGGTCGCCTGCCGTGAAATCACGCCCGTTGAGCACCCGGTCGGGGCCGAACTCGTGCACGCCGTCGCCGTCGCCGTCGCTGAAGAGCCCGCTCCAGTGCTGCTCGGCCCAGTTGCCGGCGGCGGTCGTCCAGAGCACGCCCGCCTCGGTCGCGCGGTCCACGATCGCATTGACGCGCCCGCTGCCATCGCCCGGTCCGTTATGCACGAACCCGACCGAGAAGGAGATCACGTGGACGTCTTCCTCGATGGCGTACTCGACGGCGGCGGCCAGCTCGGATGTGCTCGAGAAGGCGAGCAGCAGCAACTCTGCGCGCGGCGCCAGCTGGCGCACGATCCGCGCCGCGCGAACGCCGTGCCGGGATCCGTTCCCGAGGCTCCCGTCGGCGCGGAACGAGCGTACCCGCAGCGGCTCGCCGAGGTCGGCAAGCGCCTCCTCGGGGCTGCCGAACGCGGGATCGATGACGGCGACGCGCACGCCGTAGCCGCTGAAGCCGGCCTCGTGCCAGCGATCCGCACCCACCAGGACGGCAACGCCGTCCGTGGACTGCTGCGGCTCGGCGGCGGCCGGCGGGAGCGGGAGTGGGCCGCGCCGCGAGAGCTCGAGCGCCAGATCGAGGGCGCTGCGCTGGCCCGTCTCGCTGGTCGCCGGGGCCGCGCTTCGCTCCTGGGTGCTCACGAGCTGTCGTCCGGGCGACGGCGCCTGGGCCGTTCGTGCGGGTGTGGCGGCGATGACGAGCAGGAGGGCGGAGGCGAGCAGCAGCAGGCGCATCCGAACCCCCGTCGCGCCCGCTCATGGTAGTCCCCGGCGGCCGATGCCGCGCCCGGCCCTCCCGGAGTGTTCGGTCTCCACGCATCGGGTACGCTACGGCGCTCGGGAGCCGGATACAGCCACCCGGTTCCAGGAGGCCGCATGCACCCCGGGCGCTCGCGTCGTCTGTTCGCCGTGCTCGTGCTGACTCTCGTGCTCGGCGGGGGCTTGGCGTCGACGTCGTCCGCGGCGCTCGCGCGGGAGCAGGACCGCGTCGCGCCGGGGCCGGCGTCGCCGGCAACCGAGGCGAACGACGGTACGTTCACGACACTGCTGCAGCCCGGCTGGAACATGGCGGCCTGGCTGGGGCCCGACGGCCCGGTCTCGCAAGTCTTCGATGCCATTCCGGAGCTGGAGCGGGTCTACGCCTGGGACAACGAGCATGAGCGTTACCAGCGGGCGTACCCGAACAGCACGCCGCTCTACGGTCTCACCCGTATTAGCACCGGCATGGGCCTCTGGCTTCGCATCGGCGGCGACTCGCCGGTCGAGTGGACGCGCACCCCGCCCGACGGCAACGTGCTGCTCTCCCTGTCCGCTGGCCGGAACCTCGTCGGCTGGGGCGGCCCCGATGGCGAGGCCTTCGCGGAGTCGGCCGCGCGGTTCGGCGACGCGCTGATCGCTGCGGACCGCTGGAACGCCGCGACGCAGCGGTACGAGCGCTACCGGCCGGATGCGGAGGACTCCGCCAACACGCTGCGCGAGCTGCGGCCCGGTGACGCGCTCTGGGTCGAACTGACCGGCGATCGACGCTGGTGGCAGTCCGGGCTGGCGGCGACGACGTTCGAGCTCGGAGACGAGCTGACGGAGCAGCAGCACGTATCGCTTCGGGAGGACGTGACCGCCGTGGTGACGTTCTTTGCCGAGTGGTACGGGATCAAGCCACCGCCGTTCACGGTGGAGTACCACCCGGACCTGGAGATCTTCGCCGGAGCCCTTCCGGGACGGATCCTGCTGAGCAGCAGCGTCATCGACTACGCGCTGCGCGACGTAGTGCTGGCGCATGAGTACTTCCACATCCTGCAACGCCACTTTGCGGGGAGGACGCGCTCGCCGGCCTGGATGACCGAGGGCACCGCGACGTACGCGGGCGGCGTTTACCGGCTCGCCGCCTGGAACATCACGGGCGAGCAACTGCGCAACGCTCGCTGGCGCCACTCCAGGCACATCACCGAGCCGCTCCGCGACCTCGTGCTGATCAGGGTGTTCTACGGCGTTGAGGCGCCCGCCTACAGCCTGGGGGCGATCGCCGTCGAGTGGCTGGAGGGCCGTCTGGCCACCGAAGGGGACGAGGCGGAGTTCGCGCCGCTGGATGTGGGGTGGCCGGACAGCTTCACGGACACCGCCGCCTACATCGAGTACTACCGGCGGCTCGCCGCCGCGCAGGAGTGGGAGGATGCGTTCGAGAAGGTCTTCGGCATCTCCGCCGACGACTTCTACGACGCCTTCGAGGAGTACCGCGACGCCCTCTACACCGCCCCCGTCCCGTCCGGCGGGTAGTCGCCCCGGCGGGCGCTACGCGGCCTCGAGCAGGCCCGTCTCGTCGCCGCTGAAGATCGGGGTCCAGGCGATCTCCGTGCGCACGCCCTCGAAACGCTGTCCCGTGTGGTGGGCCAGCACGCGCAGCATCAGCCGGTCGCGCCTGCGCATCGCCGCGCTGCGGATCAGGCGCTTGCGCGCCACCTTGCGCAGCAGCGGGTCCAGCTCCAGCCGCAGCGCCACGCCGGAGCGGTCGCCGGAGCCGTCGCCGAAGGCGATCCGCGGCATCTCCGCCAGGTCGTGCAGCGTGCGGTAGACCTGCCCCAGGTAGTCGGCGTGCAGCCGCACTCCGCCGCCCTGCAGCAGATCGAGCAGGTAGGCGCGCGCCTCCTCCGGCAGCTCCCAGACCGCACCCGGCTGCACCGCGATGTCGCGCGACTCCTCGACGTTCTCGAGGACGGCGATCGGGTTGCCGGAGAGTTCGAGGATGCGGCTGAGCTGCGTCATCGCGCGGTTGAGCTCGACGATCGACTCGCGCAGCGGCTCGATGTCGGAGATGCCCCAGAACTGCTTCGGGCGCGGCGTGTTGGGGAAGATCACGAACGGGATCACGCCGTACGGGTTCGCCCGCGCCTCGACCGGCTCGTCCTCCACCCAGAGCTCGAAGCGCTCGGCCGTCCAGACCTCGGTCAGCGTCACGCGCTCCGGCGTGCGGCCGCCGGGGCCGCGCGGCAGCCGGCCCGTGCGCGCCTCCGCGTCTTCCGAGGGCGTCTCGTAGCGCGCGGCCACGCGGCGGACGCGGCGCACGTCGTCGCCGAGCCACCAGACATGGAGCCCCTGCACGTCCGGCGCCGTCACCACCACGCGCTGCTCGTGCTCGTCCCAGCTCACCTTGAAGGCGCCGTCGCCCAGCGTCGCCGTGTCGAATTCGCTCTCGAGGTCGAGCCGCTCGAGGTCGTTCGCCTCCCACAGCTCCAGCAACGCCTGCTCCGCCTCGGCGGTGTTGCCGCCGCCCGCGGCGACGACGCCCGGGCGATGCGGGGTCATGAGGTAGGAGGCGCCCTTCTCCACGAAGGCGCGCGCGTAATTGAAGCTCAGGGAGCGCTCGCGCGGGCCGCCCGGCGCCGCGCCCCTCCGCCCCTCGTAGTAGTCGAGGAACTCGCGGTAGTGCGCCAGCCGCTCGCGGTCGCGCTGCGCGAGCGTGCGGGGGAACGGCGTGGCGCCCGCGGGCGCGATTGCTGCGTTGGTCATCGTTCGATCTCCTTCCGGCGCGGGCCGCGAGGACCGTGCGCGTCTTCCGGGGCCCCGCGGCGTCCTCGCGAGGCCGGGCCGTGCTGCAGGGCGCGGAAGACGGTGCGGCGCGAGACGCGGTAGCGCCGCGCGATCTCGTCCACCGGCAGCTCCTGCTCGCGGCGCAGTCGCCGCATCTCGCGGTCACGCACGCGATTGAGCATCGCCCGCGCGCCTCCCGGTTCGTCGTAGCGGCAGCGCGGCAGCGGGCAGCGCAGGCACGAGGGGAAGAGGTCGCAGCCCCGGTCCCGGTACTCGACCTGCTCCGGCAGCGCGTCCGCGCGCACGAGCGCCGCCTGCGGCTCTTCCGAGGCCTTCACGCCGCCACTGCCAGGGCTGCCTCGACCGCGTCGCCGCCCGGGGCGCGCCCGCGCGCGGTGCGCGCTGCCCCTTCGTCGCGCGCCGCCCGCACGGCCAGCGCGAGGCTCATCACGTAGTCGTCGTGACCCTCCGAGGGGTCGACCGCGAACTGCATCAGCCCCCGCTCGCCGTAGGCCGCGCGCGCCCGCTCCAGCTGCACCCGGCACTCGGCCGCCTCGCGCGACCCGTCGAGGCGATAGAGCCGCAGCCGGCCCGAGTGCACCGCCGCCAGCAACGCGAAGCCGAGCTGCGACTTGCGCTCGGCCGTGAACGTGAACGGCACGACCCGCCCCGAGGGCAGACGCCGCGCCAGCAGGTCGGCGACCGGACCGCCGAGTCCGGTCGCGTCGACGACGACGCGGCGCACGCGCCAGACCCGCGCGAGGCGGTCGGCGAGCGCATCCAGCAGCTCGCCCGCCGGCGCGCCCTGCCAGGCCTGGTGCTCGACCACCTCGATCAGCGGCAGTCCGCCGCTGCCCGCGCGCACGCGCGCGATCGTCAGCACCGTCCAGTCGTGTTGTTCCGCTATTCGTCCGCCCTCCAGCGCGGGTCCGGCGAGATCCAGGCCGGCGACGTAGCGCTCGCCGCGCGCGGGCGCGCGCAGGCGCTCGTGTGCGCCCTCGAGCTGCGCGAGGGCGGCGCCGTCGAGCAGGCGGTCCTGCTCGTGCAGCTCCTCCAGCAGGTACTGCGTGCGGAACAGCGGATGGCGCTCGCCGAGCCGCCGCCGCTCCTCCTCGACGTAGGCTCCGTAGGCGGGGTTGTGCGCCGCCACCTGCTCCCAGTCGTAGCGGAAGTGGCGGCGACGGCCGTCGGCGCGCTCCGCCTCGCGGTGCGTGGCGCGGGCCTGCGCCAGCAACGATCGAGGCCCCCACGGGGTGCCGTAGTAGACGACCGGCGCGTTGGTCGAGGCGGCCATCGGGCGGAAGTCGCGGTCGAACTTCTCCGTCGGCACCTCCTGCGCCTCGTCCACCTCCAGCAGCAGGTCCGCCGTGTGGCCCAGCACCGAGGCGCCCGGCCCCGCCGAGAGGAAGCGTGCGGCGGCGCGCCCGCAGCGCACCGACGAGGCGCCATCGCGGCGCACGATCGCTCCGAGGCGTGCGCCGTCCGCCCGCGCCAGCAGGCGATCGCGCGAGATCGCGGCCTGCGGCTCGAAGGTGGGCGCGCACTTCACGATCGTCCCGCCGGCGCGCTGGCGCGCGAGCAGCAGCACCAGCTCGAGCTGCGCCGAGAGCTCGTTCTTGCCTCCCTGGCGCGCGATCTCGACCGAGATCGAGCCGCCCTCGCCGCCGAGCACGCGCCCGAGCACGGCGCGCGCGATCTCGGCCTGGTAGGGCCGCAGCCGCGGCAGCCCGCGCGGGGCGTCCGAGGTTGGCGCCGCCTCGGCCCGCGCCGTTGCCACGGCGCTCATCCGGCCAGCGCCCGCAGCAGGATCTCGCCCGCCGCGAGGGCGAGCAGGCCGAAGAAGAGGCCGTTGACGCGCGTCCGCATCTCGCCGGCGTCGCGCTCGAGGTAGTCGATGCGCGCGCGCAGGTCGTGCTCCGGCGGCCGCTCACGCGTATCGACCCCGGCGATGCGTCGCAGCACCATCGCCAGCCGCTCGCCGGCGCCCTCCGGCCGTTCTGTCTCCACTCGCTCCACTTGGGCTACCTCCATCGGTCTGTCTCCATGTCAAGTCTCGTAAACAAAACTGTAGCTGCCCACCCAAGTACACCGGTATGAATACGTG
>VXMT01000179.1 GCA_009840965.1 Chloroflexota bacterium
CCCCTCGGCGCGCTGTCGAGGGCGGCCGGGGCGCGGCCCACCAAGCCCGGGGCGGCGCTATCGCCGCCCATGCTCCCCCCGCGAGCGTCGCGCACGCGGCGCGGGCGGCGGGTGCGCAGCGGCCGGTTGCGAGCGGCGCGCCGCTCGTTCTGCCGGATCCGCTTCTTCGCCTGGTTCGAGTGCGCCACCGTTGCTCCTTCGTCGCGCTTCGCGACGAACCACGTTAGCGCCGATGCGTGCGAGCGTCTATCGACGCCGCTACAGCACCTCGTAGGCCCATAGCTCGTGCCAGATGTCCGGCTCGCCGTCCGGCATCGCCCGGAACGGGGGGCTGCGTTCGAGCAGCCGCCACTTCCCCGCCGCCTCGAGCGCGCCCTGTTTGGCGTCGAACCCGCCCTCGCTGTAGTAGTCCGTTCGCATCGAGAAGACGACCGGCCCGCCCGCTGCGGTGACGCGCACCAGCTCGTCCAGCGTCTCCGGCGGCGCATGGCCGATCGTCAGCACGCCGATGCAGGTCACCCCGCCGAACGTGCCCGTCTCGAAGGGCAACCGCTTCCCCAGTTCCCCGACCACGAGCTCCTCGTAGACCGCCTTTTGCTCCGCCTGCGCCAGCATCCCCGGCGACATGTCCAGCGCCGTGATGCGCCGGAAGCCGGCGCGGGCCAGCTCCTCGCCGACCATCCCGGTGCCGGCCCCGGCGTCGAGCACCCTCGCTCCCTTGTCCGCCACTAGCGTCGCCAGCAGCTCGGCCCCGCCCCGCGGTGCGTTGTACCCGAGCGCCGTCAGGTCCGCGTCGTAGTCCTCCGCCCAGCGGTTGTACTCGCTGGTCAGCTCCGCGGGATTGCCGGAGGCGTAGACCCGCTGGATCCGCTCCGTGCTGGCCTTGTCGCTGGTCATGCGCAACCTCCGAACCGCGCCCCACGATGCACGACGCCCCCGCCGGGCGCCAACACGGCGCGCCGGATGGCCCGCGACGGCGCGGGCGTGGGAAGATGACCGGCGATGGCCTCATCGCCGCCCGCGGCCGGGCTCGTGCAGCGACTGCTCCGGATCCTGCGCCGGGTCCTGACGCCGCGAACCGCCGTCGGCGCGGCCGGGATCGTCGCCGGCGGCTTCATCGCCTCGAGGCTGCTCGGGCTGCTGCGCTCGGTCGCGATCGCCGACGCCTTCGGCACCGAGCCGGAGCTGGGCGCCTACTGGGTCGCCTTCCGGCTGCCGGACGCGATCTTCCAGCTGCTCGCCGGCGCCACCCTCTCCGCCGCCTTCATCCCCACCTTCAGCCGCGTCGTGCTGCGCGAGAGCGAGGACGAGGGCTGGTGGCTCGCCTCGAGCGTGCTCAACCTGATCGCCCTCGCCACCTTCGTTGCCGCGGCGATCGGCTTCCTGCTCGCGCCGCTCGTCGTCCCGCTGCTCGCGCCGGGCCTGGGCGAGGCGAGCGGGCGGGAGGAGGAGCTGAGCGCGCTCGCGGTGGAGTTGACGCGGCTGATGCTGATCTCGCCGCTGCTGTTCGGGATCTCCGGGATGCTGACCGGCATCCTCAACGCGCGGCAGCACTTCCTCGCCCCGGCGATCGCGCCGCTGCTCTACAACCTCGGGATCATCTTCGGCGCGGTCGTGCTGGCGGAGCGCTGGGGCGTGCACGGCCTCGCCTGGGGCGTGGTGATCGGGGCGAGCGGGCACCTGCTGGTGCAGCTGCCCGCGCTGCGCGCCGTCGGCATGCGCTGGCAGCCCGCGGTCGACATCGCCTCCGAGGGCGTGCGCGAGGTGCTGCGGCTGATGGGGCCGCGCGTGGTCGGGCTGGCCGCCGCACAGGTCAACCTCGTGGTGGTGATCTTCTTCGCCTCGTTCATCTCCGACGAGGCGATCAGCGCGATCAACTTCGCCTTCCTCGTGATGCTGCTGCCGGTGGGCGTGATCGGGATGGCGATCTCGACGGCGGCCTTCCCGCAGCTCTCGCGGCAGGCCGCTCGGGAAGACATCGCGAGCCTGCGCAGCTCGCTCGACGCGACGCTGCGCATGATCCTCTTCCTCGCGATCCCCGCCTCGGCCGGCCTGATCCTGCTCGCCCAGCCGGCCGTGCGGCTGCTGCTGCAGCGCGGCGCTTTCGACGCGGCCTCGACGGACCTCGTCGTCGAGGCGCTGACGATCTACGCGGTCGCGGTCTGGGCGCACGCGGCGATCGAGATCCTGAGCCGCGGCTTCTACGCGCTCTCCGACACGCGCACGCCGGTGACGTTCGCCCTGGTCGGGATGGCGATCAACGTGGCGCTGTGTGCCGCGCTGGTCGAGCCGTTCGGCATCCGCGGGCTGGCCGCCGCCGCTTCGGTGGCGGCGATCGTGGAGCTGGCCCTGCTGCTCTACGCGCTGCGAGGCCGCGTCGAGGGGTTCGATCAGTCCTCGATCGTCAACTCGGCCGGGCGCACGCTGCTGGCGACGCTGGTGATGGTGCTGACGCTGATCGTGCTGCTGCTCCTGCTGCGCTCCGGGGGCGCCGATCCGAAGGAGCTGCTCGGCTCGCTGGTGCTCACGGTCGCCTGCGGGCTCGGCGGGCTGGTCGCCTTCCTCGCGTCCGCCGCCACGCTCGGCAGCCGCGAGTACCGTGCCGGCGCACGCTGGCTGGCGGGGCTGCGCGGCGGCGCCGAGTAGCAGCCCTCGCCGCACGCTGCGATACTGCGAGGCGCGGGCCGCGGCCCGTTCCTGCGACGGCGAGAGTGACGAACCGGGACATTCGATGCGCGCGACAATCTTCGAGGAGCCCGGCAAGATCTCCGTCCAGGACCGCCCCACCCCGCAGGCCGGGCCGGGCGAGGTGCGGTTGCGCACCGCCGCGTCCTCCCTCTGCGCCTCGGATGTGCGGGTATACAAGGGCGAGAAGCACGCCCGTCCCGGCGTCATCCCGGGCCACGAGATCGCCGGGGTCGTCGACCAGGTGGGAGAGGGCGTCGCCGACATCGCCGAGGGCGATCGCGTGGTGATCTGCCCGATCGTCTCCTGCGGGCGCTGCCGCTTCTGCCAGACGGGCAAGCGCAACCGCTGCACCAACCGCCAGACGCTCGGCTACGACATCGACGGCGGCTTCGCGGAGTCGCTGCTGGTGCCGGCCGAGATCGTCGGGCGCGGCCAGGTGTTCGCCGCGCCGGACCAGCTGCCGCTGGACGTGGCGGCGCTGACCGAGCCGGCCGCCTGCGTCACCGCCTCGCTCGAGCTGTGCGCGACGGGCATCGGGAGCTCGCTCGCGATCATCGGGGCGGGTCCGATGGGGCTGCTGCACGTGCTGCTCGGCCGCGCCGCCGGCGCCGCGCCGATCATCGTCAGCGAGCCGCTCGCCGAGCGCCGCGCGATCGCCCGGGACTGGGGCGCGGACCTGGTCCTGGACCCGGGCGCCGAGGACGTACCGGGCGCGGTGCGGGACGCGACCGGCGGCTCGGGCGCGGACGGCGTCGTGCTCTCCGTGGGCGTCTCCGCCCTCGTGGGGCCGGCGCTGGAGCTGGTGCGGCCGCAGGGCGTGGTCAACCTCTTCGCCGGCTTCCCGCCCGGCGAGGACGTGCCCTTCGACCCGAACCTCGTGCACTACGGGGAGGTGATCCTGACCGGCTCGCAGAACGCGACGAGCGACCAGTACCGCCGCACGGTGGCGCTGCTGCCCCACGTCGCACACATCGACGAGGTCGTGACGAACCGCTACGGGATCGAGCACGCGCCGCAGGCCTACGCCTCGAGGCTGGCGATGGAAGGGCTGAAGTCGCTCGTCGAGTTCCCCGGGGTCGATGGCGCGTAGTGGTGCTGCGCGGGTGGTTCGGTCGCTCCGCAAGGAACGCGTCGCAAGACGACGAAGCGGACGCCGCCTCCGCACCTGACGACGACGCCCCGCGCACCATCGGGCGCTGGCTGCGCGAGCAGCGGCTCCAGTCCGGCTTCACGCTGGAACAGGCCGCCGAGGAAACCCGCATCAGCTTCGGCTACCTCGACGCGATCGAGGCCGACCGCTTCGACGTGCTGCCCGCGCCCGTCTACGTGCGCGGCTTCGTGCGCCTCTACGCGCGCTTCCTCGGCATCGACCCGGAGGACGCGATCGAGCGGCTGCCGGAGGATCTGCCGCAGCCTCCCGGTTTGGAGCCGCTGCCCGGCCTGCGGCTGCGCGAGGGCGTTGGCGTCCTCCCGGCGGTGAGCCGGCGCTGGGTCGTGCTCGCCGTCCTGGCCGCCATCGTGCTCGTCGCGGCGCTCGTCTTCGGCGTGCCCAACGTGGGCTTCGGCCTCGGTGGCGACGGCGAAGGCGAAACCGTCGCGACGCCCACCGCCGAGGCGACGGCGACGCCGCTCGCGGAGCAGATGCCGGACCTCAGCGGTCTCGCGCAGGCCGAGGCCGAGCAGCGGGTGAGCGAGCTGGGCGCCGAGGTCGTGGTGATCGAGGTCGAGAGCGGTCAGGCCCCGCCCGGCCACGTCTTCGCCCAGACGCCGGCGGCTGGCGAGGTGCTGGAAGCCGGCCAGGCCGTGACGCTGGTGGTGGCCAAAGAACCCTCAGCGGGCGGCGAGTAGGCCGCGCGTGCGCTACCACCTCGTCACCCTCGGCTGCGCCAAGAACACCGTCGACTCGATGCGCCTCGAGCGCGCGCTACGGCACGCGCGCCACCAGGCGAGCCGCTCGGCGGACGACGCCGAGCTGCTGCTCGTCAACACCTGCGGCTTCATCGACGACGCGAAGGATGAGTCGCTTGAGGTCATCGCCGAGCTGGACGCGGAGCGGCGGCCGGATCAGCAGCTCTACGTGATCGGCTGCCTCACGCAGATCGCCGAGCAGGAGGTGCGACGCGCCGTGCCCGCCGTCGACGCCACCTTCGGCGTCGAGGCCTGGGACGCGATCGCCGCCTCGCTCGGGTCGGGCTCGCCGGACTTCGACATCCCGGAGCCGGACCCGCTGCCCGCGGGGCCGAGCGCCTACCTCAAGATCTCGGATGGCTGCGACCGGCCGTGCACGTTCTGCATCATCCCGACGATCAAGGGCCGCATGCACTCGGAGCCCGCGGACTGGCTGATCGCCGAGGCAAAGGCGTTGGCAGCCGCGGGCGCGCGCGAGCTGGTGCTGGTCGCGCAGGACTCGACCGCGTACGGGGAGGATCGCGCGCAGCGCGACGGGCTGGCCGAGCTGCTGGAGCGGCTCGCCGAGGCGGTCCCGGAGGTGCGCTGGCTGCGGCTGATGTACGCCTACCCGGGCCGCGTCACGCCGCGCCTCGCGGAGACGATGGCGCGACTGCCGAGCGTCACGCCCTACCTCGACATGCCGCTGCAGCATGGATCACCGAGCGTGCTGAAGCGGATGCGGCGCCCCAGCCTGCGCGTCGCCCGGCGCAGCCTCGCGACCCTGCGCGAGGCGATGCCCGAGGCGGCGCTGCGCACCACCTTCATCGTCGGCTTCCCCGGTGAGACCGAGGAGGAGTTCGAGGAGCTGCTCGACTTCGTCGAGGAGCAGCGCTTCGACCACGTCGGCGCGTTCACCTACTCGCCGCAGACCGGCACGCCGGCGGCGGAGCTCGGCGAGCCCGTGCCGCACGAGCTGGCGGCCGAGCGCTACGGCCGCCTCATGGAGCTGGCGCAGCAGATCTCGATCGAGCGCAACCGCGAGCTGGTCGGCAGCGAGTTGGAGGTGCTGATCGAGTCGGACGAGCCGAGCGTGCATGAGGACGGCTCACGCTTCGTCGTCGGCCGCAGCTACCGCGACGCCCCCGAGGTCGACGGCCTCGCCTTCGTGCGTGGCGAGTATGCCTCGGGCGAGTTCGTGCGCGTGCGCGTCGACACCGCCCTCCCCTACGACCTCGTCTGCACCCCGCTCACCTAGCTCACCTGCGCCTCCCTCACCCCCAGCCCTCTCTCGGGAGACCTTTGCGAAACTCTCGCTGCAGGGCAGCGAGCGCATTCCTTCCGGTCCCCTCTCCCCGAGGGAGAGGGTTAGGGTGAGGGAGGGTCCAGCCTCCGGAATTGCGTTGCACCACCGGAACGTTCGGGGCAGGCGGGAGTCCTCCCCTTACCTTCTCTCCGCAGTCCGGATAGCGTCCCGGGCTGGAAGTCCGGCAGC
>VXMT01000093.1:0-2463 GCA_009840965.1 Chloroflexota bacterium
CGCCACCGCGCCATCAATCCCAGCTCGCAGCCCTTGACGAAGAAGATAGGGACACTCCCCCGTCCGCGCCGGAGTGCTGGTCCGGCCCGAGCGCGTTGATCAGGCAGCTCCCGTCCGAGCCGCGCGAGTCGACGAACGCCCGGACCTCGGCGAGGTCCGCGAAGCGGGCCGGATCGGCGGCCGGTGTGAAGGTCGTGGGGTCGTAGCTTGCCTCGTCCGTCGAGACGGGCCGGCCCTCGGCGGTCCAGCGGCGCCAGCCGCCGTCCAGCACGGCCGCGCCCTCGCAGCCCATCGAGCGGAACATCCACCACAGCCGCGCCGCCCACGCCGAGCCCGCGCGGTCGTACAGAACGAGCCTCGACGCCTCCGAGATGCCGTGCCGCCCGGCCGCCTCGGCGAACACCTCCGCCGAGGGCATCATGAAGCGCAGGCGCTGCTCGTTGTCTGAGAAGTCACCCTGCAGGTCCAGGAATCCCGCGCCGGGGATGTGCCCGGCCTCGTACTCCGCGCGGCCCGACTCGACGCGAAGGCCGCCGCCGTCCTGGCGTCGCAGGAAGACGGTCGTCTCGAAGACGCGGACGTCCCCGTCCGCCAGGTGCTCCGCCAGCCAGTCGGTTGAGACGAGGAACTCCGGGTGTGCGAACGGCATGACTGCTTCCTCCTCGATGTTGTCCGGTCGCTACGCCTCGTCCGGCCCATCGCCCACGTCGTCCCCGGCGCCCGCCTCGGCCTCGTCGGCGATCTCGGCGAGGCGCTGGCCGATGGCGACGCTCGCCGTGTCGACGGCGGTGAGCTGGATCCAGCGCTCGAATGCCTCGCGCACGCGCGTGTAGGCGGCCTCGACGCGCTCGCCCAGATCCGTCTCGCCGCCGCCCTCGACGGCCCCGCGCGCCATCGCGAGGTCGTTGAGCAGCGTCTCGAGGCGCGGTTCGAGCGACTCCTGCAGCTCGTGCAGCTCCTCGTCGCCCTCGGCGTGGCCGCGGTCGCGCATGATCGCCAGCGCGCCGAGCACCCAGGCGATCGCGCCGAGCAGCGTGCCCATGCCCTCCGGGTGCAACTGGAGCGCGTACTGCCGCTCGGGCGGCTGGACGGGCGGAAGATCGGGCTGGCCGGGCGGTGGAGGCTGCTGCGTCATGGCTTGCGCTCTCCTTCGTAGGCGAGCGTCGACGCCATGCGCAGCGCGCCGGCCAGCGCCGCGCCCTCGCCAAGCTCGGAGGCGACGACGCGCGGGCCGGGCGCGACCTCGTCGAGGACGCGCTGCAGCAGCGGGATCAGGCGGCTGCGGTGGTGCTCCTCGCCGTCGATCAGCACCGCGTCGGGGTCGAGCAGCGCGCACGCGTCGGCGAGCAGGCCGGACGCCGTCTCCAGCTCCTCGTCGCTGATCGGCTGGCCCGGCGTCAGCTCCGGCATCGCCGGCAGCTGCCCCGCGGCGAAGCGCGCGCCGCGCACGGGCCGCCCGCCCGCGACCGCGGCGGCGGCGGGCACCCCGCGCAGCGAGACGTAGAGCACGTCGTCGAGGGCCTGCGCGGCGCCCTGCCAGCGCTCGCCCTGCAGCGCCGCCAGCGTGCGGCCCTCGCAGGCAATTGGCGCGTCGAAGTGGCGGCGCAGCGCCTCGACGATCGAGAGCCCCTCCCACTCCGGCTGGCCCGCCGAGTCCACGAGGCGCCCGCTCAGCGGGTCGACGACGCCGGGCGCGGCGACGGCGATCGCGAGCGCGGAGCGGCGCTCGCCGTTGGCGGCGAAGAGCGTCGCGATGCGACCGCCGACCTCCCACGACCACGCGTGCTCGTCGGCGAGCGGGGGCAGCGGCCAGGCGCCGCGCTCGACCGGCTTGCCGTGCAGGTCGCTGAAGAGCACGCGCAGCTCGGCGGCGGTGAAGTCTACCGCCACCAGCACCGGATCGCCGGCAGCCTCGTCGACGCCGCCGTCCGCGCCCTCGCCCGCCTCTTCGTCGCTCATGCCGCCTCGGCGCTCCCGTCCGCCCTCGGCGACTCTACGACGCGGCGAGGCGCTGCGACAGTCCGCCCGCGCCCCATAGCCGGGCCGCGCGTAGACTCGCAGCGCGGCGGGTGAGCCGGCGCAGCGAGGAGGACGCCGCGTGCTACTCCAGCTCGGCGAGCACCGCATCGACACGACCGAGCGCGCCGCGATCATGGCGATCCTCAATGTCTCCCGCGACTCGCCCATCGCCGCCTCCGTCGTCGACCCCTCGCAGGCGCTCGCGCGGGCGCGCGAGCTGCGCGAGCAGGGCGCGGCGATCATCGACGTCGGCGCGCACTCGACCTCCTCGCGGGCCGCGGAGATCGGCGCGCAGGAGGAGATCGAGCGCGTCGCTCCGGTGATCGAGGCGCTGAGCGGCGAGGGGGGGCCCCGGGGGGGCGCCCCCGGGGCCCCCCCCCCAGCCCCCCGCCCCCGCCGGCGCGGCGCCCCCCCGCCGAAACGCCGCACCCGCATGCCCCCCCC
>VXMT01000093.1:2473-5972 GCA_009840965.1 Chloroflexota bacterium
GTGGGGGGGGCCCGGGCCCCCCCCCCCCCGCGCCCGCCGGGGGGGGCGGCCCCCCGCCGCCGGGGCGGGCGCACACCTGCTGAACGACGTCACCGGCTTCCGCGACCCGGAGATGATCGCCGTCGCCGCCGAGCACGGCCTGCCGGGCGTCGTCATGCACATGCGCGGCCGCCCCCACGGCCACTACGACGTGGACCAGACCTACGAGGACATCGCCGGCGAGGTGCGCGGCTTCCTGCTGGAGCGCGCGAGCGCCCTCGAGGCGGCGGGCGCGCCGCGCCCCTGGCTCGACCCCGGCTTCGAGTTCGCCAAGTCGCTGGACGACAACCTGCGCCTGCTCGGCGACCTCCCGGCGCTCGCCGCCGAGGGCTACCCGCTGCTCGTCTCCGCCTCGCGCAAGGGCTTCCTCGCGGAGGCGCTGGGGCACGGCAAGCGGCAGGACGCCCCCGGCCTGCTGGAGGCGACGCTCGCCTTCCACACCCTCGCCGCCGCCCTCGGAGCCCACGTCATCCGCGCCCACGACGTCGAAGCCCACGCCCACGCCATGCGCCTCGTGGGGGCTGCGCGGCCGTATCTTGGGGAGGCGGGGCGCTAGGCGACGCGCGCGGGCGCGGGCTCGAACGAGGACTACTGGATCCGGTCGCTCTTCTCCAGATTGTGGCGTGCACAGAGGATCTGAACGTTCTCCGCCGTGACCGACGAGCCTCCAACCGAGTAGGGGATGTCGTGGTCGAAGTGGAGTTCGTCAGTCGCTCCACAGATGCAGCATTGGCCCCCGTCACGCTGCCACACCGCCAACTTCACCGCCGAGGGGATCATCCGGCTCCGCTCGCGAAGCGAGGGTTCGGGCGCTGGAGTGTCATCGGGGGCGAGTTCGAGCCGGAACTTGAAGACCGAGCGGCCTCTGCTCTGCTCGCTCCAGCAGTCGGTTAGCCGGAAGACGCCGTTGAAGACCCACATTCCCCTCAGGAGCTTCTCGTAGACCTTCACGAGTTCAGCCTCGCGTGACCCGTCGCGGTACTCAAGGGCAGCCTCCCGGAATAGCGCGTTCTGGGTCGGCCGACCGGACGCGTACGCGAGTGGCTGGTCGAGCGTCGCAGGGTGTGGACCCCCGCGAACGCGTGAGACATCGTGCCCCTCGTAGATGAGGATCTCGCCTTCGTCTTCCACGGCATCGGCGTACGGGGCGCCCTCGCGCCGGCTCATCAGCATCACGCTGTACCTCGGATCGAGACGGAAGTTCATCCCTCGCTGGAGACGCACCTCGTGCTCCTCCGTACACATCCGGTGGTAGCTGATGATCGCGCTCTGCCTGAGGCTGCCGAGTTCCACGCGTTGCTCCCCCGCCGCGCGTTCGGCCCGCCAGGGTAACGGAATCAGCCGATCCAGGATTGGGGCACATACTTGGCGGTATGATTGGGCCGGGTCGGCGAGGTGGCGGCGCGAGAGGAGCCTAGTCAGTGCAGGATGTATCGGACTGGCTGGACGAGCACATGGCAACGCTCAAGCCGCTTTGGGCCACGCGGCTTCCTTGTATCGGGTCCGACTGCCCCGATGCCGACGGTCTCTTCGTACCGCGTCAGGTCATGCTTAGGGTGACCCCGAACCTCTTTTGGTCGGGCATGGTCGATCCGTCGGAGCGGATCGAGATGACGATCGACAGCCATCCGCATGGTCAGACCATCGAGGCGATCCGGTTCAACAGCGAGCGGCGCGGCAGCAACCGCGACGAGACTCGGTTGCGCGGCTTCGACGCTGACTCGGTGCTCGGTGATCCGGAGTCGACGGGCGCGATGGTGATGTTTGCCTTCGAACCCGCGACGTGGGGTGGGCAGGCGTCATGCCGGGTTTGGATGTGCGAGACCGCTGCCGAGGAAGACCGCGCCGAGGATCGCATCGGCCCTGCCGATCCGCACTTTGGCGGTGCGCTGTGGCCCAATATCTTCGAGCGGCTCGACTGGCCACCACGCTCGTACGAGTGAACCCACCCCGGTCGCGACAAACGACCATCCGGCTCCTCCACCCCTGACAGCGCGCGCGGGCGCGGGATTGGGTAGCATGGGGGCGGGCCGTGGCGGCGGTCCGCTGCGGGAGGACAGAGCATGTTCATCGGCTACTTCACCGAGCGCCCCTATCAGGACCGCGACTCCGGCTTCTTCGGCATCACGGGCCGCTCCAACACCGACCTCAACATCTCCAACGGCGCCTACAACCCCAAGCTCGGCGCCGAGCTCTACAACCGCTACCTCGATGAGAAGGTCTACGCCGAGGAGATGGGCTTCGACGGCGTGATGCTCAACGAGCACCACTCCACACCCTTCTGCATGGGCAGCGTGCTCAACGTCGAGGCCGCCATCCTCGCGAGGATCACGAAGAAGGTGAAGATCATCCTCGCCGGCAACGTGCTGCCCCTCTGGGACGACCCGCTCTTCCTCGCCGAGAGCCTCGCCGAGATCGACATGATCTCGCGAGGGCGCCTCGTCTCCGGCTGGGTGCGCGGCGGCGGGCGCGAGAGCGTCTCGCACAACGCGCAGCCGCCCTTCAACTGGGAGCGCTTCCAGGAGGCGCACGACTTCGTGGTGGCGGCGTGGACGCGGCCCGGCCCGTTCCGCTGGGAGGGCGAGCACTTCAACTACCGCTACGTGAATCCGTTCGTCCGCCCCTACCAGAAGCCGCACCCGCAGATGTGGATCCCCGGCGTCGTCAGCCGCAACACCGTCGAGTGGGCGGCGCGGCACCGCTACCCCTACATCATGCTCGCCACCCAGCTCGAGCCGACCAAGCAGTCCTTCGCCTACTACCACGAGGTGGCCGAGCGCGAGGGCTACGAGTCCGGCACGCAGAACATCGGCTACCTCTTCAAGGTCCACGTCGACGAGACCGAGGAGCTGGCCTACGAGACCGGCCGCAAGTTCATCGAGGGCCCGCCCAACCCGTTCCTCGAGGGCAACACGGGGAACGTGAACCCGTACATCCAGAACCTGCCCGGCCTCACCTCGCGCACGAACCTGCTGCCGACGGGCGGCGCGCAGCCGGCAGGCAGGCAGGTCGCCGGCGCCGTCGCCCCCCGCGCGCGCGGGAACCAGGGCCGCAGCTACGAGGATCAGGTGGAGACGAAGACGATCATCACCGGCACGCCGACATCGGTCGTGCCGAAGATCCGCGAGGTTCTCGAGGAGCTGCGCCCCGGCTCGATCTTCCTCTGGGACGGCGACGGGGCGATGACGCACGAGGACTCGATGCGCAGCCTGAAGCTGATGGGCGAGGAGGTCATCCCCGCGATCCGCGAGATGGGCGAGGAGCTGGAGCTGTTCAGCCCCTTCGAGCGCGACACCGCGACCGGCGAGCCGATCGGGGAGGCCGCAGCGGCCGCCGCCGGGTAGCTCCCCGCCGCACGGGCAACGACGCGAGGGCGGCCGCGGGGCCGCCCTCGTTGCGATGTCCGCCGCCTCGCGCGAGTCGGATGAGCACGCGCTGCGCGCGGCTCAGCCCACCCACC
>VXMT01000032.1:0-5337 GCA_009840965.1 Chloroflexota bacterium
GGGGGGGGGGCGGCGGGGCCTAGGGGCTCAGCGGGCTCCTCCCCGGTACTCGCAGCCCATGCTGGGGCCCCGCGGCGGTCCGGGCGCGCGGGCCGCTCCGCGAGCAGCGCCCGCGCGGCCTCGAGGGCATCGGGGTCGACGCCGGCCGGCGCGTCGGCGCTCGTGTCCGCCAGCGCCTGGACCGCGGCGGCCTCGGCGCCGGGCCGCGGTTGCAGCCAGGCGGCGGCGAAGTCGACCAGTTCGCCCCAGCGCGGCGAGACGAGCACGAGCTTCGCGCCGTGCTTCACCACCGCGTCCTTGACGCGCAGCGAGATCACCTGGTGTGACTCCTCGATGTCGCCGCCGACCACGACGATCGTCCCGGCCTGCTCGATGTCGGAGTAGCTGGACGGCAGCTCGGCCGAGCCGAGGCCGCGCTCGAAGGCGGCGGCGGCGGCGCGATGCACCGGCCCGTGCGAGAAGTCGAGGTGCGGCGTGCCGATTACCTCGCCCGCGAGCTTCGCGAGCAGCGCCGCCTCCTCGTTCGTTGCGAGCGGCGAGCCGAGGACGGCGATTGCCTCGGCGCCGTGCTGATCCTTCACGCCTGCGAGCAGCCGCGCGGCCTCGGCGAGCGCGTCCTCGGGCGTCGCCGGGAGCAGCAGGTCGCCCTCGCGGACGAGCGAGCGGCTGAGTCGCTCGCGGTCGCCGACGGCGTCGTAGTGGAAGCGCCCGCGCACGCAGATCTGGTCGCGGCTGGTGGGGTTGAGGCGGTCGGGCCGGACGATCATCGGCCGGCCGTCGCGCAGGCCGTAGGAGATCGTGCAGCCCACGGCGCAGGAGTTGCAGGCGGAGTTGGTCCACTCCTCGGAGAGGGCCATCCACTTGTTGGGCTTCTCCATCAGCGTCGCGGTCGGGCAGACGTCGATGCAGGCGCCGCAGAAGTCGCAGTTGGACTCGTGGACGGCGCCGCCGGTGCCGAAGGCGATCATCGTCGTCGAGCCCTTGCCGGAGAGGCTGATCGCGCCGGTGTGGCGGATGTCGGCGCAGGCGCGCACGCAGCGCGTGCAGATGATGCACATCTGCGGGTCGAACTCGAGGTACGGGTTGGCGCGGTCCACCTCGGGCGGCGGCGTCTCATAGTAGGAACGGTCCTCGCCGACCCACGGCTCCTCGTATTCGCCCATGTCGATCAGCTCGGTCGAGGTCTGCAGCTCGCAGCGGTAGTTCTTGCTGCAGGTGAGGCAGCGATGCGTCACGACGTCGTCGCGCAGGCAGATCTCGCCCGGCTGGCAGTGCACGCGGCGGTGGCAGGTGAGGCAGCGGTCCGGGTGGTTCGCCATGATCAGCGACATCACCTGCTGGCGCGCGCGCTTCACTTCGGGCTTCTCGGTGTTGACGACCATGCCATCGCTCGCGACGGCGGTGCACGAGAGCTGCAGCGGCGTCGGCCGCCCGCCCTCGATCTCGACGATGCAGGTGCGGCAGCCGGCGTACGGCTCGAGGCCGTCGATGTAGCAGAGGTTCGTGATGCGAACGCCCTGCTCCTTGATCACCTCGACGAGCGGCCGTCCGGCCTCGACCTCCAGCGTCTCGCCGTTGAGCGTGATCGTGACCACCGGCGGCTCCTTCGTGCCTCGTGCGGCGGCTTAGTCGCGGTCGAGCTTGCCGGGCAGGTGTTGGGGCCCGAAGGGGCCCTCCTCGCCGGCGACGGGGAAGCGTCCGCGCGCGGTGGGCAGGTGGGTCCGCAGCGGGTTCTCCTCCTGCTGCTGGCCGTTGGGGTAGACGCCGCCGCTGCGGTCGAGGTACTCGCCGGCCTCGCGGCTGAGCGCGTCGCGGTCGCGGTACATGTCCTCGAAGACGTAGACGGCGTCGTCGTAGCGCCCGCCGGCCTGGATCGCCTGGTAGGGGCAGGCCTCGGTGCAGAGTCCGCAGTACATGCAAATCCGGAAGTCGATCTCATAGCGGTCGATGTTGAGGGTGCCGTCGGCGCGCGGCGAGGTCTCGACGAGGATGCAGCCGTCGGGGCAGGCCTGCGCGCAGGTGGAGCAGCCCGTGCAGCGTTCCTCGAACCAGAGCAGGTTGGTGCGGGCGCGCAGAGGCACGTCGCGCTCCTCCTCCGGGTAGGAGACGGTGATGGGGGGCCTGAAGATGTGCTTGAAGGTAACGAGCAGTCCCTTGGCGATGCCCAGTCCGTAGGCCACGCGAACCCCTCGTCCCGCCGCGGTCTCCCGCATCCGGTGCTCGCGGCGAAGCATAGCCGACGCTTGCGGCAGGGGGTAGCGGGCCGGGTGGACCCTTGCCCGACCCGCAGGGCGCGGTGTACTGTGTAGCACAGGAACTGTGAGACTGCGCCATGAGAAACATCACCGTATCCGTCGACGAGGAGACTCACCGCCTCGCCCGCATCCGCGCGGCGGAGCTCGACACCTCGGTCTCGGCCCTTGTTCGCGACTATCTGCTGGAGCTCGTACAGGACCAGAGCAACGAGTCCCGGTTCGATCGGCTGCTCAGGCTCCAGGACGAGACGCTGGAGGCGATTCGCGCGCGGGGCGGCGGCCTGCGGTCGGCCGACAACCTGTCGCGAGAGGAGCTGTACGAGCGCGATGCGCTTCGTTGACACCAACGTCCTGCTCTACGCGGTGAGCGAGGCGCCGGACGATAGTGCCAAGCAGCGGATCGCGCTCGACCTGCTCAGGCGGCGGGATCTCGCCCTCTCGGTACAAGTCCTGCAGGAGTTCTACACGCAAGCGACCCGATCCTCGCGCCCGCGAGCGCTGGCGCACGAGGAAGCAGCAGCGTGGGTCCGGTCCCTCGAGCGCTTTCCGGTACAGGCGGTCACGCTCGACGTGCTGTGGGACGCACTCGCCATCCACGAGCGGTTCGGCCTGTCCTACTGGGACGGCGCGGTCCTGGCGGCCGCCCGACTGCGGGGCTGCGACGCCGTCTACTCCGAGGACATGAGCGACACGCAGGACTACGGCGGCCTGCGCGTCATCAACCCCTTCGCCGACGCACAGGCGAGTCTATGACCGCCCCCCGCTGGCAGCCCGGCGACCACATCACCGGCCGCAGCATCTGGTACGGCCGCGTGTTCACGGCGTGGGCCTTCGTCGTCATCGAGGATCGCGGGGACGTGATCGCCGCCTGCACGCCGCCGGGCACGGTCTGGAAGCGCCCGACCGACCTCGATGGCAACGATATCCGGCTGCCGCACGGCGAGTGGCGGCTGCGCGACGACGTCTGGTACGGCCGCGGGATGGTGCGCGTCTTCATCGAGGGCGCCGCCCACTCCGTGCTCGTCTTCCTCGGCGAGGGCGACGTGCGGCGCTGGTACGTGAACATCGAGACGCCCTTCCACCGCACCGCGATCGGCCTCGACACCTCGGACCAGCACCTCGACATCGTATTCCCGCCCGATCTCGGCGAGGCGCAGTGGAAGGACGAGCACGAGCTCGAGGAGGCGGTCGCCTACGGCAGCATGACCCGCGGGGAGGCCGACGCGACCCGCGCCGAGGCCGAGCGCGCGATCGCCTGGATCCGCCGCGGCGACCACCCCGCCATCGACGACCGCTGGCGCACCTGGGAGCCGACCCCGGAGCTGGGCATCCCCGTGCTCGCGCCGGACTGGGAGACACTCCCGCCCCGGATCTCGTGAGTCAGATCTCGTAGACGGCGAAGTCCTCGGCCAGCTCGACGCCGTCGAGGGCACGCGCCCAGTCGGGCACGGCGAGCGGGTCGTAGTGCGTCACGAGCAGGCGCGTCGAGGGGTCGAGGGCGTCGCGCAGCTCGCGCACGTCCTCCCAGCTCGTGTGGCCGTAGGCGCGGTCGCCGCCACACTCCGTGATCAGCAGGTCCGCGCCCTCGGCGAGGGTGCGCACGGCCTCGACGTAGGCGGTGTCGCCGGTGTAGGCGACGACGCCGTCCGGGTGCGAGACGCGGAAGCCGAGCGCCTCGATGCCGTGCCCGTGCTCCATCGAGACGCACTCGACGCGCAGCCCGGCCCACTCGAAGGCCGAGCCGCCCGCCTGCTCGAACCAGCGCACGCGCGGGTCGTCGCGCTCCGGCAGCCGGTCCGAGGGCCCGATCACCTCGCGCAGCCGGTCGTGGATGCCGGGCGGCCCGGCGACGGCGAGCGGCTGCCCGCGTGGCGCGCCCTCGCGAGCCGCGCGGCCCACCGTCGCCTCGAGCAGGAAGAGGTCCATGCCGCCGATGTGGTCGGAGTGCTCGTGCGAGAGCAGCACGAGGTCGATCGCCTGCGTCGGCACGCCGAGGCGGAAGAGATGCGCGAGCGTCTGTGGCGGGCAGTCGAACAGCACCCGCCCGTCGAGCAGGAACCCGCTCCAATAGCTCCCGTGCGAGAACGCGAACCCGGACCCGAGGCAGTCGAGGCGCAGCCGCTCGCCGGGCACGGGAGCCTCGCTGCGTTCGGCCGCCGCTACCGGCCGGCGGGGGCGGGGTCGGGGACGCCGCAGAGCCGGCGGCCCTCGGCGAGCGTGTCGGGGGTGTCGAGGTCGATGCGCACGATCGGCTCGTCGTCCATCGCCAGCTCCAGCGGCGGGTGGCGGCGCAGCACCGAGCGCAGGCCCAGCTCCTCCTCCGTCGCCGCCGCCAGCTCCTCGAGGAGCTCTCCGGAGACGACGACCGGGTGGCCGCGCGAGCCGAGGTACGAGGGCTGCACGGCCTCCGCGCCCGTCGAGCGCAGCTCGTCGACGAGCCGGTCGATGATGTCGGCCCGCGTCGGCTGGTCGACGTTCTGGATCACGACGGCGTCGGGGCGCCTGCGCATCGGCGAGAGCAACGCCGCCGCGCCCGCCGCCAGCGAGGTCGAGCGACCCTGCGCCCAGCGCGCGTTGAAGACGCAGTGCTGGCGCCGGCCCTCGGGGAGGGCGCGCCGCACGTCGTCGGCGTACGCGCCGGTGACGACCACGATGCCCTCGATCTGCGTGCGCCCCAGCTCGTCGAGCTCCCAGGCGAGCAGCGAGCCGCCGCCCCAGGGCAGCAGCGGCTTGGGCGAGCCCATGCGGGTCGAGGCCCCGGCGGCGAGCACGAGCGCGGCGACGCTCACGAGGCGGCTCCCGCGCGTTCGCCAGCCTCGGCGGGGGCGTGGTCGCCTCGCCAGCCCTCGATCGCCTCGCGCACCGCGGCGGCGGCGAGGACCGAGCAGTGCAACTTCGACTTCGGCAGCCCGCCGACGGCCTCGGCGTAGTCCTCGCGGCTGAGGGCGGCGGCCTCGTCGAGGCTGCGCCCGATCAGCAACTCGGTCGCCGCCGAGGATGTGCCGATGGAGGCCGGGCAGCCGGACGTCAGGAACGAAGCGGCGGCCACGCGCTCATCCTCGATGCGCAGGAAGATGCGCAT
>VXMT01000032.1:5347-5892 GCA_009840965.1 Chloroflexota bacterium
TTTGGTGGGGTTGCTCCGGCGCTCTCTGACCTCTCGCGCCGCAAGGCTGTCCTCAGCGCGGCTTTTGGCATCGACGATCTCGTCGCCGCAGACGGGGTTGGTCACGTACGCCTCGGCGTCCGCGTCCTCCATCGCCCCCGCGTTCCGAGGCCGCTCAAAATGCTCGATCAGCGCCTCGCTGTACCCGGTCGTGGTTGCTGGCATGTGGCCATTGTCGCACGGGTTGGGGGATTGGGGGCTCAGTCCTCGAAGCGCGAGTCATACGCAGCTGCAAGTTCGGTGAGGAAGTCGTCGTAGCGGAGCTTGCTCCCGCGTGGTGGAAGGTCGTTGCTGACCTCACCTGAGTCGGGATCGAACACAACTAGCCCAACGGCTTCCAAGAGGTGGGGCGCTTCACCTTCGGACCGACGGTCACCAGCCCTGACGAAGCGAGTGATTGCGCGATCGATGAGGTCTTCGTGCTCCCACCCGTGATCTCATACGTAGGCACGGTCATCAAGCCGCCGACGACAGCGAACGGAAACTTGAGGTGCAGATTCACAGCG
>VXMT01000170.1:0-5061 GCA_009840965.1 Chloroflexota bacterium
CGGCTGCGGCGGCCGCTGCCCTCTTGTACTTGACCCTCCTCCGGGGCTCGAATCCGGCGTGGGGCCGGCATTGCCGGCCCCTCGTTGCGTCCGCGGGGTCGCGTGGGCGCCTCTCAGTGGGCCTCCCACCACGAGCTGACGCGCTCGCCGGCAGCCCGGGGGCGGCGGCCGATCAGCCAGCTGAGGACGCCGGCGGCGACCATGACGAGAGCGGCGACGGCCCAGACCTCGTGGAAGGTCGCGACCTGCGCCTCGGCGACGAGCGCCGCGAACTCCGGCGACCCGAACTCGATCGCGCCCGCACGCGCGTAGAAGCGGCCGAGGCCGTTCGAGGTCAGCAGCGCGGCCCCCACCAGCATCCCGGCGACGCGGCTGAGCGTGAGCCAGGAGGCCGCCGTGGCGCGCTCGCCCTCGCCCACGTGGGCGAGGACGGCGGCGCTGAGCGGCGCGATCACGAGGCCGAAGCCGAAGCCACCGATGATCTGCGGGAGGCTGCGCCAGACCTCGCTCAGCTCGCGGTCCCAGGCGAGCAGCCCGGCGAAGCCGATCGCGCCGAGCCACATCCCGATCGTCGCCGTCTCGCGCAGCCCAATCCGCCCCGCCAGCCAGCCGCCGGCGAGCGCGCCCGCGGGCACGGCGATGGTGAAGCGCAGCAGCGTGAGGCCGCCCTCGATCGGGCGCTCCGTCAGCACGAGGTTCACGAACAGCGGCACGCTGATCAGCATTGTGATCAGCCCGCCGCCCAGCAGCAGCGTGGCCGCGTTCGAGGCCCACGTCGCGCGCGGGCGGAACATCGCCAGCCGCAGCATCGGCTCGGGCGCGGCGCGCTGCCGCAGCAGGAAGGCGACGGCGATCGCGCCGACGACGGCGAAGAGCAGCAGGGTCAGCGCCCAGGGGCGGCGCTCGATCGGATCGTCGGCGAGGGTGATCGTGAGCAGCGCCAGGCCGAGAGCGAGCAATGCCGCGCCGGGCCAGTCGACCGCGCCGCCCGCGCGCTCGCGGCCCGCCCAGCGCCAGGCGCCAAACATGAACGGGAGCGAGAGCGGGAGGTTGAGCCAGAACACCCAACGCCAGCCCAGCAGCTCCGTGATCCCGCCGCCCCAGAGCGGCCCGGCCAGCGCGCCCGCCTCGGAGGCCGCGGCGATCGCACCGAGGCCGAGCAGGCGCCGCCCGGGCGGCAGCTCGGTCACGACGATCGCCATCGCCACGGGCACGACCGCCCCGCCGCCCACGGCCTGCAGCGCCCTCGAGGCGACGAGCCACTCGAAGCCGGGCGCGGCGGCAACGAGCGCGCTGCCCACCATGAACACCGCCAGCGAGGCCGCGTAGATGCGCGCGCGGCCGTAGACATCGGCGATGCGCCCGACGATGGGCAGCGCGGCGATGTAGCCGATCAGGTAGCCGTTGACCACCCACGAGGCGAGGTAGAGGTCGTCGACGGTGAGGCCGATGTCGCCGATCAGCGCGGGCAGGACCGTGACGACGGCGGTCTGGTCGTCGGCGGCGATAAAGACGCCGCCCGCGACGGCGATCAGCAGCCAGGTGCCTCGGCGGTCGCGCGCCTCAGCGCGGCGGGACAATGTCCACGTCCTGCCCGAAGCGGCTCAGCTCGAGCCGCCGCACGATCGTGTCGAGCTCGCCCGGGTTGATCGGCCCGATTAGCTCGATGCGGTGCACGAGCGGGTCGTCGACGCCGATCCAGACCTTCGCGGCGACCGTGAATCCGGCCTGGGCGTTCCGGAAGAACGCCAGCTCCCCGGAGTCGGTCGTCGCCTCGACGACCCAGCACTCCACGCCGTTGACGTCCTCGGGTCCGTCGAGGCCGGTGGCGGTCGCCGTGCGCATGAGGGCGATGGCGCCCTGCTGCGGGTCGAAGAGCGCGCTGACGGTGATGTTCTCGCGCTGCCAGCGCTGGGTGAGCGGGTTACGCAGCCAGCCCTCGTCGGGGAGCACCACGATCCCTGTCTCGAATGCCAGCGTGCCGAGGCGCCCGTCGATCTCCGCCTGCAGCAGCTCCGTGCCACCGATGTCGCCCTCGGCGCGCACCATCTGGATGCCCTGCACGATCTCGCTCGTTCCGTCGACGTGATCGAGCACGAAGTGGAACTTCTCGACGGCGTCCATGCGCTCGGCGGCCTCGAGCAGCAGCTCGGCGGGATCGATCGTCTCCTCGGTCGGCGTCGGCGTAGGCTCCGGTTCCTCCTCGCCGCCGCAGGCGACGAGCAGTAGCGAGGCCGCGACGAGCGCGGCGAGCGCCGCGAGGCGCGCGAGGGCGTTCACCGCGCCACCACCAGCGGCGGCCCCGCCTCGACGCGCCCGATCAGCCAGCAGCCGCCGGTCTGCGCCTCGATCGCGCCGCGCAGCGCCTCGGCGCCGTCCGCCCGCAGCGCGATCAGCAGACCGCCCGAGGTCTGCGGGTCGTACAGCAGGTCGATGAGCGCGTCGGACGGGCCGCCCTCGACGCGTACGCGGTCGCCGAGGCCGTCGCGGTTGCGTGCGCCGCCCCCCGTCGCGCCTGCCAGCTCGGCGAAGCGCTCCGCCCCGGGCAGCAGCGGCAGCGCGGCGATGTCGAGGACAATCGTGGCCTCGCTCTGCGAGGCGATCTCGGCGGCGTGGCCGGCGAGCCCGAAGCCGGTCACGTCGGTCACCGCGTGCGCGCCCGCCGCCCGCGCGAGGTGCGCCGCGTGGCGGTTGAGCTGCGTCATCGAGGCGACCGCGGCTTCGAGGCCTTCCTCGTAGCCGTCGCGCTGCTGTCCGGCGGCGCTCATCACGATGCCGGTGCCGAGCGGCTTGGTGAGCAGCAGCGCGTCGCCCGGCTGCGCGCCGCTCGTACGCAGCACTGCGTCGGGGTGGATCACTCCCATCACGGACAGCCCGTACTTCGGCTCCGCGTCGATCACCGTGTGCCCGCCCGCGATCACCCCGCCGGCCTCGGCCACCGAGTCCGCGCCCCCTCGAAAGATCTCGGCCAGCAGCGCGGGGTCGAGGTCGTCCGGGAAGGCGGCGATGTTGAGCGCGAGCCGCACCTCGCCGCCCATCGCGTAGACATCGGACATCGCGTTCGCGGCCGCGATGCGGCCGTAGTCGTAGGGGTCGTCGACGATCGGGGGGAAGAAGTCGAGCGTCTGGATCACCGCGAGGTCGTCGCTGAGCCGGTAGATGGCGGCGTCATCGGGGCGCGCGAGGCCGACGAGCAGATCCGGGTGCTCGTTCGCGGCGAACGTCTCCTGCAGCGGGCGCAGCACCTGCGCCAGGGTCGAGAGACCCAGCTTGCCCGCTCAGCCGCCGCAGGATGCGAGGTCGGTGAGCCGAATCTGCTCCCGAGTCACGCCCGGACCTCCGTCCCGCCTCGGCACGACCGCGCCGTGCGAGACCATCCTACGACGGGCGCGGGCGCTACGATGCCCGCGAGTGGGCGGTGACGGGGGAGTGACGGTGGCAGAGGCGCAGACGAACGCGCGCCCGCAGGCGCTCGCGCGGTGGCGACCCGCCGAGCTGATCGCGATCCTCGGCGAGGCGTACGGGCGCGTCGAGGCGCGTCCGCACCGCGACGCGATCTCCGAGCTGGTGCTGACGCTGCTCTCGCAGAACACCTCCGACCACAACTCCGGACACGCCTTCCACCGCCTGCTTGAACGCTTCGAGAGCTGGGACGAGGTGATCGACGCGCCGACCTCGGAGGTGGAGGAGGCGATCAGGCCGGGCGGGCTCGCGCCGACGAAGGCGCCGCGCATCCAGGCGCTGCTCGCCGAGGTGCGCGAGCAGACCCCCGGCTACGAGCTCGCCTTCCTCGAAACGATGCCGCTGGAGGAGGCGAAGGCGTGGCTGCGGGCGCTGCCCGGCGTCGGCCCGAAGACGGCGGCGATCGTGCTGCTCTTCGCCCTCGGACGGCCCGCGCTGCCCGTCGACACGCACGTCGAGCGCGTGGCGAAGCGGCTCGGCCTCGCGCCGCCGCGCATGCCCGTCGCCAGGGTGCACGACGAGTTGGAGGCGCAGCTCGAGCCGGAGGAGATGTACGCCTTCCACGTCGACCTGATCCAGCACGGCCGCCGCACCTGCCACGCGCGCGCCCCGCGCTGCGAGGACTGCCTGCTGCTGGAGCGCTGCCCGCGCGTCGGCCTGCCGCCCCGCTGACCGGGCGCACGGAGCAGGCGCTCTGTCGCCCGCTGCCGGAGCCTCGGATACACTCGCCGACCGGACCGAAGTGAGGGCGCAGGGCGTGGCAGACGTCGATCCCCAGCACGAGATCGAGGAGCTTCCCGGCGGCCTGACGGCGCCCCTGGGCTGGTCCGCCGGGGCCACCTACACGGGCATCCGCAGCTACGGCCCCGAGCCGCGCTTTGACCTCGGCCTGCTGCTCTCCGAGCGACCGGCGACGGCCGCCGCGCTCTTCACCCGCAACGCCGTCGTCGGCGCACCGGTCACGCTCACGCGCGATCGCGTCGCCCGAGGTCTCGCGCGGGCGCTCGTCGTCAACTCCGGCAACTCGAACGTCGCCACCGGCGCGGCGGGTGAGGCCGACGCCGAGCGCATGGCGGAGCTGGCCGCGGCGGCGCTCGGCGTCGATCCCGCCGACGTGCTCGTCGCCTCGACGGGGGTGATCGGCCGCCGCCTGCCGATGGACCGCATCGAGGCCGGCATCGCGGAGATCGCCTTGAGCCGCGAGGGCGGCGCGCTGTTCGCGCGCGCGATGATGACGACCGACACGCGCCCCAAGGAGCACGCGCTGCGCGTCGAGGCGGGCGGGCGCTCGTACGTCGTGGGCGGCGCGGCCAAGGGCGCGGGCATGATCCACCCGGACATGGCGACGATGTTCGGCTTCCTCACCACCGACGCCCCGGCCGAGCGCGCCTGGCTGCAGGACACGCTGCGCGAGGTCACCGACCGCTCCTTCAACATGATCGACGTGGACATGGACACCTCCACCTCGGACATGGTGATCGCCCTCGCGAACGGGGCCGCCGGCGGCGACCCGATCGAGGCCGGGCACCCGGCCGCCGCGCCCGCGGCGACCGCCGGCGCGTCCGGCGCCGTGCGGCGCGCGCGCGAGCTGGCGGCCGC
>VXMT01000170.1:5071-5817 GCA_009840965.1 Chloroflexota bacterium
CCCCCCCCCCCTCTCCTTTGTTTTCCCCCCCCGCCCCGCGGCCCGCGGGGGGCGGGGCGGGGGCGGCGGGGCCCCGGGCCGCCGCGCCGCTGGCGAGCGCCATCGAGGCCGTCGCCGTGCGGCTCGCGCGCGAGCTGGCGCGCGACGGGGAGGGCGCGCGCACGCTAATCGAGGTGGTCGCCGAGGGCGCGGCCTCGGACGCGGACGCGCGCGTGGCGGCGCGCACGATCAGTTCCTCGCCGCTGGTCAAGACGATGATCACCGGCCGCGACCCGAACTGGGGCCGCGTGCTGATGGCGGCCGGTCGCTCCGGCGCGGCGCTCGACCTCGAACGCGCCGAGGTCTGGATCGGCGAGTTCTGCGCCTGCGCGCGCGGCGCGCCCACGACGACGCCGGAGGCGGACATCTCGGCGGCGATGGACCGCGACGAGGTGCAGATCCGCATCGACCTCGGCTGCGGCGAGGCGAGCGCCACCGCCTGGGGCTGCGATCTGACCGAGGAGTACGTGCGCATCAACGCGGACTACACGACGTGAGCGCCAACGATCCTCGGCAGGGCCCGATCGTGGTCAAGATCGGCGGCTCCACGCTCGGCGAGGAGGACACGACGCTCGAGGACATCGTTGCTCTGCGCAAGCGCGGCGAGCGCGTCCTCGTGGTGCACGGCGGCGGCGCGATGATCACGGACTGGCTCGACCGGCTCGAGGTGCCCTCGGTCTTCATCGACGGGCTGCGCTCGACGAGCG
>VXMT01000210.1 GCA_009840965.1 Chloroflexota bacterium
CCCCGGCCCCCCCGGGCGGGCGCGGGGCGCGGGGGGGGCGGCCGCCGGGGGCGCGGGGCGTGGGGGGCGGGGGGGCGCCCCCGCGACCGAGTCGTCGATCAGTTGCTGCGCGCGGGCGCGCGCGTCGGCGAGGATCTCCTCGATCTCCTCGGTTGCCTCTGCGGGCGGGGCCGGCAATGCGGGAGCGCTCGAGGCGGGCTGGTTCCCGGAGAGGGCGATCAGCAGCTGGCCGACGGCGCTCAGCAGCGCCGCCACCTCCGGCTGCGGCTGGCCGTCGTCGCGCTGTCGCGTCATGCCGGTCCATCCTCGAGGGCGGGCGCGGCGTCTGGCGCCCGCTGGCCCGCAGGCAGAGGATACGCTGGCCGTCGCCGCCCTGCCCGCGAGCGAGGCCGAGGCGAGCGCGCCGGAGGAGGCAGCATGACGAACGGGACACTGCGCATCGGCTTCATCGGCGCGGGCGCGAACACCACCCAGCGCCACATCCCCGGCTTCCAGGCGATCGAGGGCGTCGAGCTGGCCGCCGTCTGCAACCGCTCGCGCGAGAGCGGGAAGCGCGTCGCCGACGAGTTCGGTATCGCGCGGGTCGCCGAGGATCCGGCGGCGATCTTCGACGACCCCGAGATCGACGCCGTCTGCATCGGCACCTGGCCCTATCGCCATCGCGAGTACAGCGTGCGCGCGCTGGAGGCGGGCAAGCACGTGCTCTGCGAGGCGCGCATGGCGATGAACGCCGCCGAGGCGCGCGAGATGCTTGCCGCCGCCCGGGCGCGCCCGCGCCTCGTCGCGCAGCTCGTGCCCGCGCCCTTCGACCTCGCAAGCTGGCGCACGATCCGCCGCCTGCTCGCCGACGGGACGCTCGGCGATCTGCGCGAGGCGCACGTCACGGTGCTCGGCGACGGCTCGCTCGACCCGGCCCGGCCGCTGCACTGGCGCGAGCGCAGCGAGTACTCCGGCCACAACACGATGATGCTCGGCATCTTCGCCGAGACCGTGCAGCGCTGGCTCGGCCCCACCGAGCGCGTGGTCGCCGACGCGGCCACCTTCACGACCTCGCGGCGCGATCCCGAGAGCGGGGAGGAGTACGAGATCGGGATTCCCGACAGCCTCGGCGTCTTCGCGCGCACGGCCAACGGCGCGCGCGTCAGCTACCTGCTCGGCTCGCACACCCACGCCCCCGCAGCCGCCAACGGCATCTCGCTCTACGGCAGCGCCGCCACGCTGCACTGGAGGCAGGGCGGCGACCGCATGACGTTCGCCCCGGTCGGCGAGGAGCCCCGGCCGCTCGATCCCGACCCCGGCACGGCGGGCGCATGGAACGTCGAGGCCGACTTCGTCGCCTCGATCCGCGAAAGCGCGCCCGTCGAGCTGACGGGCTTCGAGGACGGGCTGCGCTACATGCAGTTCACGGACGCCGTCTGGCGGAGCTGGTCCGAGGGCCGCGCGGTCGCCCTCGACGAGGTGTAGCCCCCGGCGGGCGCGGGGGCGTAGCGTGACCGCGCGATGAGCACGATCAATCCGAGGCACGCCCGAGCCGGGCCGCGCCGATGAACGCGCCGGCTGCGGACACCCAATCGGGGAGCCGGTGGAGCCGGGGCGCCTTCGCGCCGCTCGCGAGCGGCGCCTACCGGCGGCTCTGGACGGCGACGCTGATCCAGTTCCTGGGGATGATGACGGCGGGCGTCGTGCGCGCCTTCCTCGCCTATGACCTGACCGGCTCCAACACCGCCGTCGCCGCCCAGCTCTTCGCCTTCGGGCTCGCCCTCTTCCCCTCGATGTTCTGGGCGGGCGTGATTATCGACCGCTTTTCGCGCAAGACGGTGCTCTCCGGGGCACAAGTGCTGCTGATGGTGCAGGCGCTGCTGCTCGGGCTGCTCACGCTCAGCGGGGTGCTGGAGTACTGGATGCTCTTCTCGCAGTCCCTGATCGAAGGCGTCTCCGTCGCCTTCCTCGTGCCGTCGAGGCAGGCGATGACCGGGCAGCTGCTCGGCGGTGAGGGCGCGGGCCGCGGCGTGGTGCTGCAACAGGGCGCGATGGGCTTCGGCCGCGTCCTCGGCCCGATCGGCGGAGGCTGGCTGGTCGGCACGCTCCTCGGCGCGGGCGGGGTCTTCCTGCTCATTGCGCTCTGCTACGGCGTCGCCGCCTGGATGACCTTCCGCGTACCGGGCGAGTTCCGAAGCGAGGAGGAGTCGCAAGGCTCGTTCCTCGAGAACCTCGCGGCGGGGCTGCGCTACGTGCGAGGGCGTCCCGCGCTGCGGGTCACGGTGATCACGGCGTACGTCGTGGCCCTGACCTCGATCCCCTACTTCGTGCTGCTGCCGGGGATGGTGATCGACGTGTTCGGGCGCGACTCCTTCGAGCTGGGCGCCATCACCTCCGCGTCCTCGGTCGGCGCGATCGCCGTCACCATCTGGGCGGCCGCGGTCGTCCACCGGCCCTCGGCCTGGGGGCTGTTCCTCGGAACTTCGTTCGTGTTCGGGTTGGTCGTCGTCGCCTTCGGGCTCGCGCCGACCTTCCCGATCGCGCTGGTCATCATCGTGTTGCTGGGCGCGGTCGAGATGGGCTACATCGCCTTCGTGCTGGGGCTCGGCATGGCCTACTCGCACCGCCGCTACGATGGCCGCGTGCAGGCGCTGATCGTCTCGAGCTTCAGCTTTCTCGGCTTCGTCTCGATCCCGATCGGGCTGGTCGCCGACGCGATCGGCGTGCGCGGCGCGCTCATCATCGAGGGGCTCGCCGGTAGCCTCCTGGTCGCCGTCGTCGTCCTCTACTCGCGCCGTATCGGGGCCGCCGAGGACGCTCGCATCCCCGCCGACGAGGAGCGCATCCGCGCGCTCGCGCCCGAGCCCGGCGCTGCGGGCGAGGAGTGAGGAGACGGCGGTGAGACGGGACGTCCGTGTCACGGTCTTCAACCTCGGCGACTCGGTGCCGCGCTCGCCGCGCGAGATCCTCGTGCGCTTCGTCGTGCACGCGGCCGGTCTCTGGCTCGCGGCCGCCCTCGTGCCCGGCATCCAGGTCGGCGACGTGCCCTCGCTGGCAGCGGCGACGGCGATCTTCGGGCTGCTCAACGCCTTCGTGCGGCCGCTCGCCTACCTCGCCTCGGCCTGCCTGATCGTGCTGACGCTGGGGCTCTTCATCTTCGTGATCCACGCGGGCCTGCTCGCGGCCACGGCCTGGATCTGCGGGCAACTCGGGCTGGCGTTCAGCATCGAGGGCTTCTGGTCCGCGCTCTTCGGCTCGCTCGTCGTTTCGCTCGTCTCCCTGCTCGCCCACGTGCTGCAGGGCGGCAGGCGCGAGGACACGGCTGCCTAGACCGGCTGCTCGACCGCCACGAGGGCGTCCGCCTCCTCCCGCGCCGCTCCCTCGTCGCGGATCGTGCTCACCGCGCCGCTGCGGACCACCTCGATGCGGTCGGGCAGGCGCTCGGCGACCTCCTGCACGTGCGAGATCACGCCGACGAGCCGCCGCCCGCCGGCCAGCGTCTCGAGGCCGCTGATCGCGATGTCGAGCGAGTCCTGGTCGAGCGAGCCGAAGCCCTCGTCGAGGAAGAGCGACTCGAGCGACATCGCGCCGCCCCGCCCAGCGATCTCCGGCAGCCGCTCCGAGAGCGCGAGCGCCAGCGCGAGGCTCGCGAGGAAGGTCTCGCCGCCGGAGAGCGTCCGCACGGATCGCCGTTCGTCACCGTTCAGCTTGTCGATCACGGAGAAGGCGGCGCCCTCGGCGACCAGCCGGTAGCGGCCGCTGGAGAGCGTGAGCAGCCGCTCCGCCGCGTCGGCCGCTAGCAACTGCATCGCCTCGCGCTGCACATAGGCGATGAAGCGATCGCGGCGCAGCTCGTGCGCGAGCGTGCCCGATAGCTGCGCGCGCTCGTCGTAGTCGCCGGCCTGCGCGTCCATTTCGCGCGCGCGCTCGGCGGAGGCTCGGGCCGTCTCGAGGCGCTGCGCCGCCAGGGCCTGCTCGCGCGCGCAATCGGCGTGCGCGGTGCGCTGGGCATCGAGCAGCGCCGGCACGTGCGCGATGTCCGGCGCTCCCTCGGCGGCAGCCGCGGTCCACGCCGCCTCGAAGCGCGCGCCCGCCTCGCTCGCCGCCGCTCGCGCCTCATCGAGCTCGCCCGCGAGGCGTCCGACGGCGTCCTCCGCGCGGCTGAGCGCCGTGCGCGCCGCCTCGCGGTGTGCGGTAGCCGCCGCCTGCGCCTGTCCGGCCTCACCCAGCGCCGTCTCGAGGGCGCGATGGCGCGACGCCTGCTGCTGCGCCGCCGCGAGGGCGGCGCGCACGGCCTCGGCTTCGCTGTCCTCCCCGCCGAGCGAGGCCAACTGTTCGCGCGCGCGCTCCAGGGCGGCATCCGCGCGCGCGCGGCGCTCCCCGGCCCGCGTCACGCCGGAGGCCGCCTCGCGCGCGCGATCGCTCGCCTGCCGCGCCACCTCCCCCGCCTCAGCGGCGGCGGCGCTCGCCGTGCGCTGCTCCTCGATCGCGGCATCGAGGACGGCGCGTGCGTCCCTCGGTTCCCCTGCCTCGCCCGCCTCCACCTCGCCGATCGCATCGCCGACGGTTGCCCGCAGCAAGGTCAGCCCGCGCGCCGCCTCAGCAGCGCCGTCGCGGGCCGCCGTCGCCTCCGCCGCGCGGGTGCGCTCGGCCTCGGCGGCCGTGTTGGCGGCGGAGATCGCCTCGTCGAGGGCGTCGGGGTTCGCTCCCGCCTGCGTGGCCTCCTCGCGCAGCTCCGCCAGCGCGGCCCCCGCGCGGTCGAGGGCGGTGGCCGTCTGCGAGGCGCGCGCCTCCGCCGCCGCGAGCGCGGCAGCGGCAGCGGCCTGCTCCCCGCGCCGTTCGGCGAGGACGGCCTCGGCGGCATCGAGGGCGGCGCGCGTGTCGTCGAGCTCCGGCGCGTCGTGCAGCTCGATGTGTTCGATCGGCTCGCCGCAGACCGGGCACGGGTCGCCGGGCTTGAGTCCGCGCTGGAGCATCAGCGCCGCGTCCTCGTGCTGCGCGGCCTCGTAGGCGTCAGCGCGCCCGGTGCGCGCCTCCTCGGCCCCGCGCAGCGTCCGCTCCGCGGCCTCCGAGGCGCCCGCGGCCTGCTCGCTGGCCTCGTGTGCGGCCTCTTGCGCCCGCTCGGCGGCGGACACAGCCTCGCCCTGCTCGCGCAGGCGCTCGCCGAGCGCGCTGAGCTGCCGCGCCTCCTCAGCACGGGCGAGCGCGGCCTCCTCGGCGGCGGCGCGCTGCTCGTCGGCCGCGTTCGCCTGCTCCTCGAGCGCTCGCTCCGTCGCGATCGCCACGCCGACCGCGACCGCGAGGGCGTCCCGCGCGGCCTGCTGCGCCCCGTCCGCCTGCCCGCGCACGGCCTCCGCGCGCTCCGCCTCGGCATCCGACGCGGTCGCCCGCTCCGAGGCGCGCTCCGCCTCCTCCCCGGCCGCCCGCTGCTCCGCCTCCGCGTCGGCGACGGCGCGCGCGGCAGCCTCACGCTGCTCCAGCAGCGCGACCTCGCGCTCGAGGCTGCGGTGCGCCGCCTCGTCGTAGCCGAGGGCGGCGCGCTCCGCCTCGAGGCGATCGTGCTCGGCTTGCGCGCGTTCGCAGCCCTGCTCCGCCTCCGCGAGGGCCGTCGCCGCCGTCTCGGCGACGCGCGCGGCCTCCGCGCTCGCAACCTCGGCTCGCGCGGCGGCGGCAGTGGCCTCGGCGCTCGTGCGCGCCTCGCGGTCGAGCGCCTCCAGCAGCGCCCGGTGCGCCTCGATTGCCGCGACGCGCGCGGCCAGCG
>VXMT01000285.1 GCA_009840965.1 Chloroflexota bacterium
CCACCCCTGCGGCCTGCGCGATGCCCCGGCCCCCCTGCTCCCCTCGATGCTGGGGCCGGCAAGGAAACGCGTCCTCGGCCTGATCGCCGACTGGCCGTGGATCGCCCCCGCCGACCTGGGCGCCCTGCTCGGCGTCTCCGCTCGTCAGACCTCGCAGCTCCTACAGCCGCTCCGCGAGGCATCGCTCGTCGCCCGAGTCGAGGGCCGGCTCGTGCTCTCCGACCGTGGCCTGGCACTGCTGGCGCGCCGCGACCGCTCCGCCGCAAACCTCGCCCTCAGGCGCTGGAGCGCCCGGCGACGCGACCCGCACGCGCCGCTCACCTGGCGCAACGTCACGGGCAGGCGCAGTCGCCAGCTCGTCCGCACCATCGAGCACACGGCCGCCGTGCACGGCTTCGCGGCGGCGCTCGCCGGGCAGGCGCGTGAGGAGGGCTGGGAGATCGAGCAGCTCGACCCACCACACCGCGCCTCGCGCTACTTCCGCTACCGCGACCGCCTGCACTCCGTCCACCCCGACGCCTTCGGCCTCCTGCGCCGCGAGGGGGAGCGCAGGGCGTTCTTCCTCGAGTGGGAGCGCCGCGCCGTCCGGCCCTCGACGATGGCCGCCCGCCTCGCCCCCTACCTGCGCTACTACGCCTCCCAGCGCCCCACCGACGACCACGGGCTCCGCCCCGAGGTGCTGGTGGTCTTCGAGGACGAGATCGCGGCCGACCACTTCCGGCGTGTCGCCCGCGAGCAGATGGAGCGTGCTCGCGTCGACCTGCCGCTGCGGGTCGCGCCCCTCGCCCTGCTTGAGCGCGAGGGGCCGCTGGGGGCGGCTTGGCGCAGTCCAACGAAACGGGTCTCCGGTTACCTGGGATGGGCGTGATCCAGTGGCGACGGCGCATCTGGCCAGCGCTGCTGGTCTAGGACCTATCTCTATCAGCCAAGTAGCGGCCCGCTGTCTCTAGCACGTCCGACGGAGCCCTCCAGACCGAGTCGGCGAGACGGTCTTCCAACGGACGGCCAAGACGCAACGCCTCCATTTGGAGGACCGAGGCGTAACAACCCAGAAGGCCGTGCAGCGACAAGTAGAGCAAGCGAAGGCACCGGACATCGTCCCGCCTCAAGCCTCCCGAGTCGCTAGAGGACGAGAGGACCACGGTCGTGGGGTGCGAGAACGGAGCCAGCAGCCCGTCCCACCTGGAGAAGCACCTTGTGACGGTGCAGTCTCGATCCCCTGGCTCGTGCAATTCGACGCACACACCGTCACGCGTCAGGGTCTTCAGCTGCGCGAGTGCCGCCCGGATGTCCGGGGCCATCGCGTGGATCGCCAACCAGTCCACCGCCCACGAGGTCACCACCCCTGTATGACAGTAGACCTTGCGGAGGCGAAGGAGGGTCTCAGACTCGCTTGCCTGCTCGACGCCAAGGGGACCGAACAGGGTCTCGTGAACCCTCAGCGTCTCCCGCAGCAACTCAAGCTGCTCCTCGCACGCCCCTGTCAGCTGCCGGACGAGAACCTCTTCATCCACCAGTTGCTTCTCCCGCGCCCCGGATCAGTCGGTCCAACTCTGACGGCCCCGACCGGATTGGAGCTGCTGTCTCCCTCACCGTGTCGAACAGCGCCACGGCATCATCGAAGAGATGGCTACCGCTCCCCGACTTGATTTTGATCACTCCTTATGCGATCAGCATCTGACAGACGTACGTGAGAGTGCAGTTGAGGATCACGGCGACCGCGAGGTCGAACTGTAACTCTGGCGCGGGGAGAACCCCGCCTTCGCCCGGCGATCTTCCAAGTGACTCGACGTCGCTGTCGCAGAAGTGGCGGCTCAGGTAGTCATACCACCCTTTGCCTTGCGTGAGGATCGATACTCGATCGGCGATGGTCGTTCCCCTGGGTTGCTTGCCGTCGAAGAGGCCAATGGCCTCCCTCGCCCTTGTCGTGCCTGCCTCGAGCTCCTCCCTGCTGATCTCGCCCCTCGTGATCCGCCGCAACAGCCGATTCGTGTCGAACTCCGTGAGATTCAGGATCCGATCCAGAGCCTTGGGCGTCCCCTCGACGTAGGCATGGGCTACTGATGCGAGTTCAGCAGCACACTCGATGAGGACCCTCGCGTGAACGCCTAGGGAAGGGACGTTGTTCTGCTCATTTGCCAGGCGAACGGCGGCCATATGGATCCCTGCCTTACGGATCGAAAGCCCGTAAGCGCAGAGCACGAAGCGTCTCAGTTCGTCGTCGATCAGCTCCGCCTGGCCGTCCGGCCACGACTCGTTGAAGTCGACATCATCGAGAGCTCGTTGAAGAAGCCCTTGCGCCTCCCGGCAGTGGCCGACGAGTGATGTGCGCAACTCGCGCACGGGTGTTGCCGTTCCCACGAATCTACGTTCCCACATCTCCGGGGCCTCGGCGAGGCCAACATGGACTCGCGGACCGATCACGTAGACTCGCTCACATGCCCTCAAGACAGCACGAGCAGTGGAAAGACGCTCTCCTGGAGCTGCTCCTTCGGAAGCTGACGCCCTGCATCTACTGCTCGTTCGGCCTCCGTGACCACCATCCCCCGCGGCACGCGTACGACGAAGGCGCGCGCCCCTCCCAGTTCATCACCTGGACGTGCCATCCCCGCGGACACGACCACCTCTTCGACCTGCTTGGCGGGGCCGTCGACGCAGTGGCTGAACGGCGGCTGCCACTCGTGCAGCGGAGCTACTGCGTGCCCGACATCACCATCCTCGGCGAGGGCGGGGAGCCGACCGCGCTGCTCGAGGTCGAGCACACGCATCCGCCGGACCGTTCGCTCATCGCGGCCCGCGAGCGCGACATCCCGCTCTTCGTGGTGCCCGCGCCGGCCGACTGGGTCCTTGAGCCCGCCTTCGCTCCGCCCGAGCCCTGGGGCAACACCGTCGAGGATCGCGCCCTGCGCGAGTGGACAGACGCGTTCAACCGCTCACAGGCAACCGAGTTCAGCCGCCGGTTCGAGTACTCCACCGTCGAAGACGATGACGGGCACCTCGCGTCGGGTCGCTACGTCGGCTCGGCGCCCGGCCCGACCGACCAACCCCCACTGCACGGCCACGCGATCCAGGCACGGAGCTGCTCGTGGTCGTGCGGGCGCGCACACGACGCCCTCGAGCGGCAGTGGCCCGGGCTCTAAGCGCGGGGCGCGCACACCGCGCGAACGGGCGTTCTACACTGTGGAAGGCGGGAACAGCCCGAGGAGCATGCAAGTGACAGACGACGGCTACCGCTGGAAGGAGTACGGGGCGCGCATCCGCGAGGTCCGCAAGGAGGCCGGCCACACCCAGAAGCGCCTCGCCGAGCTCGTCGGCGTGGGCGCGCACACCGTGTGGTGCTGGGAGGCGGGGCGGATGCGCCCCAACCAGGAGAACCTCTTCGCCATTGCCTTCCACTGCGCCACCATTCCCGCGAAGCTCGAGGGACTCGACATGCTCCACGGGGAGAAGGTGAGGGAAGCCGAGCTCGCGTTCCGCGAGGCCCTGGTCAGACTTCCCCCCGAGGACATCGAGACGATCAGCAACTTCATCCGCTTCGTGCAGTCGGAGCGGCGCAGGCGACGCCCCCGCAAGCGCTGAGCCGCCCAGCGGGACGTCACCTGTCCTTGCTCGAAGCGTGAGGCAACCGTACGACTCATGAGGAGCCGGCAGACCCTTGGCCGTGACTCCACGGGCAGCGCTGCGTGACTGACAGGCGAGGGCCTCGTTGCTGGGCGAGCCGACCACGCTCATGGGGGTACACATCATGTTCGACACATTTGCGGACTGGGCAGCGATCCCGATCCTGATTGAACTCGGCGTCGTCGCGCTCTTCGCTGCGTCGGGCTCGATTTCGCGAGCATTTCACCGGTGGGTGGATTGGCGGACCTTCCGCTCGGCCGCGAAGCTGGATGTGCTCGCGCACGTCCTCGGTAAGCATCCCGCGGACCAGTTCGCGGGTCCCGGGAACATCATCGAATTCACAGCCATATTCTTCTCGAAGGCCGGCCATCCGATGCTCCGGAAGCACCTCAGTGATGTGACCTTCACTCCGATCGGCGACCTGGGCTTGGAGCCTTTGGGCAGCGTCACTGTGACGCCGCGGGGTGGCTATGCCCGCTGTAGGTTCGTCGTGACCAAGGACGGGCAAAGGGCCTCCGCCATTGCCCACTCCGGAGCGGTGTATGCCCGCGTGGAACTCAAGGGTAAGCAGCCCGACTCGAGCCCGCCGGCCTAAGGCCGAACGGGTGGATGACTCGTGGGAGACGCCATCCGTCACCGACGAGACAGCTACCCGCCCCTCAGGCCGCTCGCCCTTCGGGATTGGACTGCGCCTCATCAGAGGGCGATCCCGCGAGCGCCCGGCCCTCCGCCGTCAGCGTGATTGCGCGGGCGGTGCGCGGCGCGCGCACGACCAGGCCCGCCTGCTCGCAGATTCCAAGCCAGCGCGTCACCTGCGAGGTGGAGGCGAGCCCGGTCGCCGCCTGCAGCTCACGCACGCTCGGCGCGTAGCCGTGCGTTGCGTGGTGGCATGCGATCGCCACGACCATCGCCCGTACTCGCGCGCGCCCCACTCTCGTCATCTTCATGAGTCTCCTCCTGTGTTGAGCCCGCCGGCCCGGTCAGCGTCGCGGGGCGACGCCGGGCGGCGTTCTTCGAGTCGTGTGCTCGCTCCCGCCGCGTCCGGCAGCAGGCAGTGCAGCAGCCCGCGCTCAAGCGCGAAGACGAACAGCCGGTAGAGGTGGCCGGAGCCGGGCGCCGTGCCGGTGCGCCAGCGCCGCAGCGTGCGCGCGTCGACGCGCAGCGCCCGCGCCAGCGCGCGCCAGCTCAGTCCCGCTTCGCCGCGCAGGCGATCAAGACGCTCCGGGAAGTCGGGCGGGAAGCGCGGCGGCGCGGTGTGGTAGACGTGCTGCTGCAGGCGTCCCATCAGTTCCTCCGCTCCGGACGCACGACCATCACGCCCTCACCGAGCAGGCAGGAAAGCCCGTCCGGGACGCGCGTCGCGAAACGCACGAGCGAGAGCATCGCCCCACCCCCGGGAGAGGCGCCGTGCCGCCAGCGCCAGAGCTGTCGGGGGTCCACCCCCATGCAGACCGCCATCCGCTCCCAGGGCAGGCCGCTGCGCTCCTTGAGCGTCACTAGCCGCTCCGCGAAATCCTCGGGCATCAGCGCCACGCCGGGCGGGTAGGCCTGCTCGGGGGTCACCTGCGCCCTACTCATCGGGGTGCACCACGTAGAAGAGGTCGTCGAAGGAGGCGCGGAGCACGCGCAGCATCCGCTCGCGCAAATCGGGGGAGGGACGCCTGCGCCCGCTCAGGACGAGCGAGAGGTGCCCGGAGGTGACGCCCAGCTCGCGGGCGAGCCCGTTCTGGGTCAGGCTGAGGCGCGCCTGCCGCTCCCAAATCGCCTGCGGCTTCACCTCGACCGTCGGGCGGGCGGTCCTACTCGGCACGGCGATCCTCCTCCCCGGACGGCTTGGGTCGCGCGCCGTTGCGGGACGCCTGGTCGCCGGCGGTGGCGGCGAGGTGAGCGCGCACGATCAGCCGCGCGAGGGCGCGCAGTCCGCGCAGGCGCTGCTCGTCCTGCTCCTTCGTGAGGCGGGGTCGGGGGCCTGCGTCATGGGCTGGCATCGCGGCATCCTGGGGTG
>VXMT01000133.1 GCA_009840965.1 Chloroflexota bacterium
CCCCCACACAGGACGCGCGCCTGCCGCCGACGGCCGCTGTCCGGAACGCCGGGGGCGTTGCCGACGGCGCGCGGGTGGGGCATCGTGACGCCTCGAAGGCGCGAGCGGGCGAGGAGGAGCGCGATGGGCAAGCTGGACGGGAAGACCGCGATCGTGACCGGCGCGAGCCGCGGCATCGGCAAGGCCATCGCCGAGCTCTTCGCCGCCGAGGGCGCCAACGTCGCCTGCGTCGCGCGCACCGTGAACGAGGGCGACAGCCGCGCGCCGGGCGCGCTGACGACGACCCTCGACGGCATCCGCGCCGCCGGCGGCGAGGCCACGATAGTCGTCGCCAACATCGGCGAGGAGGAGGAGTGCCTGCGCCTCGTCGAGGAGACGCGCGCCGCCTACGGGCCGATCGACATCCTCGTCAACAACGCGGTCACGAACTTCGCCCACCCGGTCTGGGAGTTCCCGACGAAGCGCTGGATGATCGGCTTCGCCGTGAACATCCACGCGCCCTTCGTGCTCGCGCGGGAGACGATCCCGGACATGCGCGCGCAGGGCGGCGGCGCGATCGTCAACATCTCCTCGGGCGTGGCGATCGGCCCCGGCCGCGGGCCCTACGAGCGGTCCGGCTGGGACGGGATGGGCGTCCTCTACGGCTCCACGAAGGCGGCGCTCGAACGCTTCACGCAGGGCCTCGCGGCGGAGCTCTCGGTGGACAACATCGCTGTGAGCGCGCTCTCGCCCTCGCAGGCGGTGTTCACCGAGGGCGCGCTGCTCTTCAACAAGCCCTCGCCGGACCTGCCGAGCGAGCCCGCCTCGACGATGGCCGAGGCGACGCTGCTGCTGGCGACCGAGCCGCCCGAGCGCGTCAACGGTCGCGTCTGCTACAGCCAGCAGATCCTGCAGGAGTTCGGCTGGATCGAGGAAGGCCACGGCACCGGCGTCGACGCGCCCGGCTCGGGCTACTCGCAGCAGTAGGCGGATCGAAGGCGGAGGCCGCGCCGGGCCGCAGCTAGATCGGCAACTCCTCGGAGTCCTCGCCGCGCGCGAGGTAGACCTCGCGGATCGCCTCGTCGAGATCGTCCTTGCTCGCGTAGCGGCGCGGCGCGATCGCGTCGAGGATCGCGTACACCTCGCGGTCGATTCCGCCGACCATGCGTGAGCGGCGCACGATCTCGTCCTTCGAGGCCGGGAACACGAGCCCGGCGAAGGCGTTGCGGTAGTCCACTCTGCTCGCGTGGATGACCATCGGCGACCTCCAGACGGAATCTTTGCCGCTCGCGCCGTCTTGGGCAACCCCGCGGCCGGCGACCGGGGGCGGGCCGGCTGCTATCGTGCGCTCCGTGCCGTACCGCACGGGACCGTTGACGGCGAGCTGCCGCCACTGCGCGAAGGTCACCTCGCGCGCCTGCATGCGCTGCGCGCACGCCGTCTGCGAGGCCTGCGAGCAGACCCACGACGAGACCGTCCCGCACAAGGACTACAGCGGCTAGGGACCGCGAGAAGGAGCACGCGATGCAGTACGGAGCCGTCTTCCCCCAGACCGAGATCGGCGCCGACCCGGTCGTGGTGCGCGACTACGCGCAGGCGGTCGAGGACCTCGGCTACGACTACCTGCTCGCCTACGACCACGTGCTCGGCGCGGATCCCGAGGGGCGCGGAGGCCGCTGGCCGTACACGTACATGAGCAGCTTTCACGAGCCGCTGACGCTCTTCGCCTACCTCGCCGGCCTGACCGAGCGCATCGAGCTGGTGAGCGGCGTGATCATCCTGCCGCAGCGCCAGACGGCGCTCCTCGCCAAGCAGGCGGCTGAGGTGGACATCCTGACCGGCGGGCGGCTGATCCTCGGCATCGGCAGCGGCTGGAACTACGTCGAGTACGAGACACTGGGCCAGGACTTCCACACGCGCGGGCGGCGCCTCGAGGAGCAGGTGGGCCTGCTGCGGCGGTTCTGGTCCGAGCAGCTCGTCGAGTTCGAGGGAGAGTTCGACCGCGCGCCGGGCGCGGGCATCAACCCGCTGCCCGGCCGCCTGATCCCGATCTGGATGGGCGGCACCGCCCCGGTCGTGCTCGACCGCATCGGACGCATCGGCGACGGCTGGATCGCGGGGCGCGGCGGACCGGACCAGTTCGCACTCGACGTGCAGGCAATCCGCGAAGCGGCGGAACGCGCGGGGCGCGACCCGTCCGGGGTTGGCATCGCAGGGTCCGTTGCGCACCACGGCAGCCCGGATGAGCAGGTGGCGTTCGCCGCCCGGCTCGGGGCTGCGGGCGCCGAGCGCATCCATGTGGTCACGATGGACGCCGGGCTGGAGAGCCCGGGCGGTCACATCAACGCGCTGCGCGAGTTCATCGAGGCGGTCAGGGGCTCCTGACCGGCCACGTCGCCCGACGCAGGTTCGAGGGCGGCGGCTAGCCCTCGTCCATCATCGCGGCCATGCGCTCCATCATCTGCTCCGGCGTCACGTCCTCGACGTGCGTGGCGATCGACCAGACGTTGCCGGCCGGGTCGACGACGCGACCGATGCGTTCGCCGTAGAACTGATCCTCGGGCTCGGTCACGGCGGTCGCGCCGGCGGTCACGGCCTGGGCGTAGACGCCGTCGACGTCCTCCACGTAGAGGTGGATCTGCGCCTGGGTGGGCGGGAACTCGGGAGGCATGGCCGAGCCGAGCATCACCGCGGCCCCGCCGATCTCGACCTCGGCGTGGGCGATGGAGCCGTCCGGCATGGGCATGCGCATGCGCTCGACGGCGCCGAACGCGTTCGTCAGGAAGTCGATGAGCCCGGCTGCGTCCTCGGCTACGAGGTAGGGCGTGACGGCGGTGTAGCCGTCGGGGATGGGCTGGACGTCGGTCATGACTCCTCCTTGCCAGATCGGGCCCGGATAGTAGCACATGCGGTCTAACGTGCAACCTGGCCCGGCGCGCCACCGCGCGGCCGGCGTGCGGTAGTCTTCCGTTCGCGAATCCGGGACGGGAGGGAGCGGTCGATGACCTCCGGCGACGACCCTGGAGCGCGCGCCCTCGCGGCGCTCGAGGCCCTCGGCGAGCCCTACGAGCTGATCGAGGTCGACCCGGAGCTCGCGGACACGGCGGCGTTCTGCGAGCACTACGGCTACCCACCGGAGACCTCCGGCAACACCATCATCGTCGTCTCCCGGCGCGGCGAGCTGCGTTACTGCGCCTGCGTGGTGCTGGCGACGACGCGGCTCGACGTGAACCACGCGGTGCGCCCGCTGCTGGGCGTGCGCAAGGCCTCGTTCGCCTCGCCCGAGCAGACGCGCGAGCTGACCGGGATGCTGATCGGCGGCGTCACCCCGTTCGGCCTGCCCGAGGATCTGCCGCTCTACATCGACGAGCGCGTCATGGACCTCGACGAGGTGATCGTGGGCGGCGGTGGCCGCTCGACGAAGCTCTCCGTCGCGCCCTCGGCGCTGCTGCGCCTGCCCAGCGCCGAGGTGGTGTCGGGGCTGGCGCTGTAGCGAGGTGGAGCCGCCCTCCGGTCCCCTCTCCCCGAGGGAGAGGGTTAGGGTGAGGGAGGGTCCCTCCTCCGGAATCGCGTTGCGCCATCGGGGCTGTGGAGGCGCGTGGGAGTCATCCCCCTCACCCCCGCCCTCTCCCCAGGGAGAGGGAGCCGGATCCGCTCCCGACACCACTCGAGGGGGACTCCCGGGCGCCGCCTAGTTGCGGCGGTCGCGGAAGGGGTCTGTCTCCACGGAGCGGGAGACGAGGAAGCGCGCGATCGCGCTGGCGTGGTGGTGCGCGATGCGCCACTCGCCGCCCTCGAGGACGAAGACGTTGGTCGCCTCGATCGGCGCGCCCTCCACGATCTCGCGGCAAAGCACGATCGCCGTCTCGCCGAGGCGGTGCGCCACGGCGTCCTGCACCTCGATGCTCGGAGCGTCCGGGTTGGTGAGGATGCCCTCCCAGCTCTTGAGCACGTCCTCGCGCCCGGTCAGCACCGTCCAGGCGGGGTGCGTGCAGGCGACCGGCGCCTCGCGCGCCCAGAGGCGATCCATCGCCTCCAGGTCGCGCTCGGCAAAGGCGCGGTAGAAGGCCGCGTTGGCCTCGAGGATGGCGTCCTGGCCATCGTCCCGCTCACCGCCCGAGCCGCCCGCGTCGGGCTCGCCGGTCATGGCGCTGCGATCTTCGCGACGGTGTCCCCGGCGCGGATCGCGCCCGACCGCACGACGCGGGTGTTGACGCCGCGCAGGCGCATCGCCATCGCCTCGGAGGTGCTGACGAAGCGCAGCGCGTCGTGGCCGAAGCGGCCGGCGAACTTCAGGCAGCCGGTGTGGGGCTTCGCGGTGACCTCGATGACGGCGGACCCGATCGAGAGCCGCGTGCCCTGCGGCAGGTTCTGCGCGCTCAGGTCGAGGTCGACGACCAGCTGATCGCCGGCGAGCGCCCAGCGCTCGCGTGAGCGCGCGATCAGATCGATCGCGCGGGAGTTGACGAGCGTGAGCTGCGCCTCCGGGTGCGGTCCGCCGTCGTCGCTGCTGCTGCTCGGCCGGTCCTGCCAGGTGTCGCCCACGAGGCCGACCGCGACGTCGAGGCTGCCTTCATCGACGACCTCGCGCCGGTCGACGGCGGGCCGCCGCACGATCATCAGCAGCGTGCCATCGTCGGCCGGCGAGCGGCGGATCTCGTCGAGCCCTGCCTCAAGGCGCTCGAGGTCGAGGTGCAGGGCCGCGTCCGTCGAGTCTTCCGTGCTGACCATCGTCCGATCCTCGCCGCGTGCGACCTGCACGGGGCGCTTGCCCGCTGGGCGCCCCGACAGGGTACCCTGCGCGCGCGAGCGAGGAGCTGCGGCGATGCCGGACCTGATCTACGACAAGCGCGACGACTACGCGATCTTCACCTACAACCGCCCCGACCGCCTCAACGCCCTCGGCGGCCAGCTCATCAACCAGCTGACCGAGGCGATCCGGGACTTCACGAACGATCCGAAGATGCGCGTCGGCATCGTCACCGGCACTGGCCGCGCCTTCTCGGCGGGCGGCGACCTCAAGGAGATGGCCGACGGCACCTTCGAGGGCCAGTTCGAGGCGACCTACCCCTACTCGGGGAACACGAAGCCGTTCATCGCCGCGATCAACGGGCTCGCCGTGGGCGGCGGACTGGAGACCGCGCTCGATTGCGACATCCGGATCTGCTCGACGGAGGCCTACTTCGGGCTGTTCGAGCCGAAGCGCGGGATCATGGCCGGCTACGCCACGAAGCACCTCGCGCGGGTGATCGGGCTCTCGGCGGCCAACTACATCCTGCTCACGGCGGACCGCATCGAGCCGGAGCAGGCGCTCAAGTGGGGCATCGTCACGGAGGTGCTCGAGCCGGAGGCGCTGATGCCCCGGGCGATCGAGATCGCGGAGATGATCATCGAGAACGCGCCGCTCTCCGTGGAGGGCACGAAGGCGCAGATCCAGGAGTGGCGGCTCGCCAAGATCGACGAGTCAATTCGCCTCGGTCAGTGGGTGAGCAAGGTCGTGCACGCCTCGGAGGACTCGAAGGAGGGCCCGAAGGCCTTCGCCGAGAAGCGCGACCCCGTCTGGACCGCCGGCTAGCACCTCCGGCCCCCCCGCGCTGCGCGCGGCTCGGCCCACCCA
>VXMT01000113.1 GCA_009840965.1 Chloroflexota bacterium
GGGGGCCGGCGCCCGCCCGCCCCCCGCCGCCACCCGCCCGCCCCCCGCGGGGCCCCCCGGGGGGCGCGCGCCGCGGCCGCGGCGCGGGCCGCCGGGCGCGATCCGGCGGCGATCAACCTGCTGCTGCGCGTCCGCGCGCAGAGCCTCGACGAGCAACTGCTGCAGGCCAGGCGTTACCGTGAGGCCGGAGCGACGCACTGCTCGATCGATACGCAGGGGGACGCGTCGTACGACTCGGGCGAGGCCGGGCGCAGCCCCGCGCGACACATCGAGGCGATCCGGGCCTTCCGCGAGGCGCTGGAGTAGCGCGAGCCGCGGACCCGCCCGGTCGGCATGGAGGCACGACAATGAGAGCCGCAGTCCTGCACCAGGTGAAGCAGCCACTCGTGGTCGAGGACGTGGACATCGCCGACCCGGGCGAGAACGAGGTGCTCGTCAGGATCGCGGCGAGCGGCGTCTGCCACAGCGACCTGCACCGCATCCACGGCGACTTCCCCTCGCCGCTCCCGATGGTGATGGGCCACGAGGGCGCCGGCGTCGTCGAGGCGCTGGGGCCCGGCGTGGCGGGACTGGAGGTCGGCGACCACGTTGTGCTCAGCATCGGTCCCTACTGCGGGCACTGCGAGGTCTGCGCGCGCGGCAAGACCAGCCTCTGCGAGGTCTCGGCGCAGGCCCGTCCCCTCGGGACGTTGCTCGACGGCTCGGTGCGGCTCTCGAAGGATGGCGAGCCTCGCAGCCATCACTCCTTCGTCTCCTCGTTCGCGGAGTACGCCGTCGCGCCCGCGAGCGGCGCGGTACCGATCCGCAAGGACGCACCGCTCGACATGGCAGCGCTCGTCGGCTGCGGCGTGACCACGGGCGTCGCGGCGGTGATCAACGACGCGCAGGTGCGGACGGGCGAGCGCGTCGCCGTCTTCGGCTGCGGCGGGGTCGGGCTCAACGTCGTGCAGGCCGCGGTCCTCGCCGGCGCCGAGCAGATCGTCGCCGTCGACCTGCTCGACACGAAGCTGGAGCTCGCCGGGGAGTTCGGCGCGACGCACCTCGTCAACGCTTCGAGCGGCGACCCGGTCGAGCAGATCCGCGAGCTCACGAGGGGCGGGGTCGACCACGCCTTCGAGGTGATCGGCTCGCCGGAAGTGGTGTTGCAGGCGATGCGCAGCGTCGCGCCGGGCGGGCACACCTACGTGATCGGCGTGCTGCCGATCGACACCGAGCTGCGCCTCCCCTGGTACGAGGTCATGGGACGGCGGCAGCACCTGCAGATGGCCGGCTTCGAGGGCGCGCAGCCGCGGGCCGACATCCCCCGCGTCATCAACCTCTACATGGCTGGCAAGCTCAAGCTCGACGAGTTGGTGTCGCGCACGTTCGCCCTCGACGAGGTGAACGAGGCGATCGGCGCGCTCGAACGCGGCGAGGTCGCCCGCAGCCTCGTCTACCCGGACCGCTAGCAGCGCCCGATGGCGGACGGCGGCGCGCTGGCGGGTATCGAGGTCCTCGACCTGACGCAGGGGATCGCCGGCCCCTACTGCACGAAGCTGTTCTCCGACTACGGGGCGGAGGTGCTGAAGATCGAGCGCCCGGCGTCGGGCGATCCCTCGCGGCGAGCGGGACCGTTCCCGGACGACGCGCCGCACCCGGAGCGGTCAGGGCTCTTCCTCGATCTCAACACCGGGAAGCACAGCCTCACCCTCGACCTCAAGACGGACACGGGCGCGCGGATCCTGCGGCGCCTCGCCGGCGACGCCGACCTCGTCGTCGAGAGCTTCCGGCCGGGGACGCTCGCCCGCCTCGGCCTGGACGGGGCGGCGCTGGACGAGGCCAACCCGGCCGCGACGCTGGTCTCGATCAGCAACTTCGGGCAGTCCGGCCCCTACCGCGACCTCGAGGCCGACGACATGCTCGTCTACGCGATGAGCGGCGGGCAGGCGGTGACCGGGGTGCCCGGGCGGGAGCCGAACAAGCTCGGCCTCTACGCGCCGCTGTTCTACGCGGGCGCCGTGGCCGCCACGATGGCGTTCGGGGCCCTCACGGCGGCGCGGCGCTCGGGTGTCGGCGAGCGCGTGGACCTCTCGATCCACGAGGTGCTCGCCACCAGCATGGACCGGGCCGCGCAGAACCTCATGGCGATCGAGTACAGCGGCGCAGCGCACCGCACGATCGAGGCGCACCACCGCGCGAGCGCCTTCCCGGGCGGCGTCTACGGCGGGCAACTGCCCTGCAAGGACGGCTACATCACCATCATGTGCTACCCGCACTGGTGGGACCGCTTCTGCCGCATGATCGGCCGGCCCGACCTGATCGACGACGCCCGCTACGTCGAGCGCCTCCAGGACCCCGGGTTCGGACCGGAGATCGATGCGCTGTTCCTGCCCTGGGTGCTGGAGCGCACGAAGGCCGAGGTGATGCGAGAGGGGCAGTCGCAGGGCGTCCCGGTCGCGGCGCTCAACACCATGGAGGACATCTTCGGCGACCCGCAGCTGCGCGAGCGCGGGTACTTCACGCTGCTCGACCACCCGGAGGCGGGACGCCTCGAGTACCCCGGACCGCCGTTCAGGCTCTCGGAGCACCCGGCGCGCATCCGGCGCGCCCCGCTGCTCGGCGAGCACAGCAGCGAGGTGCTGACCGGCAGGCTCGGCTACTCGCCGCAGGACGTCGTGGTGCTCCGGCAGCGGGGCGTGGTCTAGCCGTGGCCGCCTCGACGCCCGCTGCCCCGCTGCCGCTCGAGGGCGTCCGCGTGCTCGCCAACGCGACGGTCTGGGCGGGGCCCTCGGCCACGCTGCACCTCGCCGACCTCGGGGCCGAGGTGATCGAGATCGAGTCGATCCGGCACATGAACCGCACGCGCATGCCCTCCCGCCACATCGCGCCCGAGCTGATGGAGGGCCCGACCGGGGCGCTGTTCGTCGACCGCGACGCGAGCGAGGGCTTCTGGAACCGCAACGCCAACTTCAACTACGGCAAGCGCGCTCACAAGAGCGTGACGCTCGACCTCACAGACCCGAATGGCCTCGAGCTCTTCCACGACCTCGTCCGCGTCTCCGACGTCTTCCTGGAGAACAATGCCGCGGACGTGGTGGAGCGACTGGGGATCGGCTACGAGACGCTCTCGAGGCTGAACCCGCGCCTGGTGATGGGGCGGTTCCCCGGCTTCGGGATCAGCGGCCCCTACCGCAACTTCAAGGGCTACGCTCCCACGATGGAGGCCTTCGCGGGTCACACCTACCTCCGCGGTTACCGCGACAGCGATCCCTCGTGGACGCCGGGCAGCGGACACGGCGACCCAAACGCCGGGGCGCACATGGCCTTCGCGATCCAGGCCGCGCTGTTCGCGAGGGAGCGCACGGGCGCGGGGCAGCTGATCGATCTCTCGCACGTCGAGGCCGTGCTGCACCACCTCGCCTACGCCTTCATGGACTACTCGATGAACCGCCGGGTGCAGGGGACGTGGGGCAACCGTCACCCCTCCAACGTGCCGAACGGCTTCTTCCCCTGCGCCGGCGAGGACGAGTGGATCGGGATCGCGGTTGCCTCGGACGAGGCCTTCGCCGCGCTCGCCGGGGCGATGGGCCAGCCGGAGCTGGCAGCCGACCCGCGCTTCGCGGACGTCGTCTCGCGGCGCCGCCACGAGGACGAGCTCGAGGCGCTCGTCGCGGAGTGGACGCGCCGCCACCCCGCGCGTGGCCTGCGCGAGCGCCTGCAGGCGGCGGGCGTGCCCGCCGCCGAGGTGCTGCCTCCCGAGGCGCTGCGAGACGATCCGCACCTCCTCGCGCGAGGCTTCTGGGCGGAGGTCGAGCATCCGGCCGCGGGCAGGCACCACTACCCGGCGCCGGTCGCCAAGCTGGAGCGCCACCCGCTCCGCATCCGCGGCCCGGCTCCGCTGCTCGGCCAGCACAACGAAGAGGTGCTCAAGGGCTTGCTCGGGGTGAGCGACGCCCGCTACGAGGAGCTGATCGACCGCGGGGTCATCGGCGACTCGTACCTGGAGAGCGCAACGTAGCGGCGGCCTCGCTCCCGCCTGTCGGCGCCATCAGCGTTGACATGCGGGGCCTGCGGCTTCTATGACAATCGAGGTTGACACGCATTGAGGGGGTGTTCCGTGAGGAAGTTCTTCGGCATCGCGGTGCTCATGTTCGCGTTGCTCGCGATGGCGCTTGTCGCCTGCGACGACGGCGACGACGACGAGGCGCCACCCGCGGCAACCCCCACCGCCGCGGCCACGCCCGCCGCGACGGCGACACCGGAGGCGACACAGGCGGCAACGCCGACCGCCACGGCGGCTGCGACGGCTGCGGCGACGGCCACGCCGGCAGCGACGGCGACGCCGACGGCTGCTGCGACCGAGGCGCCCGCGGCCCTCGACGAGGACAACCCGTTCCGGGTCGCCGTGATCAAGAACCTCACGGGGATCTTCGGAACGTTCGCCCACTCGAACCTCGTCGGCTTCGAGGCCGCGGTCGACCTGATCAACGAGAGCGGCGGCATCCTCGGCCGCAAGCTCGAGTACGAGGTCTTCGATGCCCAGTCGGACATTCCGAAGGGCGTGGAGATCATCAACGAGGTGCTGCTCGGCGACACGCAGTTCCACGCGGTCTACCCGCAGTCGATCGGCATGCAGGCGGTCGCGCCCTTCATCAACGACGCGGGGATCATCTCGTTCTCCAACTCCGGTGACGCGGCGCTCACCGACCCGTCGGTGAGCCCGTGGACCTTCGAGCTCCCGGCGCTCGCCTACGTGCAGGGCGAGAGCATCGCCTGCCTGCTGCCGCAGCTGGGGCACACGAAGTACGCGGTGCTGACCGGCCCGGGCCCGTACTGGGACGACAACCGCGCGGCCTGGGAGGACGCCTTCCCGCAGCTCGGCCTAGAGATCACGGCGGTCGAAATCGTGCCGTTCGGCACCCCGGACATGACCGCGCAGATGCAGAAGCTGCAGGCCTCCGGGCCCGACGCGCTGCTCTTCGACCTCTTCGGGCCGGACATCCTGTTCGCGTTCCAGGCGATGGAGAACATCGGCTTCGACGTCCCGGTGGTCGGCGGCAACAGCGCCTCGACGACGGACTGGAGCTTCATCTTCACGAACATCGAGGAGGAGACGCCGCCCGGTACGATCCTCACCGCCTGGAACATCAACATTCGACGGCCCGACGGGCTCACCCCCGACCAGCAGCGGCTGCTGGACGCGGTGAGCGCCAAGACCGACCAGATCAACGGCGTGCTCTACCAGTACGCCTTCGGCTTCGATGCCGCGATGCTCATTCGTTACGCGGCGGAGACCGCCGGCTCCGACGACCAGGCAGCGATGCTGGCGGCGCTCGAGGGACTCGGCGCGGTCGAGGACCAGTCCGCCTTCGGCTTCACCCTCGCGCCACGCTACGACTTCAGCCCGACCTTCCACGGGCTGGCGTCGGTGCCGCTGAGCACGGTGGTTCCGGGAGTCGCGGTGGAGGGCTTCCTCGACTGGGGCGGCATCGACTGGGAGGCGCCCTGCACGAACTAGCCCGGCAAGACCGGGTGGCCCCCCCCGGGGCCCAACCCCCGCGGCCCGCGGCCCCCGGGGCCCCCCGGGGGGCGGGGGCAAAGTGGGGAACGG
>VXMT01000090.1 GCA_009840965.1 Chloroflexota bacterium
CGCCCTGTCATAGGCCCCCGTGCGGGGCTATCGCCTGGGGCTAGGGGACCACGTTCCTGGTTGCGGGCGCGATCGCGACCGCGCGCCCGTTCGGCGCGAGTAGCGCCGACTCCGCGTGGCGGCGGTTGCCCTCGGCGCCGGTCCGGCGCGCCACGGCGACGTAGTGCTCGCCTGCTCGCACCGGCTCGAGGACGCGCGCGGCCATCCGGCCCAGCACCGCGCTCAGCCGGTCGTCGACGTGCGCCCAGCCGCTGGGACAATCGATCGCCGCCCAGACGATGGGCTCCGCCACGACGCCATCGGCCCCCGCGAGATCGGCCGAGGGCGTCCACGGCGCGGCGACGACCTCGGAATCCTCGGCTACGGGGCCCGTGAAGATGCGCAGTCCGTCGCCCTCCGCGCGTTCGGTCCCGCACGTGAAGCAGCCCGGGAACGGGTGCTGCTCGAACCCGCGGAAGCGGCGCGCCGCCTCGATCGCCTCGGCCGGGCTCACTCGCGGCGGCGGGGCCGGATCGAGCGAGGCAGGCGCGGCCTCAGCCACCAGGTGCTCGCCGTCGAACAGCAGCGCGCGATCGCCCTCGTGGCGCAACTCCATCGCCCGCTCCAGCGGCGGCGGACTGCGCAACGTCACCTCGGACGAGGGCGCGTCGACGTGCCGCGCCAGCAGCGCGCTGGTGTAGCCGCCGTTGGCAGAGTGCGGCGGCCCGCGAAAGCGCCGGGGGATCACGATCGTCGCCTCGCTGCAGGTCACCAGGGCGTCCTTCCCTGAGCTCCCGCCACGATACCTACGGGACGAGGGCGCTGCTAAGGTTTTGGGCGCATGTGATGCGGAACGGGGCTGAGCGATGGCTGACCTCGGTGTGTGGACGGTCGACGGCGACGCGCCGCAGTCGGTGCCTCGCAGCGCACAAGTAGAGCTCGAGGATCACCTCGAAGGGTGGATAGCCGCCGAGCCGACACTCCTCTCCGGCGATCTCGAGATCGTGGGTCGGCAAGTGAAGCTAGACAGCGGGAAGCTCGATCTGCTTGCGATTGACTGGCAGGACCGCTGGGTAGTGATCGAACTCAAGCGCGCGCGGCTCTACCGGGACGCGATCACCCAGGCGCTTGACTACGCAGCATCGATCGCGCAGATGGGCTCCGAAGACCTCGAAGCCTTGCTGCGCCCCGGCCTGGCGGCGCTAGGCGATGCGGACGAGTTGGCGCGCGCGGTGCGCCAGCAACTGGACGGCGAGGAGGGGTCACGCGAGGTGGCCGTGCTGCTCGCCGGCGTCGGCGTCGACGCCGGGCTGGAGCGGATCGTCGCGCACCTCGGCGGCTACGGTGTGCCGATCAGCATCGTCACATTCGAGGCGTTCGAGGTGCATGATGGTCCTCGCCTGCTGATCCGCGAGGTGACGGAGGAGCAGACCGAGCGCAGGCCACGGCGACCAACGCGCAGCGTCGATGAGATTCGTGAACTCGCGGACGCGGTTGGAGCGGCCTCAGAATTCGACCGTTTCCTGGCGATGGCGGAAGCGGCGGACCTGGTAGTGCGTTCCTTCAGCTATGCCGTCTCGGTCGTCCCCAGGCAAAGCCGCAACCGGCGGCTCATCTACGCTCGCCCACGGAATGGCGGCATCTACATCGCGGTCCACCCGGAAGTGTTCGCCGAGTTCTTCCCGCCGCTGACCGAAAGCGGGATTACGGAAGCCTTCGGTCCGCCCGGTGTCTCGGGGCACTTCACCGGCCCGAGCCTCGACGCACGCCTTGACCAGATCGAGGCGTTCCTGAAAACACTGCCCAGTCAGGACGCCGACGACTCGGAGTAGAGCCGCGCCCGCTACCCGTCGAGGTAGTTGAGGCCGAGGGCGGAGCGCACGTCCACCATCGTGTGCTGCGCGACGGTGCGGGCGTGCTCCGTGCCGCGGGCGAGCGCCGCGCGGACCTCGGCAGGGTTCGACTCGTAGTGGGCGCGGCGCTCGCGGATCGGGTCGAGGAAGGTGTTGAGCGCGGCCGCCAGCTTGCGCTTCACCTCCACGTCGCCGATGCGACCCGTGCGGTAGCGGTCCTTGAGGTCGACGACCTCCTCGACGTCCGGGTTGAAGGCGTCGTGGTACATGAAGACCGGGTTGCCCTCGACGTGGCCCGGGTCGGTGGCGCGCAGCCGTGTCGGGTCGGTGTACATGCGCATCACCTTGCGCTCGACCGTCTCGGCGTCGTCCTTGAGGTCGATCGTGTTGTTCAGCGACTTGCTCATCTTCGCGTTGCCATCGATGCCGACAAGGCGCGGCACGCGGCCGACGAGGCCGTCCGGCTCCGGGAAGACGTAGCCGAAGCGGCGATTGAAACGGCGTGCGACCTCGCGCGTCATCTCGATGTGCGGCATCTGGTCCTCGCCGACGGGCACGAGGTGCGCGCGCGGCATCAGGATGTTGGCGACCTGCATGATCGGGTAGGTGAAGAAGGCGACGGGCACGGCACCGCGCTCGCGCACCACCTGGCGCTTGCCGTCGCGCTCGGCCTCCTCGAAGGACATGCCGCGCTCCTCGAGCTCCTCCATCTCGGCCTTGAGGGTCGGGTTGCGTTCGAGCCGACCGAGGCCGATGAACCAGCTGAGCAGCGTCGTCAGCTCGGCGTGCTCCGGCACCAGGCTCTCGATCACGAAGTGCGAGCGCTCCGGGTCGAGCCCCACGGCGAGCCAGTCGGTGGCGACCTCGATGACGCCCTCGCGCACGCGCTCGATGTCGTCGGCGTGGTCGGAGACCTGGTAGTCGGCGATGAGGAAGAAGCACTCGTACTCGTCCTGGAGGCGGAGCCAGTTCTCGAGCGCGCCCGCGTAGTGTCCGAGGTGCAGGGCCCCGGTGGGCCGCACCCCGGTCAGGATCCGCTGCCGCTCCTCGCCTGCCTCGCCCATCGCGCCGCGCCTCCTCGCGTGTCGAGGGTAGCGCGAGTGGGGGAGGGGGGCGAGGGAGGCGTACGACGCGACTGAAGGCTGGCTACACGATCAGCTCCAGCGCGTCCGCGAGGTCGGCGGCCTGGATGTCCGCGAAGAGGTCGACGAGCGGCTTGAGATCGTCGCCGTCGGCGGCTTCGAGGGCATCGAGGTACGGGTCTCGGTGCTCTTCGTCGCGGATCACGAGCACGAGGTAGTCGCTCTTGAGGAAGACGGCGGCCGTCAGGGCGCGGGCGACGCGGCCGTTGCCGTCCTCGAAGGGGTGGATCTGCGAGAAGCGGTGGTGCAGCCAGGCGGCTTCGACCTCCGGGCAAACGCCCGCCGTTTCGTGCTCGGTGCGCCACGCGAGTAGCCGGTCGATCTCGTCCTGCACGAACTCGGGCGGACAGTACTCGTGCACGCGGCCATCGGGCCGGATCGGGTTGTTCGGCAGCCGCTTCCACTCGCCTTTGAGCAGGGGCGCGGCGAAGCGCCGGCCCTGCGCGTCGATGGCGTCCCGGGTGTCCTGGTGCTCGGTCAGGCCGCGGTGCAGCTCGCGGGCGTACGAGCTCGTCAGCTCCCGCCGACCGCCGACGAGGTCCATGACCATCTCCAGCGAGGCGCGCTGGTCGCCGATCAGCGCCTGCGCCTCGGCGGTGAGTTGGCCCTCGGCGTGGAAGCGCTCCATCGCGTCGAGGCCGACCTCGGCGAGGGCGATCGTGACGCCGCGATCGACGCTGTAGAGGCGCTCGATGATGCCGGTCTCGATCGCCCAGACCGTCATCAGCCGTTCCTGCACCTGGCGCACGCGGTCCGGGTCGTCGAGCGCATCGCGAGCCGCCGTCCACTCCGCGTGGACGGCGTGCAGGTCGGGCCGACAGAGTGCCGCCCAGTCGGCAGGAAGGTCGGCGATGGGTCGCCAGTGGTGTGCGATCAGCGAGCTGCCGCCCGGCGGCATCGCCCCTACATCCGCTCCGGCGCCGAGATGCCCATCAGGCCGAGCGTGCGGGCGAGGGTGAGGCGGGTGGCCTCGAGCAGGAGCAGGCGCGCGCGGCTCAGCGCCTCGTCGTCGCCGAGCACGCGGCACTGCGTGTAGAAGACGTGGAACGACTGCGCCAGCTCCTGCGCGTAGTGCGGCAGGCGGTGCGGCGCCAGCTCCTCGACCACCTCCTCGATCACCTCGGGCAGCAGCAGCAGCTTGCGGATCAGCGCCTGCTCCGCCTCGTGGGTCAGCAGCGAGGGCTGCGCGCCCTCGGCGGACAGTCCCTGCTCGTCGGCGTTGCGCAGCACTCCGGCGATGCGCGCGTGCGCGTACTGCACGTAGTAGACCGGGTTGTCGTCCGACTGCCGCTTCGCCAGCTCCAGGTCGAAGTCCATCGCCGAGCCCGCCGAGGAGAGCAGGAAGAAGAAGCGCGCCGCATCGCGGCCGACCTCGTCGACGACCTCGCGCAGCGTCACGATCTCGCCCGCGCGCTTGGAGAGCGGCACGACCACGCCGTTCCGCTTGAGCGTCACGAGCTGGTAGAGCAGCACGTCCAGCGCGTCGCCGTCGCCGCCCGTCGCCGTAACCCCGGCCTTGACGCGGGAGACGTGGCCTTGGTGGTCCGCGCCCCAGACGTCGATCACGCGGTCGAAGCCGCGCTCGATGAACTTGTCGTAGTGGTAGGCGATGTCCGTGGCGAAGTAGGTCGGCTGCCCGTCCGAGCGGATCAGCACGTTGTCCTTCGACTCGCCGAGCTGCGAGGAGGCGAACCAGACCGCGCCCTCGCGCTCGACGACGTGGCCGTCCTCGCGCAGCAACGAGAGCACGCGGTCGTAGGGGCCGCCCTCGACCTGCAGCGAGCGCTCGGCGAACCAGCGGTCGTACGTCACGCCCATCGCCTCGAGGTCCTCGCGGATCTGGTCGACCATCAGGCGGATGCCCTCGTCGCCGAGGCGGGCGTCGGGCTCTTCGCCCTCGGGGCGCAGGTAGGCGTCGCCGTGCTCGTGCTGGAGGCGGACGGCGATCTCGCGCACGTACTCGCCGGGATAGCCGTTCTCCGGGATCTCCGCGTCGCGGCCGAACAGCTGCTGGTAGCGGGCGTAAAGGGTGCGGGCGAAGATCGCGACCTGCTGGCCGGCGTCGTTGATGTAGTACTCCTCCTCCACCTCGTGGCCGGTCGCGCGCAGCACGGCGGCGAGGGTGGATCCGATGGCGGCTCCGCGCCCGTTGCCGACGTGGATCGGCCCGGTGGGGTTGGCGGAGACGTACTCGACCTGCGTCTTGCTGCCGCCGCCGAGGTCGAGCCGCGGCCAGGCATCGCCCTCCCCGGCGATGGCGCGGGCCTGGCCGGCGGCCCAGGCGGGGTCGAGGTAGAGGTTGAGGAAGCCGGGCGGGGCGACGCGCACCTCGCCGACGGCGGGGTGGTCGGGCATGCGCGCGCGCAGCGCCTCGGCGACGTCGAGGGCGCGCATGCGGGCGAGGCCCTGGATGCGCAGCGGGAGGTTGGCGGCGAAGTCGCCGTGCTCGGGGCGCTGGGGGTGTTCGAGGGTGACCTCGGGCGCGGCGAACGCGGGCAGGTCGCCCGCCTCCTGCGCGGCGGCGAGGGCGCGTTCGACCAGTTCCCGCAGCTCTTCGCGAATCACGTCACGCCCAGTCTATCGCGCCCCGCGTCGCGCGCGAGGGGTGGGGG
>VXMT01000275.1 GCA_009840965.1 Chloroflexota bacterium
GGCCTACGGCGAGCAGGCCGCGGCGCAGGGGATGGTCGCGCTCGGCTGGGTCAACGGGCACGGCGCGAGCTCCTTCGTCGCCCCGTTCGGCGGCACGGCGCGGCGGCTCGCGACCAACCCGCTCTTCGTCGCCGCCCCGACCGGCGACCCGGACGCGCCGTTCGTGCTCGACATGGCGACGCCCGTGCTCGCCGAGGGCAAGGTGCGGGTGGCGCGCAACCGCGGCGCCGAGCTGCCACCCGGCCGCATCGTCGACGGCGACGGCAGGCCCTCGGCGGACCCCCATCCCCTTCCGCGTGGCCACCGTCCGGGATGGCGGGGGCATGGCGCGCGGCTGCCGCTCGGCGTCGGCCGCGACTCCGGCGGGGGGGGCGACGGCGGGGTGGGCCACAAGGGCTACGCGCTCGCGCTGGCCGTCGATCTGCTCGGCGGCGCGCTGACCGGGGCGGGCGCGAGCAGCGGCCCGGGCAGTCGCGGCAACGGCTTTCTCTTCATCGCCGTCGACCCCGAGCGCTTCATCGGCCTCGATGGATTCGAGGGCGAGCTCGCCGGCCTGCTCGACTACGTGAAGCAGCCCCCGTACGCCGAGGGCTTCGACGAGATCCTGACGCCCGGCGAGCCGGAGCGCCGCCGCATGGCCGAGCGCCGCGACGGCATCCCCCTCGAGGACGAAACCTGGCGTCAGATCGCCGAGGCGGCGGCCTCGGTCGGCGTCGGTCCGTACGAGGGGACGATCCTCAAGGACTAGAACTCGATGTCGCCGGTCCAGTGGAGTCGCCGAAGCTCCTCCGGCATCAGTTCACGAAACGCCTCGGCCCGGACTAACAGTGCGCTCAGCCAGTGGTTCGGCGGGAGGAACGCCGCCGCGTCCTCCGCCGTCACCCACCTGTGCTCGGAGTGCTCTTCGCTCAGCGAGAGACCGGACGCGTCACCCACGGAGCAGCCGAAGCTCACCCCGACCATCTCGTTGGCGGGGTCCGATCCTCCGCGGTAGAAGTGAGTGATGCCTAGGATGCACTCAATGCGCACGTCCAGACCCAGCTCCTCGATGCACTCTCGTCGCAAGGCTTCCAGGAAGCCTTCGCCTTGCTCGAGCCTGCCGGAACCGGTCTCCCACTCTCCGGGGGCGAAGTCTCTCGAGGCCGACCGCCTCACCAGCAGGTACCTGCCGTCGGACCGGCGCCAGACCAGCATGCCGACCATCGCGATGAAGCGGCCTACGCTCATGCGACGCTATTGGTCATCGCGCTGGCCTGAGGGGGCGCCGTCGTCGAGGGAGAGCGGGTTCTCGCCGATCAGGTGCTCCGGCACCGGGCGCCCCTGTCCCAGGTCTTCCTCGATGACGCGATCGAGGGCCTTCGGAGTCAGGCCCGCGTACCAGCGGCCCTCGGGGTAGACGACCGCCACCGGTCCGCTCTCGCAGATGCGCAGGCAGCCGACCTTCGTGCGGTAGATCGGGGGCTCGTCGTCGCGGGCGTTCAGCTCGCCGACGGCGCGCTTGAGCCGCGCCCACGCGGCCGCGCCCTGCTTCGCCGTGCAGCAGTCCGGGCCGGTGCAGATGAAGACGTGGCGGCCGTAGCCACCGACGCCGCGCCGTTCCGCCTCGGCGCGCGCCCCCGACAGGCCCTCGTTCGTCTCGTCCGTCATGCGTTCCTCGCCGGAGGCTACCCGAGCACCTCGGGGTTGACGATCGCGGGCGGCGTCTCGCCGCGCACGACGGCGATCAGGTTCCGCACCGCAAGCTCGCGCATCGCGCGCCGCGTCTCCACGGCGGCCGTGCCGATGTGCGGGAAGGTGATCACGTTCGGCAGCCGCACGATCGGGTCGTCGGGGTCCGGCGGCTCCGCCTCGAGCACGTCGAGGCCCGCCCCGGCGATCGTGCCGGCCTCGAGGGCCGCGACCAGCGCCGGCTGGTCGATCACCGGGCCGCGCGCGGTGTTCACGATGTAGGCGCTCGGCTTCATCAGCGCCAGCTCGCGCGCGCCGATCAGGTGGTAGGAGTCGGTCGTCAGGTTCGTGTGGATCGTGACGAAATCGGATTCGCGCAGCAGGTCGTCGAGCGGGCGGTAGGGCGCGTCCTCGACGTCGTCGATCGTCGCGGTCGAGGCGCCCTCGAAGATGTCGTACCAGACGATGCGCATGCCGATCGCCTGCATGCGGCGCGCGACCTCGCGGCCGATGCGCCCGAAGCCGATCACGCCGAGTACCTTGCCGCTGATCTCGTGCGCGAGCGGCGGGAGCGGCTCGCGGCGCGCCCATGCGCCGCTGCGCGAGAACGCCTCGAACTCCCAGAGCCGCCGCGCGAGCGAGATGATGATCGCCATCGTGAGGTCGGCGACCGCGGCGTTGAGTACGGTCGGCGTGTTGCAGACCGCGACGCCGTGCCTCGTCGCGGCCTCGATGTCGATGTTGTTGTAGCCGACGGCGTGCTGCGAGACGACGCGCAGGCCGGGCACGGCCGCAAAGAACTCCTCGCCGAGGTTGAAGTGCGTCGGGCTGAGCACGCCGTCCACGCCCTGCAGCCCCGCGATCAGCTCATCGAGTGACGCGCCCGGATCGACATGTACGACCTCGCCGACCTCGGCGATCTGCGCGGTGAGGTCGTCCTCGAGCGCGGTCGCGATGCAGATCGTGGGGCGGCTCACGACGCTAGAAGCCCTCGTCGAGCGGGCCGCCGGGGTCGATCACGGAGCCGTCGAGGGCGATCAGGCTGGGGCGCTCGTTGCAGTAGATCTCGCTCTCGCACTTGTCGAAGCTGAACGCGCCGCGCTCCTTGTCGTAGCGGATCACCCACGTACCGAGGACGTGACCCTCGCGGCCCAGCTCGCTCTGCCCGCGGAGCACCTCGATCAGTGCTTCCAGTTCCTTCGCCCCCATCTCGCACCTCCGCCGCCACGCTGCCCGCTTCCGCTCGGCGGGCACGCGCCTACAATATGCCGGGCGGGGAGCGCATGGGCGACAAGGCCAGCACCGGCAACTACTTCGAGGACCTCGAGACCGGCCTCGAGATCCGCCACGCGGTGCCGCGCACCCTCACCGAGGGCGACGCGGCGCTCTACATCGCGCTCACCGCCGACCGCTACCCGCTGCACTGCAACGCCGAATTCGCCCGCGCGCTCGGCTACCCGCGCGAGACGGTCAACGACCTGCTCGTCTTTCACACCGTCTTCGGCAAGTCGGTGCCCGACGTCTCGCTCAACGCCGTCGCCAACCTCGGCTACGCCGACGTGCGCTTCGGCGTGCCGGTGCTGCCGGGCGACACGATCAGCTCGGTGACCACCGTGCTCGGCCGCCGCGAGTCGCGCGGCGGGGACACGGGCGTCGTCTGGGTGCGCACCACCGGCTCGAACCAGCGCGGCGAAGAGGTGCTGACGCTGATCCGCTGGGTGCTGATGAACAAGCGCGACCCCTCGACGCTGACCGGCGCGAACGACGCACCCGAGACGCCCGAGGCCGTCACCCCCGATGCGCTGCGCGTGCCGGAGCCGCTCGACCTCGCCGGGTTCTCGCCCGAGGTCAGCGGCGGGCGCGCCTGGTGGGAGGACTACGAGCCGGGCGAGCGCATCCACCACGTCGACGGCATGGCCATCGAGGAGGCCGAGCACCAGATCGCGACGCGCATGTACCACAACACCGCGCGTGCGCACTTCAACGCCTACGCCCTCGCGGACTCGCGCTTCGGCCGCCGCGTGATCTACGGCGGGCACATCATCTCGATCGCGCGTGCGCTCTCCTTCAACGGGCTGGAGCACGCCCTCGGCATCCTCGCCTTCAACGGCGGCACGCACAGCAACCCGACCTTCGCGGGCGACACGGTCTTTGCCTGGACGGACGTGCTCGAGCGCATCGACCTCGGCCGCGCCGCGCGCCGCGCGCGGCCGCCGCGCCGCGTCCGCGTCAAGAACGCCGACCCCGCGAGCGAGGACCTGGAGCTGAGAGAGACATACGACGACGGGCGCGAGCGCTACCACCCGAACGTGGTGCTCGACCTCGACTACACCGTGCTCATGCCCAGGGCGCGGTAGCGGACGGCAGGAACGCCGAGGGCTTGCGAGCCCTCGCAGCGAACGGAGCAGGCACGTGGCGAGCACTGGAGTGGACATCGACGCCGTCGCCGTCGCGCGCACCCTCGTCGACGCGGCGGGCGCGGCCATCGACGCGGCGGTCGCGCACGCCGCCGAGGTCACCGAGGGCGGCGCGCTGATCGACGATCACCAGGTTCACACCGAGCGCATCGCCTACCTCGCCACGCAGGTGCGCGCGGCGAGCGCGCTTGTCGCCTCGAGCGAGGGCCTGCGCGAGGCCGGCGTCCGCGACGAGCAGCAGGAAGACGCCGCTCTCGTCTACGCCGCCGAGGCGACGCACACGCTGCGCTCCGCCATCGAGGCGGCGCACGACGACTTCGGCATCGACGAGGCCGCGGCCGCCCTCGACGCGCCCGAGCTGCGCTCCGCGGTGCGCGCGGGCCTCGACGAGGCGCGCGTGCGTGCGCTGGGACGGCGCGCGATCGCCTCGCTCGGCGTCAACAACCTCGATCTGCGCGACGACGCGGCGATGCTCACGCGCGAAACCGCGCGCGAGTTCGCGCGCAACGAGGTCGCCCCGATCGCGCAGGCGATCCACCGCCAGGACCTGCTCGTCCCCGACAGCCTGCTTGAGCGCTTCTCCTCGCTTGGCTTCTTCGGCGCCTCGATCCCGGAGCAGTACGGCGGCACGGGCATGGGCTACCTGCCGATGGTGGTGATGACGGAGGAGCTGTCGGCAGCCTCGCTCGGCGCGGCCGGATCGCTGCACACACGGCCGGAGATTCTCGCCCACGCGCTGCTCACCGGCGGCACCGAGGCGCAGAAGGATCACTGGCTGCCGAAGCTCGCCTCCGGCGAGGTGCTGGTCGCGATCGGCGTGACGGAGCCGGACGTGGGCTCGGACAACGCCAACCTCCAGGTGCGCGCGACGCCGGCCACGGTGGACGGCGTGCAGGGCTGGCGCGTCAACGGCGCGAAGGCCTGGAGCACCTTCTCCGGCCGCGCCAACGTGATCTCGATGCTCGTGCGCACGAACCCCAACCCCGAGGCGGCCGGACGCGGGCTGTCCGTGCTGATCGTCCCCAAGGACGCGCACTACGGGCACGAGTGGACGCAGACCCAGCCCGAGGGCGGATCGATGAGCGCGACCGCCAACCCGACGCCGGGCTACCGCGGCATGCACTCCTTCACCGTCGCGATCGACAACTACTTCGTGCCGCACGCCAACCTCGTGGGCGAGGACGAGGGCATGGGCCGCGGCTTCGCGCTGCAGATGGGCGGCTTCGCGGTCGGGCGGCTCCAGACCGGCGGGCGCGCCTGTGGCGTCGCCCAGGCCTCGCTGGAGAAGGCCTGCCAGTACGTGACGCAGCGCGAGCAGTTCGGCAAGCCGATCGGCGACTACCAGCTCACGCAGTTCCGCATCGGCGAGATGGTCGCCCGCCTCGCCGCCGCGCGGCAGCTCACCAACGCCGCCGCGCCCGACGTCCACACGCGCGGCCTGCCCGCGCCGATGG
>VXMT01000134.1 GCA_009840965.1 Chloroflexota bacterium
GGGGAGAGGGGGCCGGAGGGCTCTCACCTCGGCGCCGCTCTCCCTCGGGGGGAGGGGGGCGGACGGTTAGCCGCCGTTGACGCGCGGCAGCACCTTCGTCGCGAACAGCTCCAGCGATCGCATCAGCTTCTCGTGCGGGATCAGGCCGTTGAACTGCCAGGCGAACAGCCAGCGCACCGGATCGTGCGAGACCATCGCCTCGAGCTGCCTCGTCACGCTGTCGACGGTGCCGACGAGCAGCATGCCGTGGTCCATCATCTCCTGCGGCGACATCGGCTCGTCGCTGCCAGGGCGGTTGCGCCCGACGCCGAAGCCGAAGGGCGTGAACCAGGCGTTGTGCGCGAAGCCGGCCCCACGCCGCCACAGCTCGAACGCCTCCTCGTCCGTGTCGGCGACAAAGACGTCGCGCAGCAGCCCGATGCCCTCGCCGGGCTCGAGCTCGCGTCCGGCCGCCCTCGCCTCGTCCTCGTAGGCCTCGACGAGCTTGCGCTGGTTGACGGGGTGCATGGCCGTGATCACGGCGGTGATGCCCTCGCGCGCGCACCAGCGAACGGTGCCCTCGCTGGAGGCGAAGGGCTGGAAGATCTCCGGGTGCGGCTTCTGCAGCGGCTTGGGCACGACGCCGATCTGGCGCAGCATCCCGTCCTCGTCGACGCCCTTGCCGTAGAGCCGGGTGGCCTCGAGGGTCCACGGGGTGCCCTCGGTGGGGATCTGCCAGTAGCTGCTGTCGGTCTCCAGCATCTCCTCGGTCCAGCAGCGGCGGACGATGTTGAAGTGCTCCTCGAAGGCCTGGCGGTTGGCGGCGTCGATCTCGTCGTGCTGCTGGGGGATGGCGCCGTGGATGCCGTGCATCTGCTGCGCCATCACGTCCACCCAGCGCCGCTGGTAGCCGCGCGCGAAGCCGGCGATGGCGCGCCCGCCGCTCATGTGATCGAGCATCGCGATGTCCTCGGCGACGCGGATCGGGTTCTGCGCGGGCAGCACGATGCCGAGCTGGCCGACGCGAATGCGCTCGGTCTGCATGGCGATGTAGAGGTCGAGCAGGACGGGGTTGGTGGAGAGCTCGAAGCCCTCGATGTGGAAGTGGTGCTCGGTGAAGGAGATCGAGTCGTAGCCGAGGCGGTCGGCGAGCTGGGCTTGCTCGGTCAGCTCGGCGAGCATGTTCTGGTAGAGGTCGTCGCGCATCCCCGCCATGCCCTGCTCGATCTCCTCGCGGGAGCCGACGGTGGGCAGGTAGAAGAGGCTGGTCTGCAGCACGTGTTCCCTCCGGGCTGGTCCGGCCGCCACCGGACGCGCTGCGGATGATACGCGAGGGGGTGCGAAGCGCCAGCGGAGATCTTTGCGAAACTCCCACGAGCCCGATCCGGCCCCCTCTCCCTGGGGAGAGGGCGGGGGTGAGGGGGAGGACTCCCGCGCGCCTCCGAACGCCCCGATGGCGCAACGCGATCCCGGAGGGTGGACCCTCCCTCACCCTAACCCTCTCCCTCGGGGAGAGGGGACCAGAAGGGATGCGCTCGCTGCCCTGAGGAATGGTCTCGCAAGGGTCTCCAGCGGCGCAGGCGCGCCGCCGCCTCAGAAGATCGACCCGGCGAGGGAGGGCGGCTCGAGGGCGGCGAGGGCCTCCGCGCGCTCGAGCACGCGCCCGCTCGTCGCCTCGGGGTGGGTGAAGAGGTAGAAGCGGTTGTCGCGGACGCCCTCGACGACGATGTTCGCGACATCGTCGGGCGGGATGTAGCCGGGCCCGCCCATCTCCGCCTGGCGGGCGAGGGCGCGCTGGTAGAGCTCGTGGTCGCGCGCCGCCTGCACCTCGTCGCCGGGCGTGCGGAACTCGTCCGGGCGGCGGTTGCGCGTGCCCCCGCCGCGGATGCGGCCGGGGCAGAGCACGGAGCAGCTGACCTTCGCGTCGAGCCGCCGCAACTCGTGGTAGAGCACCTCGGTGAGCGCGACGATGCCGGTCTTGCTCACCACGTAGCTGCCCATGCCGGGCCGCGCTCCGAGGCCGGCCGCCGAGGCGGTGTTGACGAGGTGCCCCTCGTCGTCCTGGGCGAGCATCAGCGGGATGAAGATCCTCGTGCCGTGGATCGCGCCCCAGAGGTTCACGCCCAGCGCCCAGCGCCAGTCCTCCTCGGTCGCCTCCCAGATCGAGATGTCCTGCGGGTTCACGCCGGCGTTGTTGCAGACCACGTGCACGCCGCCGAAGGCCTCGACCGCCGCGTCGGCGAGCCGCTGCACGCTCTCCGACTTCGTGACGTCGGTCTCCACGGTGATCAGCCGCCCGGCGTCGACGCCCTCCTCCACGAGCTGCGCCTTCGCGGCCTCGAGGTCCTCGGCGTGCACGTCGGCCATCGCGACGCTCATGCCCTCGCGCGCGAAGCGCCGCGAGAGTGCAAGGCCGACCTTGCCGCCCGCGCCGGTGACCACCGCGACCCTGCCCTCGAACTGCTGCATCGTGCGCTCCCTCGTCTCGCCGCTCGCGCTTGCGCGGGTGCGCGGATCGCATCCGCGCGCCCGTCCCCTATCATCGCCGGGCACGCAAGCGAGGGGGCTGCCGATGGTGATCGAGCTGACGAACAGCGCCATCGATCTGGGGATCATCGTGGCGGACGAGGAGGCGATGCTGCGCTTCTACCGCGACACGCTGGGCCTCGAGTACCTCAACAAGCAGACGACGGGGCCGGGCGGCTACATGCACCGCCTCGCCTGCGGCGAGAGCGTGATCAAGCTCGTCGTGCCGCCGGAGACCCCGGCCGCGCGCACGCCTCGCGGGCCGCGCACGCAGACCGGGCTGCGCTACTTCACGATCCTGCTCTCCAACCTGGAGGAGGTCGTCGCGCGCTGCGAGGAGGCGGGGCTGGAGTTCCACGTCCCGCTGAAGGCGGCGACGCACGGCGGGATGTACGCGCAGGTCTACGACCCGGACGGCAACGTCGTCGCCTTCTCGCACGAGGACGAGGACCGCGAGCGCGGCTCGTGGCAGGCAGAGCAAGGAGCGTGAGCATGCGCATCGGCTTCATCGGCCTCGGCAACATGGGCGGGCACATGGCGATGAACGTGATCGCCGGGGGCCACGACGTGGTGGTGCACGACATCCGCCGCGAGGCCGCCGAGCGGCACCTCGCCGCCGGCGCGCGCTGGGCCGCCACGCCGCGCGGGGCGAGCGAGGACCGCGAGATCGTCTTCACCTCGCTGCCCGGCCCGGCCGAGGTCGAGCAGGTGGCGCTCGGCGAGGGCGGCGTGCTGGCCGGCGCAGCGCCGGGCGCGATCTACGTCGACCTCTCGACGAACTCGCCAACGCTGATGCGGCGCATCCACGAGGAGTTCGCCGGGCAGGGCGTCGCCGTCCTCGACGGGCCGGTCAGCGGCGGCTCGAAGGGCGCGGAGGCCGCGTCGCTGGCGGTGATGGTCGGCGGCCCGGAGGAGGCCTACGAGCGCGCGAAGCCGGTGCTCGACCTGATCGGCGACAAGGTCTCCTACATCGGACCGTCCGGCGCCGGGGCGATCGCGAAGCTGGTGCACAACCTGATCACGATCAGCGCGCGCGTGATCGTCGGCGAGGCGCTGACGCTGGGCGTGAAGGCCGGCGTGGACCCGGAGGCGCTGCTGCGCGCGGTGCAGAACGGCTCCTTCGGGCAAGGCAACCTGATCCACCGCACGGTGCCGAACATCGTCTACCAGGGCGCCTACGACAACGTGGGCTTCGCCCTCGACCTCTCGCTCAAGGATCTGCGGCTCGCCCTCGACATGGCCGAGGAGTTCGGCGTGCCGGTCAAGCTGGGCGCGGTCGCGGAGGAAGAGGTCGCCGAGGCGGTCGACGCCGGCCTCGGCCCGCTCGACTCGAGCGCCTCGATCATCCTGCAGGAGCGGCGCGCGGGCGTGGAACTGCGCGCCGCGGACGCGATCCGCAGCTGGCAGGACGGCGGATAGCCGCGCCAACACCTCGATCACGCAGACTGTCTACACTGTGTCTACACTGGAGGCGGTGGATTCAGGCCGCGAGCGCCGCGGGCCTTCGGGCCCGCCGGACGCCCGGAGGCCCTGCGGCAGGGGGTGAGAGATGACGACGCTTGAGGCGCCCACGACCTCGGACGTAGCCACGCTGACCGTCGACGGCAAGACCTGGGAGCTGCCGATCATCGAGGGCAGCGAGGGCGAGCGCGCGATCGACGTCAGCACCCTGCGCGGCGACACCGGCCTGATCACGCTCGACCTCGGCTACGCGAACACCGGCAGCGCGATGAGCGACATCACCTTCATCGACGGCGAGGCGGGCATCCTGCGCTATCGCGGCTACCCGATCGAGGAGCTGGCGGAGCACAGCACCTTCCTCGAGACTGCGTACCTGCTGCTCTACGGGGAACTGCCGACGAGCGATCAGCTCGCGACCTTCGAGGGGTCGATCACCAACCACACGCTGCTGCACGAGGACATCCGGCACATGTACCGGGCGTTCCCGCTGGCAGCGCACCCGATGGCGGTCAGCGCGGCGGTGGTCGGCGCGCTGTCGACGTTCTACCCGGACTCGGTCGATCCGCTTGACCCGGAGCAGGTTGAGATCTCCACCTACCGGCTGATCGCGAAGCTGCCGACGATCTGCGCGGTCGCCTTCAAATACGCGATGGGCCACCCGTTCAACTACCCGCGCAACGACCTCAGCTACGCCGAGAACATGCTCTACATGATGTTCGGCCTGCCGACCGAGGAGTACGAGGTCAACGACACGTTCACGCGCGCGGTGGAGACGCTGCTGATCCTCCACGCCGACCACGAGCAGAACTGCTCGACGAGCACGATGCGGATGGTGGGCAGCTCGCGGGCGAACATCTACGCCTCGGCCTCGGCGGCGATCATGGCGCTCTGGGGGCCGCTCCACGGCGGCGCGAACCAGGCCGTGATCGAGATGCTGCACGACATCGCCGAGAACGAGGGCAGTGCCCGGGTCTTCATGGACAAGGCGAAGGACAGCAACGACACCACGCGCCTGATGGGCTTCGGCCACCGTGTCTACAAGAACTTCGACCCGCGCGCGAGGATCCTCAAGGACCACGCGCACAAGGTGATGGACCAGCTCGGGGAGGCGGGACGCCTGCTCGAGATCGCCACGGAGCTCGAGGAGCTCGCGCTCAACGACGACTACTTCGTCTCGCGTCAGCTCTACCCGAACGTCGACTTCTACAGCGGCATCATCTACGAGTCGCTGGGGATTCCCACGAACGGCTTCACGCCGTTCTTCGCGCTCGGGCGGATGCCGGGCTGGCTGGCCCACTGGCGCGAGCACCACTTCGACCCGCGGAACAAGCTCAACCGCCCGCGCCAGATCTACACGGGCGAGACGCTGCGCAGCTACGTCCCCATCGAGGAGCGCGGCGGCTAAGCGCGCCTGGCCTCGGCGGGTTGTCCCGCGCCCGGAGCGGCGCTGCGCGCCGGGCGGGCTGCGCCCGCTCCCCCTCACCCCCACCCTCTCCCGCGAGGGGAGAGGGAGCCGGACCGTACTGGGGAGGCTGGCTGCCTGCTCGGAGCGGCGCTGCGCGCCGGGCGGGC